>DASRZI010000317.1:0-14749 GCA_035686605.1 Candidatus Zixiibacteriota bacterium
GGATCGCCGCTATAGGGGATTCCATCCCCGGCGATGTTAACGGCGTCGATGGTGATTAGAACTGAGTCTGATGGATTCTGGATGTAGACATTCTCCAAGTTATTGATCGCGTCTGCCGATCCCCCTTCAACGGACCATCCACCGCTGAAAACATTTCCTAAATATGTTTGACTGCCGTTCAAGACGGTCAGATTTAGGTTATTGACCAGAGCCGGATTCGCGCCAACAGCGCCCGGAGCATCAGACCATGCCAGTGATACCTTGAAAGGTTTTGATGGATCTGACACACCTAGTGCCAATTGAAACTGCTCGCCGGTGTTGTTAAACACGTCAATCTGATCCCGATACAGCGTCGGAACTCCTGAGCTGATGATGTTTGTTACGTTTATTCGCCCCCAGCCCTCATTGATATTGGGAATATCCGAAGTCCCCATATCTACGGCGCCATTCACTAAAAGAGCCTTTGCCATAGCCGGGCTCGGGTCCCGCTCACTATTGAAAGTTCGCCACCATTCTGTTGTTAGCACGACAGCGCCAGATGTATGCGGCGCGGCCATGCTCGTTCCCGAGCAGAGCGAGTAGTTGCCAGCGGTGCCTGCGATAGTGCTTGTGCACTGCGAGGCGGTTCCTAGACGTCGGGACGAGGCGATTTCTTCACCCGGCGCTGCGATAGTCGGTACCCATCGCCCGTCAACAGCGGGACCACGGCTGCTGAAAATTGAGATCGAATTGATATTTCCCGCTCGATAATTCAAGCTGCTGGCGGTGACGATCAGGTTCTTGGCTTCTTTTGGCGCCGTCAATCCAGAGCTTCCGGAATTGCCAGCCGAGAAAACCTCAATGAAAGGCTCGGCCACAGCGGAGGTATCAAAATTCCCATCTCGTACCATGAAGTCGTGGGTTCGCTCGGAGGACTGGTATCCGTGCGGAGTTCCTTCGCCGGTTGTCCAAGAGTTATTCCCACCAATGGCACTGCCTATCACACCTCGTTTGCTATGCTCCTGCCAACCTCCGCTGGGAGGCCAACTCGGCGAGCACAGTGAATTTTGAGCGAAAAAACTCACCCCAGGAGCCATTCCCAGGCCATAGAGAAAGCCATCCGGGTCGCTGTAACCAGCAGTTGCATCGCCACCGATGATCCCCGATACGTGGGTTCCATGTCCACCACCCGCGCAATCATCTCCAGGTCCACTCCCTGCAGGTGCTCCTGGATAGGTGTAGCCGCCGACGATTCGCGAATTTAGATCCGGGTGAGCATAGTCAACACCGGTATCGATGGTTGACCAGACGACTCCCGATCCGTCATATCCTAAGGAGGCCAGAAAACTATTGTACCCCGGTTCTGGTACGCCGCCGTTGTAGTTGCCAGCCACTATCTGGCTTGACATTTCATCGTCCAATATTGGCTCAGGGCTTGCAAACCCTAGCCATAATACCGTACTAATGCGGGCTATGTCTTCGATTGCGGATGCGTCCAGTCGAACGATAGTGTTGAAGAATGTCTCATCCGGCTGCGATGGATAAGACTGAATAATGGAACCGCCAAGCTCTTCTATGGTTCCCAGGGTTTTCTTGATATCACCGTCGTTATAGAACATTATGTCTACATTTTCGATAACGCCCGCCCGATCGAGAAGGTCTTCATTGATCTTGTAGGCGGGATGCACGGGTCCCTGCCAACGAACCATTTGAAGCTCGCTTGCGGTTATGGCCTCCTCGACGGTTCCCCATGTCAAGTAGGTGTAATGGGGATAATACTGGAGGATCTCAAGGCCTTTCGTCTGGATCTTTTCCAACCAATTATCCTTGGTCGGTCCGGCAAGCTGCATCAACCGGAATCCCTCGTCAGTATTAGAATCTACAAGATGGAGGGGCATCTCGGGTTGGCCATCTGCGAGAGGATCAAACGAAAACCCGCCGATATTGATAAGCCCGGCACCGGTTTCGACCGTGAACGGGATGTCGGAATCCGCTAGTTTTTCATAATCTACACCAGGAAGCTCCAGCCAGAGAAATGACTCGTAATCAATTACTTGTTGTGGTTTAAGGGCGAGAGCGTCCAGATCAACTTTTGATCCAACCGCTATTCGAACGAATGTCGATTTATCCGTCGAGTTATCCAGACCGGCATGCAAGACCGGTGCCATTAGTAGAATAAGTGCTGCAAGGACAATCAGTAACAGAGCCGGTTTACGCCAATACATGGATTTTGTTCCTTCTCCTAGATGCACAAAAAATAAATACACAATCGCAGGCAACTAGAGCGCTCGTGAAGAGCAGTGGTTATTAGCTCGATTGAGAACCGCTCCTAGAGTACTCTTACGGAAAAACGCTGCCGGGGATTATAACAAGAAAATATGCGCTGACGATGCGGATCCATGCCCAAGAACCAGCTCAGAACTCCCAAAACTGACGGTATCAACCTGCGGGTGGCTGCGCTCGCGACAAACCGGTTTGGCTGGAGCGAAATCGAGGTTAGTGCCTAAAGAGGGATTTGACCGCCAATAACTCATGCACCACAGCTAGCCATGTTCGACAGTCGAATGTGCATTGGATTTGGAGCAGCAGCTATGAACCAAATCCAAGTCTAGAGATAAGTCTGTCCGGAAGTCCTGCTTCCGCCATTCTGGCTTGAGTATCTTCAAAGTCATATTCAACCCGTCTATGCTCCCAAGTCATTGCTTCTAGATCCAACAATCCATACGCGGACCGGGGATCATAGTCTCTCGGCTGCCCGACACTACCAGGGTTGATAATCAAACGGCTCTGATTCAACTCAAAAGGTTGGCCATATGATGGCGCGTACCATTCGGCGCGGCTGTTGCCAACCTCCTTGAAAATCATTGGTACGTGGGAATGGCCAACCAGACAGTAGGTTGTTTCAAACTTTTTGAGGTTAGCGCCGGCGGTAGCCGTGTCCAGGATATATTCCCACAGTGGTTGCCTCGGACTGGCATGGGCGAGGGTGAATGGTCCTTCAACAGTATGTGCAGGTAGGCTCCGCAAGAACGAGAGGTTCGATTCGGAAATTGCTTCTTGGGTCCAACGTATCGCCGCGCGTGCTTCTCTGTTGAATGTCTTTATATCCAGCCGATCCATTACGGCCCAATCATGATTTCCAGAGAGACTAAGATGATCATACTGTCTCAGAGTTTCGATACACTCATTGGGATCCGGACCATATCCCACGATGTCTCCTAGACACCAAATCTTGTCCCACTCATCCGCAGCGCTCTCGAGCACACGCTGAAACGCAGTAAGATTGGCATGAATGTCTGATATGACTAGGACTCTCATTTGAAAGTAGGCGCCCGGCTTAAGTTTAGGGGCATCGATATTGGTCGTAGAAGGGATATCTAAATGGTGTTGAATGGGGTCGCAAACTATCTCTGGCGATCAACATTCCCAGAGAAAACGGTTCATGACAACGAAATGATGGCAACGGTGATCCTGGTTTTGGTTATTGATCTGATCAAATATTCCTAGTTGTGATTAACCTGCCGATCAATAATACCATGATCCCGCATGCGGTGTATAATTAGCGAATCTTAACGAGCTAATTTCCTGGCATTGTCATGGCCATTCTGGACGAACGAACCCTCGATTTCATCAGTAGCAGCGTTGAACAGACTGTGCGCCTGGGCGTACGCCTTGGTGAATTGCTTGAGATCGGCGATCTAATTTGCTTGTCCGGCGAATTAGGCACAGGAAAGACTGCCTTTGCTCAGGGTATCGGTCGTGGTTGGGGAGCAAGCCGTCATGTTACGAGCCCAACATATACCCTCGTTAAAGAGTACCAACGCTTGCACGATGGGCGCATCCTTTTCCACATTGACTGCTATCGTCTAGAGAATGAGGCTGATGTAGTCACTGCAGGCATAGCTGATATTCTCGACGATGGCGGTGCGACAATGATAGAGTGGCCCGAAAGGATTTCGACCCATCTTCCAGATGACCGGTTATGGATAGAGCTTCGTCATATCAGTGAAACTCGGCGAGGATTGCGTATCAAAGCTGACGGCGATAGAGCACTAGATTTACTGAAAGAATTTCGCCAAAGCGCGTTTGGCGTTTAAGGGAAGGCAGCCCGATTATGATCCTGGCAGTAGATACGGCGACTAGGTGGACCGGTATAGCTCTCCATGATGGACGCAGTCTGACAGCTGAACGAGGCTGGCGGTCCATCAACAACCAGACGGTGGATTTGGCCCCCGCGGTAGCTGACGTCATGTCGAAAGCTGGCTTGACCAGCAGCGATCTTTCAGCTGTCGCCGTTGCGATTGGGCCAGGTTCTTATACTGGTCTACGAATTGGACTCGGCTTCGCCAAGGGATTGGTTCTGGCCAACCGCGCTAAGCTCATCGGGATTTCGACACTTGACATAGTGGCTGCTGGCACGGGAGAGGACAGGGGCGAACTGATTGTAGTCGCCGAAGCCGGGCGAACACGGATTTGCGCTGGGTCCTATCAATGGCGTGGGAGCAAGGGATGGCAGAGCTCGGAAGAACCTGACATCTATGGCTGGGACGATCTTCTTGATATCACCGATGGACCTGCGACCTTCGTGGGTGAAATCACACCTGCCGCAGCAAAACTCGTCAAGGCATGCGACAAAGAGTTTAAGGTAGTCACAGCAGTCAAGGGAGTCAGACGGGCAGGTTTTCTGGCCGAACTAGCTTGGTTGAAGTTACGACGGGGTTGGGTCGACGATCCAGACGAACTGGTACCGGTTTACTTGCGCGATCCTTCAGGTGCAATCCCTGCATCAGATAAGATCAGCGTTTAGCTCTGCTATGCTCAAACCACCTCATCCGTATCGCCTTCGTCCGATGCGTCTATCGGACATCACCTCTGTGATGCGAATTGAACGGACCTCTTTCCCTGTTCCATGGAAGGAGAGTGCGTACCACTATGAGGTTGCCGAAAATCGAATTGCAAATTACCAGGTACTGACCGTAACCCTAGCCGACTTGCCAGAGAAAGTGATCGGTTACGCGGGATTTTGGATGCTAATTGATGAGGCGCATATCAGCACAATCGCTGTCACAAAAAACTGGCGCAGACGTGGGTTGGGCAAATTGCTGATTCTTAACCTTCTCAACCTCGCCTACAAATCAGAGGCTGAAGTAGCTACGCTTGAAGTGAGGAAAAGCAATACGACTGCCCAGGCCCTATATCGTAGTCTTAGATTCGAAATTGCAGGGGGAAAGCGACGCTATTATCAAGGTCGTGAAGATGCCATAATAATGTCCGTAAAATCTCTTGACCGTCCTTATCGATCGTTCTTACACCGTACGGAAAAGGAATTGTTTCAGCGGCTTCGGGAAAATATGGTAGGAATAGACGGTTTATAAATGCAGAAACCAGCTCAGAGTAATCAGAGCGGGAACCGTTCAGGTCGAAAGTTGGTGACTGAGAAAGGTATGCTGTTAAAATGAAATACTTCATAACTGGAGGCGCTGGGTTTATCGGCTGCAACAGCGCAGATCATTATTTGAAGCGGGGACATGACGTCGTCGTCTACGACAATTTAAGCCGGCCTGGAAGCCAGAGAAATTTGGAATGGCTGCATGGGCAGCATGGTGATGACCTTCGGTTTGCCAAAGGAGACGTGAGGGATTTCGACCATTTAAGTCGAGAGATCGATGGCTCCGATGTCGTCTTGCATCTAGCCAGCCAGGTCGCTGTGACCACCTCCATAGAGGACCCACGGGAGGACTTCGAGGTCAACGCTCTAGGTACATTTAATGTGTTGGAAGCCGTAAGGAATCACTGCCCGCAGGCTGTAGTTCTATATGCCTCAACGAACAAGGTTTACGGGGCACTGGAGAACGTCAAAATCAATGAACTTGCCAGCCGGCATGAATTCGCAGAGTTTGTAGATGGCATACCGGAGAACTTCCCCTTGGATTTCCACTCTCCGTACGGCTGCTCCAAGGGCGCCGGGGACCAGTATGTCATAGATTACGCACGCATCTATGGCCTAAAGACAGTTTCACTCCGCCAATCATGTATTTATGGCGAGCGGCAATTTGGCGTTGAAGATCAGGGATGGATCGCCCACCTCATTATTGCCGCGTACTTGAATCGTCCGCTCAATATCTATGGAGACGGAAAGCAGGTCCGCGATGTGCTTCATATTGCTGACTTGCTGCGCGCCTACGATTCAGCCATCGAACACGCAGATGAGGTTTCAGGTGGAGCGATCAACATCGGTGGGGGTCCGTCTAACACCTTGTCCATATGGGCAGAATTCCAGGTCATCTTGGAGTCACTCCTTGGCCATCCTGTCGAGGCGTCTTTCGATTCTTGGCGAGCTGGAGATCAGTTAGTTTATGTATCTGATATCCAACGAGCCAAATTGCTGCTCGATTGGCAACCCGAAGTTCCGTTCGAAACAGGTATAAAGTCGCTTTACGATTGGATTGCCGCCAATTCAACGCTGTTTTAGATCGTTCCTGTGGGTTCAGCCTGAATCCAAAGCTGAATCGCTCTGATGCTAAATTCACCGACTGCGGTGCGCCGACCTTGGTACGCCGACCTTGGCGAGAGAAGCTCGTATTGTTGGAGTTTCCAAGAGACAGAATAAGTTGTGTTTGTTTCAATCGATACAGGTTCGACGCTCCGCATCACTGGATTTAGATAGATCAAGCAGCAAACTTCGCCCTCGCTAGATAACCGTTAAACCGCGCGATAAATTTGCAGGATAATTGAGATCCTTTTACTTCTATACTTAGCTAGGAATTCACTTGGCTTTCCGCACTCGAAATCTGACCATCCGGACCCGCTAGTCGTCGCCTAGACGTTTCAGTTCAGAGGGTATCACTAACTTTGGTCGGGGATCGTCCAGAGTCACTTCCGCAGGAGAACTATCAATGGCGGGATCATCAAAATACACTTCGGGGACCGAAATACTGGCAGTTCATACAATAATCGAACCGAGCGCTCGATGGGTTCGTGTCCAGTTCAATGGTGAATTCATCGGAAATAGTAAGGAAACCCTATTACGCCGGGAGTCAGGCGGACGACTGGCATATTACTTTCCAAGGGCGGACGTCAATGTGGAACACTTGAATCCTCGGCGTTTGGGAAGCGATGGCCGCCAGTACTTTGATGTGCAAGTTGGGGATAGGATAGTCGAAGACGGCGCCTGGACCTACATGGATCCACCTTGCAACTTAGCAAACTTGAGGGGGTTTTACGGCTTCCAGTGGAACAAGATGGATCATTGGTTTGAAGAAGAAGAAGAGATATTTGCTCACCCGAGGGATCCCTACCATCGGGTGGATATCTTGCGGAGCACGAGACATTTTAGGGTTGAGCTCGATGGCATCATCTTGGCGGAAACGAAGAATCCCACGATATTGTTTGAAACCAGCCTCCCTCCCCGCTTTTATATCCCAATGGTGGATGTGCAGATGGGGGTACTGGAAAAGACAAGTTCCGAAACCACTTGCCCATACAAGGGAGTTGCATCTTATTGGTCACTCTCAGTAGCTGGGACAATCTACCGGAACATGGTGTGGGCTTACCAAGAGCCCTTCCCTGAATCAAAGAAGATAAAGGGACTGCTGTGCTTCTTCAACGAAAAAGTAGATCTGTTTGTGGACGGCGAATTGCAGGAGCGACCTGAGACCCCGTGGTCTTGACCTCATCAGGCCAAGTTCACAATCTTCACCTTTACATAATGTCGACATCTATTGTTAGTCGAGCTTCATTGGGCTCCGCTGACATAATGGCTCCACGAATCTTTGACATCCAGTCAAGTCGCTGCGTTATGTAAAGTTTTGCTAGTATTACTACCGCAGCCCTGAAAGTTAGCTCCGTTCAAACCGCATCCATAGCAATGGTTCAGGAATGTTATATAATGTGCTTTATGTAAAGATAATTCCGTTCCCGGTGAATTGGCGATGATTTAATAGTCTCGCACTCAAGCAGAGCTAAAGCACGGAGTTGGTCCTTTTAGGAAGAAAGAAATCATGCTCAACCAAATCCAGATACCAATGACCGCTTTCCCTGAACTAGTGACCGCCAATCTTCGACTAAGGGAGTTGGTTTCTTCTGATGCGGAATCTGTGCTCCGGATATATTCGGATGAAGAAGTAACCCGCTATTATGACCTGGATACATATACCGATATCAAACAGGCATCGGAGCTCATTCACCAGCAGCGCCTGCGCCATGAGAGAGGTGAAAGTTTGCGATGGGGTATCTCCCAACAGGCTAATAACATCATCATTGGAACAGTAGGATTCGTCTTCAACCAACAAAACATGCAGGGCGGTATCGGATATGACCTGGCTCGGCCGTATTGGAGAAGGGGCATTATGCATGAGACCCTGCGGATTATTATACGCTACGGGTTTTCAAGCCTCAGGCTAAACCGCATACAAGCTCTTGTCATCCCAGGTAATAGTGCCTCGATCGGGCTGCTGCAAAAACTGGGTTTTACCGAGGAGGGGCTGCTCCGCGAGTACGCTTTCTTTAAAGGTCGCTACAACGACCTAATTTGCTTCTCCTTGTTAAAGGGAGAATATCGTTAATCGCAGAAGAGTTGTCTGGAAGTAAGAGGCAATCCTATAAATCTGGGTCGATCCCAGCATCCAATCAGCCAAAGTTCGAAGGAAAGTAGAAAAACCTTTGATCTGGAATGAGCGCCAGGCGCATAGACCGACCGGTTGGTTAGCTTATCAACGTCCAGCTCCCAAGCTAGAATAGACTACTCTTCATTGGTCTGTGTAAGAGAAGCGATATCCGGATCGATAATCTGGGAGACCACATCTGCCCCATGTGATTGAAGATATAGCTTGACTCTCTCAAGGTCGATATCGTCCGCGACAGCCAATATCGCCGAAGTCCCTGGCATCAGCCTATCGCCGATATTATCCAAACGATAATCTGAGATACCGCTGTCTGCGGCAGAGGCGGCTGCGCCGATCATAGCTCCCACAGAGCCTCCGAGAACGAAACCTGCTGGCCCGGCGAGCAATCCAATCGATGCTCCTAACATTCCCCCGACCGCAGCGCCTTTACCTGGCTTGATATCACCACTCTCCTTGATATGCAGTCGGTTTTTATCATCGCGCTTGACATGGGCTGCATCATGAAAGGCCACTTCATTGTCACTCCTGGCACGTTTAAGGGATTTACATGCTTCCTTCGCACTCTTTTCCTCGTTAAAAGTAGCTAAGAGTAGATGAGTAGGTACATCTGCCATACTGAGAACTCCTTTCTCCCAAAAAGAACATCTTTATGTCAAAAAAATATACGCGCCAGAACACTCTTCTGCACGTAGATCATCGATTATCTTTGATAGCGCGCTTGGTATTTGTCGCTAAATGCGACGCGTCACATACGTGTCCAGGATGGACGGCAAACCGCTCGGAAATCAGAGATAGAGGCAGCGGGTGGTCAGCACCAATTCGGTTTGGACACCAGAAGGCAGCACAAGATAATTGTCGTGCTTGACTGGAAATGGTCAGACCGGACCTTGGTGTACTTGACATAGTCCTTGGCCATGCTACACTGATCTCGAGATGGGCGAAAGAGAAGGACAGTCCGGCCATCGAATGTCGGATCTACGGTTCTACCTCATGGACTTAGCAGATCAACTACATCGAGCATTGAGTCACGCCGCCAGGCGGCTGTCGGATGCCGTCTTATACCCGTTTCGAGTTCCTTTCAGATTTTTATCCTCGAATCAGGAGCCAGACCAAAACACTCCTTCTCACCTGTCACGCCTTGAGCGCCTGAGAATGCGGCGACGTCTAAAAAATATTCAAAAACAGTCCGCCAAGGATCGAGGCAGGAGTGGTATTCGTTCCGCTGTCTTAAACCGGCATCCACGCCTGCTAAGCCGCTTGGCGACACTCTTCCTCGCCGTGATGGCGCTCGTTGCCATAGGGTACCTATCAAGGCAGAATCGACAGTTCGACAACGGCGATCCGGTAGCAAGCGCGGGATCACTTCTTGAAGTACCTTCGTCGACGCCACTCCCCACCCCAACTGACGCACCAACTAACACCCCCATTCCAACCTCAACCGACACGCCAACACCTTTGCCGACAAATACGCCGACGCCTTCGCCCGTCCCAACTGAAGAGCCCCCTACCTCGGTTTCGGTTGAAGACGCCCAACCGGCTCTTTATGATCCTCTTCGATTTGGGGGAGTCGCCTTTACCATGCGCAAAGATGGAAACAGCGATATTTATACCCTTATGGTAGGGCTTGAGGATCCGATCCGGCTCACAAGCCACCATTCCGATGATAGAGACCCCGCCTGGAGTCCGGATGGTCAATACCTTGCCTTTTCATCGCGACGCGATGGAAACTGGGAAATATACATTCTCGACCTGCTAACGGGTGGAATTGAGCGTCTCACGAACAACCTGGCTTACGATGGATCACCAGCCTGGTCACCGGATGGCCAGTGGCTTGTCTACGAGTCCTACCAAGACGAAAATCTGGATCTATATATCGTTAAGGCAGACGGCGACAGCTCACCCACACGTCTCACAGAACACCCCGCCCAGGATTTCGCGCCCGCCTGGTCGCCCAGGGGACGTCATATTGCCTTCACAAGCTGGCGGAGCGGAAACAAAGATATTTTCATAATGTCACTGAATACCCTAAGTGATGCCGAAGCGGTAAATGTGACCGCATCACCTGGCGCTTACGAGGATGACGCAGTCTTCAGCCCAGATGGCCAATATCTCGCCTATAGCGATGAAAGCGATGGTTATGACGTCATCTATATCAGGCAGTTAGCCGACTCTTACCCTACCGGCTCTGCCCAAAGCCTCGGTCAGGGTCGACATCCTAGCTGGTCACCTGATAGCAAAAGCGTGGTGTATGTCCATCAGAACCATGACCAGTTCTATCTGATCGCCAGCAGTCTCGATGCATGGAACACAGCACCACAAGTTTATGTCAGCGATCAATTCATGGGAGACAGCGCTTGGTCACAGATTGCCCTGCCTACTGAACTCGGGCTAAGGCTCGACCGTACAACCGCCATTCTAGACGACCCGCTGTTCTTCGAGCGTGTATCCAGGAATTCAGAACTTGAACCTCCCTTACTTCTGTTCGAGGTGGATGTTGACGCACCCGCACCATATTTAAACGACAGAGTCGATCAGTCATTCGCTTCATTGCGCCAGCGAGTTATCGAAGAAGTTGGATGGGATTTCCTCGGTCGGGTCGACAACATGTATGAGCCGTTAGATTCTAAACCAGTACCAGGCGCACCAGTCCAAAGCTGGAACAAGACCGGTAGGGCATTTGATTTCTATTATCGCTACCCGATATCAGTTGATCCCCAGGTGGAGATTGTGCGCGAAGAGAGGGGGAACGAAACATATTGGCGGGTCTATCTTAGGACGGCCTTGCAAGATGGAAGCCAAGGCGAACCTCTGCGGCAGCGCTCTTGGGATTTTGAGGCCCGGTACGGTGAAGATCCTCAGTACTATGACCAGGGTGGCAAATGGAAAGAAGAACCTCCGGATGGCTACTACTTAGATTTTACCGCTCTCGCTGAGGATTATGGCTGGCAAAGAGTACCTGGGGAACAAAATTGGCGGAACTATTTTCAAGGTATCCGCTACTGGCATTTTGAAAACCGGCAGGGATTAACCTATGACGAGGCTCTTTTGGAGATTTTCACTATCGAGGAGCTATCGACGGATGGTGGAAATCCCTAGACGACTGCGCCGGGCAACAGCTATCGTCCTTTTCTCGCTGCTGTTAATACTCGCTGGCTGCTCGTTCGAAGGACAGCCAAAATTAAAGGCAACAGTCCCACAGCTAATCGTTGGGATTAATCCCACGGTAGTCGAGATCGCCGCCACCATCACACCATCACCCACAGCCAGCCAGCTACCACCAACCGTCAGGCCTAACACGCCTGTACCTTCAGGAACGGTAATCGCCGAGTCGACCAAACCTGAACCGGAAGCAACCCCTACCCTGGCAAATACCAGGACGCCGACTCCTGTTGCCGGAGGAATTAGGCCGAACCAGGCTTCGTTTGTCCGACCACCGGAGCTAGGACCAGAATCACCCGTCGAGTGGCGTCCGCCCCCAGTTTCGGTCCCCCATGCGCTTCATCCTGACGATCATTACTGGCTGGCCCGTCCGCTGCCATCTGACAGTAGAAACTATGATCTTGAGTATTATCCATATGGGAATGCACCCGTGCTCGTAAGCCTGCGCCCTTACCGCGTACACCATGGGATGGATTTTCCGAATGACAAAGGCACGCCTATATTTGCCGCCAGCAGTGGCACCGTTGTATTTGCAGGCCCGCGTACGAACCCATTTGACGGCATCAATTACTATGGCAATACGGTTATTATCCTGCACGACTGGCAATTGAATGGCCAGGATGTATATACGTTGTACGCCCACACCTTGGAGCTGTTCGTCGAGGCAGGCGATTTTGTCGAACAGGGCCAGCTTATCGCCGGCGTTGGCGATTCAGGCGAAGTAAGTGGACCCCATCTTCATCTTGAGGTACGGGTCGGCATTAATCATTACGACAGCACGCGAAACCCAGGGTTGTGGCTGGCGCCATTCGAAGGGTGGGGAACGTTGGCCGGACGCTTTGTGGACAATCGTGGTCGAGTAATTCACGGCGCTCACATCACCCTGCGACCGTTGTCTGTTGACTCGGAAGTAGATGTACTCGTTCGCCGGTACCTTACCTACGCCCCAACCGGGATCAACAGTGACGATAGCTGGAATGAAAACTTCGCATTTTCCGACCTTCCTGCCGGCGAATACCGCATCGAATTTCGGACCGCGGGCCTAGTCATCGAGCGCGAAGTCGTCGTAAAACCGGAGATGACTAACTTCATCATCGTCCAGGCCGACATCACTTGGCAGCCAACCGCCGAGCCAACCTCTACCCCAACGCCGTTGCCAACAGTGACGTCCACAGGATCGGGCACGCCCGAGGGAACTGCTGCGCCGGGATCATAGTCGCTGCCTTGAATGATTGAGCAAACTCTAACCCGCTAACAATGTCGAAGACCAGCTATTATCTCAGCTCCATCTTGACCCTCGTCAGGGCATTCAAACGGCCCTGGCAGATTAGCGGTATCTTCCTTGGCTTTCCGGGCAGCCTGCCTACCGAGGTGGAACTGCGCGGAACTGGCTGGCGTTTTTCTGTGCGCTCGGCATTGGATGTTTGGGTCATCAAGGAAACCTGTATTGACCAAGATTATCTACTGGCTATCGAAATCGATCCATCCTGGTCTATTGTCGATATCGGGGCAGGTCTGGGAGATTTTACGGTGCTGGCGGCGGCGGCTTGTCCAGATGGCCTGGTCCATGCATACGAGCCTCATGGCCAATCATTTGAATTGCTCAAGCACAATCTGGCACTAAACCAGATCGACCGGGTGGCCTGCTATAACGAGGCGGCGGGAGAAGCAGCCTCGCGTCTTCGACCAGAGCACGAAGGTGGAGATGCGGTCTCTACTTCATTTGTGAAATCGCCTGGGAAGTCGCCTGGGAAGTCGCCTGGGAAGTCGTCTGGGAAGTCGTCGGTGCCATCGGTGGACTTGAAACAGATTCTGGCCCGCCTACCTGGGGAAAAATGCGATCTGATGAAGATCGATTGCGAAGGATGCGAGTTCGAATTCCTGATAAAAGCCGGTAGGGAATCCCTATCCAAAGTCCGCCGGTTGACTATCGAGGTCCACGACGGCTACTTCGATTGTGCTGCTGTAGATTTGAAAGCCCATCTTGTCGAAAATGGTTTTACCGTGAGTCAGGAGCCAAACCCCGTCCATTCATACCTCAGCCTCCTTTACGCCGAAAGATAATCCCGGCAGCTTCATTGTTGCCTCATGCCCTAAGCCGGAGTAACATCAATGGAAGCTGCGATCATGTTTTTATGCTGTTGGGCAGTTGAAAATCGAGAATAGTTCCGCATCGAATACACAGCAAGATCGGTGACCTTCTCTTGTTTATCCAGCATAAGTTATCGTCTTTATCCCTGGAGGGTATTTAATGGGTGAAAACAGTCGACCAACTGGTGTAAGTGTTATTGCCGTCTTCTTCGTTCTCACGGCGATCCCGAGTCTCGCAGGGACCGTCCATTTCATCGTCAATGGCCTTGCTCCGGTCCTATCTGACGGTATCGGCGAGGGACTTTTCGTGAACGTTTGGGCGTTTCTCCTAGGGATCGTGGCCACGCTCTTTTATGGCGTACTAGCATTGGGTACTGCTTACGGATTGTGGAGCGCCAAAGGGTGGTCGAGATCAATGGCTATCTTTCTCTCAGTCTTTCTTCTTTTCATCTTCCCAGTAGGGACGATAATCGGGGCCATCATCATCTGGTACCTGCGCAAACAAGAGGTTAAAGACACGTTCGTAGACGCCTTTATGTTCTAGTCTCTACTCGGTCGAGCAATGGATTAGCCCGGATCATTTGCGCGTATCTACGTGTAGTGGTCTGGTAGATCTGGCTCCAACATATATGTTGATTGTGGTTTCTCGTAGGTAAGCACTGAGCCGTTTGTCCTGGCTTTCTCGAGCAAACAGAAATAAGAAATATGATCCCGCAGCGTCAAGTGCTCTGCGGGATTTTCTTTGCCAATCTACTGAGTATGGTCATCGCCATTTTGTTTCCAGTTGACATCAATTCCCTTGATTGGAACTGCCCTCATGCAGTCTAATCCCGATTGAAGACGACAGATTGTTGGCAGGCAGAATATGGGCTGAGAGGTGATGGCCCGCACGTCAC
>DASRZI010000318.1:0-2177 GCA_035686605.1 Candidatus Zixiibacteriota bacterium
GTTTTGGAAAGAGCGTCAGCTTGCTCGTGAGCCACAGAGTGGAGTAGCCCCTCGAGGAATAGGTTGTCGATGTAAATCCGGATATCGTGGTGATCGAAAGGCAGATCGATGGGGCCCTCAATGGCCAGACCGTAGGGCTTCTTGTCTTCCTGGACGCCGGACGCCCCCTTGGCCGCCTCACGGTCGAGGAAGATCGGCCAACGCTCCTGGAGGAATGCGAAATAGGCTTCCCGGTCTGGAACGAGAGCTTCCAATGGCCAGTCGTCAAAGGTGCTGTTCTGACGGAGAAGTTGGATGAACCGATCATCAAGAATGACCGGGATTCGCCGATTTCGGTAATGACGGCGCAGCAGAACACGTAGCAGATCCGACGGCTGCTTGATCAGTTCCGGGGCAATTTCAAAGACATGCCTGAGAACGAACTCCTTGGTGGCGTTATCACCCAACTGGCCAGGCGTGTATCGTTCTTTTGCTTCATACAAGACATCGAGGTCACCGCGGTCCAGGGCGGTCACAACCGGGTAGCTGAGGTTCGGGAAGATGTCTCCGAGGTTGAACGAGAGCTTGCGACCGGCTTGGAGAAGGTCATAGGGCATAAAAGAAGCCAGGTCGCTGGCTTGGGATCGCAGCACGACAACGAGGTCTGTCTGCTCGCCCCTGTCCCAGCGTGAACGGAACTTAGATTCGTAGGCGTAGCGGAAAGCGATGTGGTCTTCGAAAGGGATAAGTTCAAAACCGCGCTCGCGGATACCTTCAAGAATCACCTCTTCAAGAAGAAGCCCATCCGGGTCTGCCACTAACGTAAGCCTGGCAATCCTGGGTGTAAACTCTCTCAGGATTCGATCGCGCCAAGTAATCAAGACGCATCTCCTCCATTTGCATAAGTACAGAAACGCGAATAACGACACTTGTCACAAGCTGGCTGCGTCGGTCTACATACGGTGCGTCCGAGCTCCCAGATAACAAGATCGAAGACACCCGGATAATCTGGATTAAGCTCTCGCGCACGAAAGATCAAGTAATCGACCGATTTGTTCATAGTGATAAATCCCATTCGGGCAAACACTCGTTTGACATGAACATCCACGGATATATCTATTGAGTAGCAGTCGCTGACTTCGACGCGAAAGTCTCGCACAAGAATGTTGGTTGCCATGGTTGCTATTTTCTGGCCCACACCACGGAACTCTAGAAAACGGCGCACAATGGTTGCGCTCGACGGTCTACCTGTCCAGATCACACTTGCATCGCCTCCGAATTCGTTTCTTATACGACGGATTGCAGCAAGAAGAATCTTGGACATTTTTTTCGGAAAACGGTGCAGCGGTGTCGGTTTGACCATCGCTTTCTTCAGCTTTATTGACGACGACTTTCCCGGCTTAGCCAGAGAGGGGAAATCGAAAAAGCCGAGACGTTGCTTAAGTTTGTAAGGTATCTGCCATGCTTTCTCGGACTTTATCTGCTGATCCATAACACATGCAAGAACGAATGCATGAGGATGTCCGTTAATATCATTCACCAGGACATCAGCCTCATGTATTCCGGCGAATCTAACGAATAGGGGAGGCTCCGCGAGCCTCTTGTAACCTTCTTTAACCAATTGATCCGCAAGACGATCCAGCCGTTGAAGCATCAACATGTGCTGCCCTCCACCCTAATAATAAGCACAGGCGCCATTTAGGCATTGGCCTTTTAATCGAGCTATTCCTAAAAGCTTACTGCCGATAGCGCGCCATGCTGCAGAGGAATGACTGATTCCTCAATGGGGTAAACAGTACGTCCTGAGCCAGCGCGTCGGCGACCCGCGCGGCAGCTGCAGCGTATGCGATGTTGTCAGACGAACCGGTTCCCTCACTCTCCAAGGGCATGAGCCTTGAAGCCGGGATGCGAACCACGGAATCGCGATCGGGCAACCAAACGTGGCAGGTCGTCTCTCCCCAGAGCGTCTGGGTTTCGATGACCTGACAGATTTGCCCATGGTTCTCGCTGGAAGCCCAATACATCTACCAATGCCTCCACATCTCCAAGTAGCCTTTCTTTATCGCTTTCATAAGTGGTTCCAGTTCCTTATGAAGAATGTACCGTGTACTCTTTCCTGTAGACCTCGTTATAGGATGAGACAAGTCCGATTCCAATCGTTTATTATGAATCCTTTTGGTTGCATCAAAAAGTTTTGG
>DASRZI010000319.1:0-4307 GCA_035686605.1 Candidatus Zixiibacteriota bacterium
AGTAGGAGCATTCGAGCGTAACCATGGCACGGTCCGGCAGATGGGTCCCGGTCGTATAGAGAGGGAAGAGCCTTGGCTGGATCCAGTTAGCCCCGCGGAGGCCCTGTGGTACCGGGGATTCTTATACCGGGCCTTCGATGATGACGACGAAAGCAGTTTCAACGAATTCTATTACCTGCCGAACGAGCTACATGGACAGTTCTCAATTGGAGCAATAAGTGCAGCTGTCGAACACATTGAGAGCGAAATACTGCTAAATCCGATCCCAGCACCTGAAGCTATTGAACCATCACCAAACAATGTGGTTGACGATCTGACGGCCCTATTTGCAGCCGCGCAGCTTGAACCGATTGTCGAGGATAACTTATCGAGGATTGGCCACCTTCTGTTAAATCGTGATCTCGATCGACTTTCCCTGCTCTATACGCTTTCCTGGGAAATGAAGCTGCTCAGGCCGACGAACCAGGGTGCAAAGCCAACACGTGGGGTCGTGGCCTGGCTCCGCCAGAATCGAGAAAGACAATGGCGCGAATTGGTGGATCATTGGAGACGTTCCTCTTGGAGTGAGCTCTATCACACTCCGGGTATTGAATGTGAAGGGGGAAGCTGGGAACATGATCCACTTTTGGCTCGAACAACGCTCTTCGATTTCTTGCCACGTGATCAAATGTGGTATCGTCTCGCAGACCTGGTAAACATCATTAAGGAGAACCAACCGGATTTTCAACGCCCAGGCGGCAATTACGATACCTGGTATATACGTGACAAGAGCAACAACGAATATCTAGCTGGCTTCAGGAGCTGGGACTTTGTTGAAGGAAGACAGCTTTCTTATACATTTCACGGTCCTCTTACCTGGTTAGGACTTGTTGATTTAGCCCAAGGGGGAATGGCTGATGATCTCTGTTTCCGTTTGACCCCGGAAGCGATAGCCTGGCTGAAAAACGAACCGGTCAACGAAGAATCGATTTCCATGCCAATCGTCGTCAGAGATGATGCCACCTTACTCGTTCCAGCTAACGCTTTATCATATCACCGGTTTCAGGTAGCCCGAATAGCAGAAGCCGAAACCCCCGTTCCTGGCAAGCCTTTCGTTTATAGGTTGACGCCTTCATCCCTTGAGCAGTCCCAAAAACAAGGGATAGAACCTCAACGGGTTCTGAGGTTTCTCGAAGAGGCTAGCGGCAGACCATTGCCCGCGAGTACGAAGCGAGCCATCGAACGCTGGGCTGAAAATGGGACTGAAGCGCGACTTGAAAATGTCGTCATTCTCCGCGTTCGTGATCGAGAAATCCTAGATAAGCTAAGGGCCAATCCGAAAACACAGCCTTTCATCGCCGAAACACTAGGCGATCTGGCCGTGGCTATCCGAGAAGGGGAGCAGGACCGATTACGGAGTGTGGCCGCACAACTTGGTTTGCTGCTGGAGTGATTCGCTGCTTGAAGACAGCCTGGGATTGATTATTTCAGTTTACATAATGTTTCTTTCTTCATAGGACAATGTCACGTGGCATCAATACATGCATCTTATAAGAGGAAATTTGGGCGCCAACCCGATGTTGTGGTTCGAGCACCGGGCCGTGTTAATCTACTGGGTGCGCATGTCGACTATAACGAAGGATGGGTTCTCCCTGGTGCCATCGATCGAGCAGTCTGGGTCGCTGCCGGTCGCCGGTCAGACAGCCTGTTGCACATAGAGTCGCTGGATCTAGGGGGGTATGTTGAAATCGAGCTCTCGACTATCCTTGAGAGCAATCCGGTGTCGAAAGATGGACCCAGTTGGTCGAATTTCCCATTTGGCGTTGCCTGGGTGCTTGGCAACCTGGGTTGGAAGCTGCCAGGTATGAATGCGGTTTTCATGGGCGACATTCCTATCGGCGCAGGCGTGAGTTCGTCAGCTGCGGTTGAGATCGCCTTTATTATGGCCTTTGAATATCTATCAGACTCTGTCCTATCTGGAAGGCAGCGAGCCGAAGTCGGCCAACGGGTTGAGAACGAATATTTGGGAGTTGCCTCTGGTATCATGGACCAATACGCCAGTGTGCACGGCAAGGCAGAAAAACTGATTCTGCTCGATTGCCGGTCTATCGAACATGAGCTCGTCGCCCTGCCGTCACAAGTAGGAGTCATCGTCGCCGATTCTGGCGTACGCAGAGAATTGGTGAGTTCAGAATACAATTTGCGGCGAGAACAATGCCAGCAAGCTCTCTCCATCTTGCAGCAAGAGCTGCCAGACATCAAGGCTCTAAGGGACGTATCCATTGAGGAGTTTCACCAACTTTCAATGAAGCTGCCCCAGACTCTTAGGATGAGATCTCAGCATGTGATAGAAGAATGCGCCAGGGTTCTGGAAGGCGTCGAAGCGTTAGAAAATGGAGATCTGGAGCATTTTGGAGATACGATAATTCGATCGCATATAAGCTCTCGAGCTCTCTACCAGGTTAGCATCAATGAACTAGATGCTCTGGCGGAGGCAGCCTGGGATCTGCCGGGCTGCTTTGGAGCCAGATTAACCGGTGCGGGATTTGGTGGCTGCGTCGTGGCGATCGTCGATCGCGAGTCCAGCGATGACGTATCGAGAGTAATGAGCGATGCATTCAACTCGCGCTTCGGCCACAATCCCACCATCTTCACCTGCAATATTGATGACGGTGCATCATATCTATATAAATCTGAGTAGAAGATCGCCAGCCAGCCCATCGAAATTCGAAACCTTTTTTCCTGACCCAGTCGACAGATCCTCCAATCCTTTGTCGATAGACGGTCTGGGCATTAGAATAGGTTCCTTATCCTTGCTTCCACTTCTTTATGTAAAGTTATCGATCGTAATATTGCAGCGTTGAAGATTATTTATACCTATATCAAAAGAGAGCGCTTTGTCCATCTGTCGATATTGAACTAGACACTATCGAACCCACGCGGATGGTCCTTACCCGTTTCGCACTGACATACAAGTAGGAATCATGAATCGAAGATCTCTTTTTGGCGTAATCTTGCTCAGTTTGCTGTTGATCGTGCTAACGTTGGCCCTGGCTCAACTGTTCTCCCCCACCCCAACCGTTCGCGGGAAATCACCAGCTGCCCCGCTTAAGTCAGGTATGACAGAAGAGCAGAACCTAGCTCAGAACCTAGCGCTATCGGACGCTAGAGTCCAAACCTATACTTTTGGAAGACCATCGGAGGTGTTCGGTATCGCCAACGTCGGACTGCATTATCCCCCTGGTGCAGAGGCTTGTGCGGACTCAGATTGCCGCCAGGTCAACATCTACAACTGGGATGAGAACGCGGCCGTAACCGCCATCGTGGATCTGAACAACGAAGAAGTGCTTGAGGTGTTCCACCAACCAGGCGCCCATCCAGGCATCAATAAACGACTAGTCGATCTAGCTATTGACTTGGCGATCAATGACCCACAGGTGATCGAGATATTGGGTTTCCAGCCAAGGGCGGAAGATATTGATATGGCTCCAGTGGATGGCGATGCCCCCGGCAGCGCCTGTGATGGAGCGACGCTCTGCGTCGCGCCAACATTTGATTTGGGAGACCGCATACTTTGGGTTTTCATCGATCTACACCTGGAAGAGGTAGCGGCGCTTAGATGGACCACTGTTAATCCGGAGGATGGCGAGAGCCTCGTTAAATTCCCGCCAGAGTCTGGCTGTCCAGCTCCGGGATCCATTAATCGCGACGGATGGACTATGGACCATGATGTGACAGGAACTGATGGACTGCGTGTCTATGATGTTTCTTATCTGAACGAAGCGGTGGCAACCAGTATTAAGCTCGTTGAATGGCATGCCGATTACGGCAGCAGCGGATTCCGAGATTCGACGGGCTGCGGTGGCGGCGGCGGTGGATTTCCTATCGGCCCATATGGCGAAACTCAGGTTCTCGATCTCGTCGACGACGATCTGAACGTGGTTGGATTCGAGGTCGTTCAAGATTTCCGAATGAGCAGCTGGGGACAATCGTGCAACTATCGATATGAGCAGCATATCCAATTCTTTACTGATGGCCGGTTTCGGGTCGTCTCAGGGTCTTTTGGGAAGGGCTGCGGTCTAAACGCCCTCTATCGACCCGTTGTCAGAATCGATATCGCTGTCGACGGTGATCCTGAAGATAGCTTCGCCCTATGGACCGGCCGCGACGGCTGGGTGCAGCAGCCGGTTGAATTATGGCGAACACCATATGCTGGCCCAGATGGTCCTCATGCAATGTCCGTTGAAGGTTATGCCTGGAAAGTGACTGATGCCTCAGGGAGCGGTTACTATATCGAACCAGGACGTGGGCAATTTGATAACACAGAG
>DASRZI010000320.1:0-5317 GCA_035686605.1 Candidatus Zixiibacteriota bacterium
AGACAATGCCCGTGCCATCGGCAATCCTTTCCGTACGGGATTTCTGCTGAACAAGGCGATTGAAAAGGTCAGCCGTGAACGTAATCTGCCGTTGTTTCAGTGTAATTGGACGGGTGCGTCGGGGCTCTTCACCTCATATCAGAGTGTCGTCAACCGGTGTACCGGAGACTATTTCTCGCCCGATCCGAAAAAAGATAAACCGCATCATAAGACTAAGGCGTTTACACATGCCGGTTATCAGGCGGCGCTGCTGACCGGTTCACTAGTTTGGCCCGATCACGATGAATACGACCCCACAATCGAACTAACCCGTCGGATCGACACTGTGCGCCGAGCGGTTTCGGGCGGTGGTATGGTGGCCTATAAGATTCCGAAAAAGCTGCATCCGGAAATTGCCGCGCTGTTTTACGAGGATGGCGAAATTATCCGCCCGCTTGCGCCGGGCGTTTTGACTGAGGACTGCTTATTCAGCAACAGTCAAACCATTGGCATATTAAAGGCCCGGGCACCGCTTCCAAACCGGACGGCAGTATTCCATGTCGTGAATATCGATGGCCCGCAAAGCGACCACGGCAAGCGGTTGGATACGGTGGTGACGGTTGATAATTACCGTAACGCCTCTGGATTGATGCAGCCTTACCCCGGTCAGTGGCCGGTTCCTGAGGAAGGGCTGTACGTCTATGATAGCTTCAGCGGCACCGGGCAACTGATGCCGGAAGAGGGCTATACTGTTTACATTGAAGGCTTCCGCGATGCTCTGTTGCAGGTGAGCCCAATTGTGAACGGCTGGTCAGTGATTGGACGGACGGACAAATATCTCTCTGCCGCTGTTGTGGAGATTCTTGAAAACACAACAAAGACTCTCCGTATCAAGTTGAATGAGGGGGGGGCTTTTGCGGTCTACAGTTCACATAAAGCCCCGGTCTGTGAAGAAGTCACCTTCGTTGATAAGGGTAATGGACTGTATCAGGCCAAGATGCCAGCAGGTAAGCAGAATGTGGTGCTGACGCTGACCCGATAACTGAGATGAAATAAAGAGAGCGGACAAGTTTTTAGACGAGAACCTATTTTAGCATATAGTATTTACTATAGAATAAATAAAAGTGTGCGGAACAACGGTTTTCGACTCTAATTGGTCTGACCCCGAATTATTTAGGGCTTGGTGAACAAGCCGCATGGAGCCCTTAATAGATTTTGACATCACCGGGACAGAGCCGCTGCTCCCATTGCATCCGATTGCAAAGCCGCCACGCTAACCAACGCAAGGCCGTCCACACCAGCGAGCAAACATTAACAGCAAACAAAAGAATATTGGAGAGGATTTTCTCCAGATTCATCACGATAAAGGACACCACGATCACGGCTTCTGATGTTTCAGCCAATTTGGCCATGATACGATCCAGGCTGAAGCGACGCTTGCCTTAACCAAACTTCCCTTCAATGACAATCCGATCCAGTTCATCTTGCCTTTGTATCTGTTTGGCTTGCTTCAATTGCCTCCTGTTGGATTCGGTCACCTGTCTGGGCCTGTCAAGAGGGGGACCCGAAAGACGAATCCCTTTATCTTTGCAGTAGCAACGATTCTCACGCGCTCGATAGATGTGGTCGGCATGGGCTTTAACAGGTCAGGGTTTAATTCTTGCACAACGAATAGGCTGTCATGCTATCGAATGCAATAATTAAAGACCAATCCCTATTCTCGGATCATCCTAAAAAAAATACTTATTATCCCTATCGAAAGGCGAATACTAAGTATATAATAAGTCTAAACGATCATATATTCTGAAGGGCGGAGTAAAAGTGTAGCGCCCGGCGGGGCGGAGTAATACTGTGACACTTCCAATAGATTTCTGCGAAGATGCGTGGTTTTTCACGGCTGCAGATGCTGTGAAGGCCAACGGGTTTTCAGCAGAAAGGAAAGGAAGTGTACATCGAGATGGAACAATGGCTTGAGATTCGCAGAAGGGTGCTGCGAGAAGGCGTCAGCAAACGACAGATCATGCGTGAGACCGGGATGCACTGGGAGACGCTTAAGAAGATCCTCGAGCGTCCCAGCCCACCGGGCTACCAGCGAAGTAAATCACCGAAGAAGCCCAAGATCGATCCCTATCTGGGTCGGATCCAAGAGATCCTGGAGCAAGACAAGTGTGTGCATAGGAAGCAACGGCACACGTCCAAGAGGATCTGGGAGGTGCTACAAGAGGAGGGATTCAACGGGGGCTACACCATTGTCAAAGACGCGGTTCGCGAACTGAGGCGGACGATGAAGGAGGTATACATGCCCCTGATCCATCGGCCGGGCGAGGCCCAGGTGGATTTCGGCCATGCGGTGGTCAAGATGTCCGGGGTGCTGCGGAAGATCTGCTTTTTCGTGATGGCGTTGCCGTATTCGGATGCGTTCTTCGTGCGGGCCTATGAGCGTGAATGCACCGAGACCTTCTGGGACGGCCATGTCCAGGCGTTCAAGTTTTTTGGTGGGGTGCCTCGACGCATCAGCTATGACAACAGTAAGGTCGCCGTATCCAAGATCATAGGTCCCCGTCTTCGGGAACTGACACAGGGGTTCCTGCAGCTGGTCAGTCACTATCTATTCAGCCACCACTTCTGCCTGGTTCGCCGGCCTAACGAGAAGGGCGTGGTCGAAGGCATAGTCAAGTACAGCCGGCTGAACTTCCTGGTCCCGGTGCCCGAGGTCCGGGATTTTGAGGAACTCAACGTATTCCTGCAGCAGCGATGCCGGGATGACCTGCAGCGGCGAGTCCGTGGACAGGTCAAGACCAAGGACAAGCTGCTGTTGGAAGAGCAACTATGCTTTTTGCCATTACCCTTTGCACCGTTTGATGCCTGTCGGACCCAGCCGGGCCGGGTCAACAGCGAACTGCTGGTTCGCTTCGATGACAACGACTACTCGGCCCCTATGGAATATGCCTACCAGGATGTGGTGGTCAAAGGCTACACAGATCGGGTGCGAATCTGTCGATTCCACGAGGTTATTGCCGAGCATCCGCGGTGCTGGGGCCGGGAACAGCAGATCTTCAATCCTCTGCATTATTTGCCTTTATTAGAGCGAAAGCCCCATGCTCTGGCGTTTGCCCGGCCGTTTGAAGGATTGACCTTGCCGGGATGCTTTGAGGTCCTGCAACGCCGTATGGAATGGGAGCTGGACCATGGCCGGCGTGAATACATCCAGGTGTTGCGTCTTCTGGAGCGCTACAGTCTCCAGCAGTTGACCTCTGCGGTTCAAAAGGCCCTGCGTCGTCGGGTCCACAGCAAAGAGGGCATCGAGCAGTTCCTGGCCGGTTGTCGGCCCTGGCGTCAGACCACCTTCAAGTTGGACCGTAGCGAGCACCTGCGTTTGGTCCAGATCTCAAAGTCCGATGTCCGTGTCTATGGGGATCTGTTAGGTCAGGGAGGTGCCGCATGAAGCAGGATAAACCCCAACTGTTGCTCAAGCACTACCTCAAGAAACTCAAGCTACCGACCATGCTCCGAGATTATGAGGCCGTGGCAGCCAGTTGCGCCAAAGACAACTGTGATTATGTCAGCTTCCTGCTCTATCTGGTTGAGAGGGAAGCCCTGGACCGGGAAAAACGGTCCGCCGAGCGGCGGGTCAAGAACGCCCGCTTCCCGGTGATAAAGACGCTGGACACCTTCGACTTCACGGCTCAGCCGTCCATTAAGCAGAAGCTAATTCGCGAACTGATGGTCGGCCAGTATGTGGAGCGGCAAGAGAACGTGCTATTCGTAGGCAACAGCGGAACAGGAAAGACCCATCTGGCCAGTGCTCTGGGCTTCGCCGGCTGCATGCAGGGCTGCAAGGTGCGATTCTTCACGGCGAAGGCTTTGGTGACTCAGTTGATGGAAATGGCCGAGCAGCGGCAACTGGAGCGGACGCTCAAACAATTGGAGCGTCAGGACATCTTGATCTTGGATGAGTTAGGCTATGTTCCGTTCTCCAGGACGGCAGCGGAGTTGCTCTTCGAGGTGATCAGCCGAGCGTATGAGCGGCTGAGCCTGATTGTCACGACCAATCTGCCGTTCGAGTCTTGGGTGGAAATCTTTGGTTGCGAGCGGCTGACGGGTGCCTTGCTGGACCGACTGACGCATCGAGTGCACATCGTCGAAGCCAACGGCCCCAGCTACCGCCTGCGTCAGTCCAAACGACGGCTCCAGCAGCGAGACCCCAAGAACGACGAAGACGACTCACCCGACTCGGAAACGACTGGTTCCGGCGATGCGTAGAAAATGTGAGTAGAAACAAATTGACATCCCGTCTGTGGCGGGGTAAATAGGCCGGGAGTGTCACAGTTTTGGTCCGCCGGGCGCTACACTTTTACTCCGCCCTTCAGACATATATCAATAAAAAGAAGGATGCCCCCATGAAACGACGTGATTTTATTAAAACTGTTACGGGCACTGCCATGCTACCCTTTATGTCACCACTGGCCTTTGGACGGCGAGGCAACACCAATGCCCCAACTGCCACGGGTCCCAATATCATCTATCTCATGGCCGATGATCAATGTGCCTATTCCGTGGGCTGCTACGGGAATAAAGACGTTCAAACACCGAACATGGACAAGATTGGTACCGATGGCCTGATCTTTGACAATCACTATGACACCACCGCAATCTGCATGGCCAGCCGAGCCAATGTCATGACCGGCAAATACGAATACAAGACCGGCTGTAATTTTGCGCATGGAAAAATGCACGCTGACGTGTGGGACCAGTCCTATCCCGTACTGCTTCGACAAGCTGGCTACCTAACGGCTTTTGCCGGGAAGTTTGGCTTTGAAGTTGACGGCAAAGGGCTCTGTGAAGACGATTTCGATTTTTGGGGCGGCGCTCCCGGCCAAAGCAAATATGAAACTGCCGATAACGCCTCTATGGCCAAATACGCTGGTCAGTATCCTCACTCTACGCGATCCTATGGTGCCTTTGGCCAGGATGTCATTAAATCGGCAGTCGCCCAAAAGAAATCCTTCTGTTTATCGATTAGTTTCAAAGCACCACACCGACCTGTGTCTCCAGATCCCAGTTTCGATCACGTCTACAAAGGAAAAACCTTCAAAAAGCCAGACAACTTCGGACGCGCGTATGGAACGCATTTTTCCAAGCAAAGTAAAACCGACCGTCAGTATGAACGCTTTGAAAGCTGGGGTTATAAAGATGACTACGATACGACAATGGCAGGGTATTACCAATTGGTCTATGCGATTGACGTAGCCGTTGGAATGATCCGGGATGAGGTCGAACGCCAGGGACTCGCCGACAATACAGTCATTATTTATACAAGTGACAATGGCTATATCTG
>DASRZI010000321.1:0-2720 GCA_035686605.1 Candidatus Zixiibacteriota bacterium
TAGAATCTCATCCTTAAAGTTCCAGGCGAGCAGCAACACATAGTCAGGTTTGTCCTCCATCAGCTTTGAAGTTGGAAAAATGGGCAAGTGGTTACCGCCCATGTAACGTCCGTGCTTGTATTGGTTCAGGTCCACTACGTAGTCGAGCAGCGATCGGTCGATGCCGCAGTAAGCCAGCAAAGTCGTCGCCTTCGCCGCCGCACCGTAGGCAACCAGGCTCTGGCCTTGCTGCTTTCGAATTCTCAAGATCTCTAACAAATCGTCTTTCACTGCCCAGACGTGTTTAGCAAAGTCTAGATAGAAATCGTACTTACTAACCTTGCGCTCGTGCTCCATCGCGAGCAGCGTTTTGACTGACTCTTGAGGATCTTCTTGTGGTTCAACAAAGAGACGCAAGGACCCTCCATGAATCGCCACCCGCTTAACCCGGTTTAGGAACAGCCCGTGTCGTCGAAACAGCTTATCTAAAGCAGACGCCGAGAAATAACATAGATGTTGGTGATAAATGGTGTCAAACTCGCAGTGATCGACTAGATCCACTACATATGGCGCTTCGATAACAGCCAGACCATCGTCTTTTAAAATGGTTTTGATGCTGCGCACAAAACCGTTGAGATCTGGCACGTGTGCAAGCACGTTATTGGCCAGGAATAAGTCGGCCATTTTGTTCTCGGACCGTAGTTGTTGGGCCAATTCCTCACCGAAGAAAGTGATCATTGTTGGGATTCCATCATCTATTGCAGACTGAGCCGGTGCATTCGCAGGATCTATTCCCAAAACAGGAATGCCTTTTCCGACAAAGTTCTTCAGCATATAACCATCGTTACTTGCCGCCTCAATTACCAAGCTTGTTTGATCAAATCCCCGATCGTTAATGAGAGCCAATGCGCTCTCTCGAAAATGGGCGATTAACGATGCTGATACAGAGGAGAAATAAGGGTATTCCTCAAAGAACAATATTTTGGGGTCAACCGTTTCTCGAATCTGGGCAAGCGCGCAGTTACTGCAAAATACAAAAGTTAACGGGGCCATTAGTTCTGGCTCTGTCAACTGATCTTCAGTCAATAGTCGATCGGCCAATGGAGAGTACCCAAAGGCAATAATCGTTTCTAGCCTATCTGACCCACACGAGCGGCAGGTATTCTCATTCTTATAAATCATACTAGTACCCATTTTTATGCAGTAGCCAGATTCACGGGCTTAATCCACCGTAGACCTTCGTCAATAAGATCATTGCTCATTAGATATTTGATATGATGGACACGGCGATAGCGAGGTCCTTCAAACTCATCTTGGCGCAAGCCCACATGCTTGTACGCTTCGTAGAGTTCTTGTGCGCCGCGGCGTGCGTCCCACTGAGGATTGAATTCCGGTAACGTGCGAATAATCTTGTCACTTTTCACCCTGTAACAGCGCTTGTCTGGGCCAGCGCCTTCCGCATACTCAACCCGGCTGCCCGGTACGGTCTCAGCAACAATTTCGGCTATTTCGCTGATGCGATAGTTCTCCTGTGAACGGCCAACGTTGAAGGCTTCATTATGCACCAGCTCCCGTGGCGCATGCAATACCGCCAAGAAAGCTCGGGACATGTCCTCAATATGCAGGATAGGGCGCCATGGCGTACCATCACTCTTGAGGTAAACGAGACCGGTCGTATAGGCCCAGGCAACTAAGTTGTTAAGGACAAGATCAAAACGCAATCGCGGCGAGACACCGTAGGCTGTGCCGCTGCGTAAGAAGGTGGGACTAAACTTATCGTCAGCCAGTTTTGCCACATCCTCTTCAACCATTACTTTGGAGCGACCATACGGGGTTACTGGCCTAAAAGGCGATCCTTCATCAATCCAATTATCACCACTAGCACCATAATTACTACATGAGGACGAAAAGATAAATCGCTCAACGCCAGCGGCCTTAGCTAATTTAGCCAGTCGAACCGATGCCTTGTAGTTTATTTCGTGGGTGAGCTCCGGGTTCAAATCGCCAAGAGGATCATTCGATAGGCCCGCCAAGTGGATAATGGCATCAAAGCCTTCGACATCCGAGAACTCCATATCACGGACATCTTTATTGACTTCGAGAATATCTGATTTTTTCGGCTCATCTCCAAAGGTGGCACCTTGATACAAGTTCGTATCATAACCCACCAGCTCATGTCCGGCCTTTTCTAGCATCGGTACCATGATGGTACCCACATATCCGTTGTACCCAGTAACTAAAACGCGCATAATTCAATTACTCCTGCCATATTGCCCAAGGGGCGTGGCCACTTTGCCATAATGTTTCCAGAATATGTTTCTCTCGCAGCGTATCCATACACTGCCAGTAAGACGTATGTTTGTAGGCCATCAGTTGGCCATCGGCCGCTAATCGTTCTAACGGCTCGTGCTCCCATTGCGTGTCATCTCCGTCAATATAGTCAAATACGCCTGGCTCTAGTACAAAGAAAGCCCCATTAATCCAACCCTCGCCAATCTGAGGTTTCTCTGTGAATTCGACTATTTGGTCACCATGAAAAGTTAAATGCCCGTAGCGGGCCGGTGGTCTCACTGCTGTCAATGTAGCTAGTCTCCCATGAGACTTGTGAAAAGCCAGTAACTCCCGCAAATCCAAATCCGAAACGCCATCACCCCAGGTGAGCATGAATGTATCGTTGTCCATGTACGGCGCAAGCCTTTTAATTCTGCCGCCGGTCATGGTTTCCAACCCTGTGTCGATGA
>DASRZI010000322.1:0-7295 GCA_035686605.1 Candidatus Zixiibacteriota bacterium
ATCGGCGGTATGTTCGACAACTTCAAATCCAGCCTCACCTTCCGGCTGGTTTAAAGGTATGGTTGGCATCGTGCTAGCTCCTCATTCGGAAGCAGAGGGGCCATCGTGGGCTGCGCTTCTTCCCTATTCTAGCACGGCTGCCGCTCTATCTCAATCTCTCATGGTCGAAGGATTCTTGAACGAACAATCCCGTCATGGCTGGCATCTTTTAGCTTCTAGGCGGTCGTGACATGACGTGTAGTCGCTGCGAAAAATTGACCAATACTTTTGCAGGCTGATTGCCGTCTCTATAGATGTTATTAGCTGCCTTTTCGATTTATTCGATCTGGTGTATCTTCTGCCTTTGTGGTTGAAAATAGCTGTATGACGCTGCCATTTAAACATCCGTAAATCAATGGATAGCCTTATTCAACCAGATCAGAGCAGTAGGAATACACATAGATTGCCATAGCCAAGCCCGATCGAAGTTCTTTTCAACTAAGTCCCCGCCACAAATCCTAGAAGGGACGGTGATTTTCCAAATTTCCGCTGTAACCAGCTCGATATAGGAGTACATCCAATGTCCGAAATAGAGCCAAAGAAGCCAGACAAGCCAATCAAGCCCAAACGAATTAATATTGAGTACCCAAAGGATCTGGAAGCTGTTTATGCGAACGTAGCTTTCATCAGCCATACGCCGGCTGAGATGATAGTGGATTTCGCCCAGGTTCTTCCTAGAATTCCCAAGGGAAATGTCGTTTCGCGGATCATCATGTCTCCCATGCACGCTAAGATGCTGCACGCGGCCTTGGCCCAAAATATCGCCAACTATGAGCGTCAATTTGGAGAGATCCGTCTTCCCCAGCAGATGTCCATTGCGGATCAATTTTTTCGATTTCCACCGGGTTCCTCGGATGAGGATGAGGAACCGGACAAGGAGTAATTGTGAACCGAGAACAACTAGACCAGGCGGCTGATTCAATACGCAGTGATTTTGAGGAAGTAAATACAGCTCGCGATAAAGCCTACCAGCGCTCAAGAAAACTGGTCGCCATGTGCGCGCGAGCAATCAGGGCGGTTCACCGTGATGAATGGCAGCTAGCTGACGAGATAATTACCGAAGCCAGAGAAGCTGCCGAAGCCCTGGTGGCAGGCGTAGATTCATACCCCTATCTTTACTATGCCGGCTATACCCAGGACGCCCTAAAGGAGTTTGTTGAGGCTAATCTGACTTATGCCCTCGTGCGTGATTTGCCAATGCCGTCTCGCGATGAGTTATCAGTCGAAGGAAATACCTGGTTGAACGGCATGGCGGAGGCAGCGACTGAGCTGCGTCGCCGAATTCTCGATATCATCCGGCACGGTCATAGCGATGAAGCGGAACGATTGCTGGACGCGATGGATGAGATCTATTCGGTGCTGGTAACGTTCGATTTCAACGACTCGATTACCGGTGGATTAAGGCGGCGGACCGACACTGTACGGGCCGTCCTGGAGCGTACACGCGGTGATATGACCACCAGTTTCCGCCAGGCTGAGCTGGCACAGGCCTTAGAAGCACTCGAATCTAAAATTGGCGACGGTCAAGACGACAGCTAACTCATCCGCTGCCGGACCGTTTGGCCGTTATCAACCCCAGACCGAGTCCTCCAATCAGGCCGGCGACTCCCCATATGGGTATTTGCATTAGCACCCACTCTAACTGATCTCTGGTAAATTCAGGACCGTGCCCATGCAGACCCGTCTTTACAGCCATAAAGACCAATGTCAGCAAAGCGATCGAGACGCCAGCGATTGCCCCCATTCCGGCAAGAGAAAAGATCCATTTTCTTACCGTGAACGACCTGCCTCCGAGGTATCTCTCGGTCAGCAAGCCGATTGTAAGGGCAGTGACTAAGAAGGCCATAATCACGGCTCTGTAGAGCTCTCCTTCCGCTGCAATCCAGAAAACAATATATGCGCCAGTTATGACTGCCAATAATCTGACGCCGCGGATCATTTTTGGGTACTCCATTACGGCGATTATATCAAAGAGCGCTAGAATGAATCTCAGCCCTTCGCACATTGCCATCTACAAGAACAGTGCAAGAACATTCCGAGGACACTGCAGATTGATTGCTGGCAAATGGTGAATCGGGCATAATGCTTTCTGAGCATAGTTGTCAAATAAGGAGAAAAACGGATGTCAGATGACGCCATCAAAGATGTACTAAAGATGATCCCTTACGGATTTTATTCCATCACGTCCAAAAGTGACGATGATGTGAATGCCATGGTCGCGAACTGGGTTACCCAGATATCGTTCGAGCCGAGATTGGTCGCTTTGGGTCTGCAGAAAAGTTCCCATACCCGATCTGTAATCGAAAAAGGACAGGTATTCGCCATCAACCTCTTCACAAAGGAAGATAGCGAAAGTATGATGCCATTCACAAAGGGTAGGTCCAAGAATCCAGAGAAGATGAAAGACGCAAGCTTCCGGGACGCCCCGGAGACAGGCTGCCCGGTGATAGAAGGAGCGGCCGCCTATATCGAGTTTAAAGTGGCCAAGATAGTCGATTCCGGAGGCGACCATGACATCATCATTGGTGAACCTGTTGGAGCACAAGTTTTAAAGGCCGGTGATGCTTCTCAGATGCTAACCCTGCCAGACATCGGTTGGAGCTACGCAGGCTAAGGATATCCATGCCCAATTCCCGACCAAAGACCATGTATGAAAAGGCAGATTGGCGAGTGATTCACACCGGATCCCTTGATGGCTCATCCAACGAGGCCACTGATGAGGCGATCCATGAGATGGTAGGGCGGGAACAAAGCCCTGCGACCCTCCGGTTTTCAGGCTGGAAACCAGGCTATCTATCACTTGGCAAAGAACAGTCTTGGGTCGTCGTCAATGAAGCCGGATGCGAATCAAATGGATGGGACATCGTCAGGAGGATAACTTCTGGTCGCGCGATCCTCCAGGTCGATGGACTGAGTGTCAACGTCACTATGCCGGCAATTGATCCGAGAAGCAGTGGAGATGATTTTGACCGGTTCAACCTGGTTTCCTCCTGCTTTAATGCGGCCCTGAAGGCAATGGGTCTGAATCCCGATCGATCCCGTCCCGTATATGGGGACAGAGGACCTTCGGGTTTGGCTTGTTTTGATGGCCCATCTGAATACCAGATAACTGCTGGGGGGCGGAAGCTGGTTTGCGGGACTGTGAGGAGTGAGGGTAACGCTGTCTCAATTCAGTGCACATTACCCCTATTTGGCGATACCGGCAGAATATCCGACGCACTCCGGTTCGATTACCCCGGTCAGCGCCTGGCCCTGGTGGCTCGAATCAGCTACCGGTCAGTGACCCTCGAGTCACTGTTGGGCCGGCGGATGGATTTGGAAGAGGTGATTGACTATATAAGGGCGGGTTTTGCCAAGGTCATGAATGTCGAGCTAACTTCGGGGGATCTATCCGAAGCCGAGGCCACCCGGGCAGCTGACCTTCGTACCGAGAAATATTCAACTGAAGAGTGGACGAAGGGGTCCGTCCGCTTCTAACTATGGAACAACCGGCACCGGCGTTGAAATAGCCGGGGGTGCAGGTGTGAGAACAAATCCCTTGGGCACCTCTTGCACATAGGGAGCGACGGGCGGAGGTGTGGAATCTACGAAGGTTACGTCTGTGAAGCCTAGGCCTTCGAGGAATGAGAAAATGAATCGCTCCGCTTCGCTCTGGGCTTGTTCGATGATTCCGTTTGTGTGCGCTGCTTCCAACATTCTTGACTCCGCTTCGCGACGAACGGTCGTTTCAAGCTCAGTATTTGCGTCGGTAAAGAGGCCAATATCCCGATCGGCTACGTAAGAACGTTGGTTGTCCAAGTCGGTGACGAATATCTCCGCCTCTGGCAGGAACACCATGACGGACTCCGGACCTGTTACCTGGAGATCGTCAGGTCCAAGTTTGGCCAAGTCAACCCCAGCTATCACATCGCCATAGGCCACGAATAGCATGCTCTCGCCAAATGCGCCCCATAACAGGTCGTTATTGCGCTCGATTTGGATCACATCTTGGAACGAATAGGAGGTCGTCTCAAGCCTGGCCAGGCTGTTGATCTCCCTAACAATCACCACAGGGTTTGGCAAGATCACTGGTGTCGCCTCGGCAACGAGTTGTCGAACCAGATCTCCAATAGGTTCGGTTATGCTTTTTGCGGCCTTTGCCGTTGCGATAACGCCGACCAAAGGCGGTCCGACGATTACAGCTAAGATGATCGTGCCAATCAGGACGATCACCAAAAAGACAGATAAGAAAATTCGAAGACCGCTTCGGCCACCCTGTTTTGTTTCATTCTCCATGTTCTTATTCCCTGCTGCCGGTATTACTTCACCGCCAACGCTCATTCCTTGTACCAATCAATTTGTAAATTCAGTCTGCTGAATAGATCTGTATTCTGACTAAATCAGTATTCTGATTAAATCTGTATTCTGATTAAATCAGTCCCCTGATTAATGCTGCTGACTTATTTGTAGATCAGCAGGCTGCATTTTTCGTTATTCATGCAGGTTACCAGGCACCTGTTAACCTCGTCCCGTCATCTGAACGGGCCTCTTCTCTAACATAGTACGCTAATGGACCGATATAAGTTTCAAACATCGTCCATCTACTCCGGTAGATGAATCTACTCCGGTAGATGAATCTACCCTGGTACTAGCCCGTAACAACCTGATAATTAAATACCCTTCAATGTGTTTCGCCACGTCTTGCTAATACTCCTATAATCTGGATAAATCGATACCGGAATTTCGCCAGCAAATGGAAGATAAAGATGCAAGTTGGCACATGCGTTATAACCCTGCAGCTTTACGGTGTTAATTCGCTGAAAGAGAAGCGGAGGGTATTGAAGCCGATCATCAGTCGCCTTCCTAAGGAATTCAACATATCGGTCGCCGAAGTCGACCACAACGATGTCTGGCGAACAGCCGTCATCGGTATGGCAGCAGTTGGAAACGATGCCGGATATCTCCATTCCAAGCTCGAGAAAGCCGTGAGCTGGATCGAGCAGCAGCGTCTTGACGCCTCGATCGAGCACTACTCAATAGAGTTCAGGTAATGCTATTTCTCTTATCTACAGCATCGCTCTGGTCTTACAGCATCGAACGCTGCTTCCTTCTTGCCAAGGAAGCTGGCTACGACGGGATTGAACTCGTCGTCGACCACCGGTGGGAAACCCGCCAAGCGAGCTATCTATCCCAACTCATCAAAACGCACCAGCTTCCGATCCTGGCAATCCACAGTCCTTTTATGCCCCATCTCCCTGGCTGGCCGGCTGACCAACCATCTCGAATAGAACTCAGTGTGAAATTGGCAGAGCAGCTAGGAGCACAGGTCGTCGTCCACCATCTGCCAAGTCGAATCGGATTCGCCTATCTCCAATCCACGAAGCGCCGGCGTTTCATCCCTATTCCATCAAACCCGGAGACAGGATATCGTCGTTGGATCGAAAATGGCTACGGTGAATTCCAGTCTGGAACAGATGTGAAGCTTTGTATCGAGAATATGCCGGCAGTTCGAAAGTTTGGTCGCCGGTGGAGTTACAGTCACTGGAACACGACTTCAAAAATCAGCCGGTTCAGATACTTAACGATGGACACAACCCACTTGGGGACATGGGGGATGGATCCTGTTAAGGTCTATTCAGAGCTTCAGGATAAAGTCGCCCATATTCATTTAAGCAATTTTGACGGTCAGGAGCATCAACTCCCTGATAATGGGCACCTGCAGCTAGATATTTTTCTGAAACGCCTTGCAGGAGACCACTATACTGGGTTCGTAACTCTTGAACTGTATCCTGAATCGCTGCATGCCGGAGAGCCGGATGACGTGGTCTTAACTCATCTTCGGAACAGCCTAGAATTCTGTCACCAATCGACTGAGGTAGATTGATTCCAGATCGGAACATTGTTGTGCGGTGACGGCTTGACCATGTTGATCCTTCATTCCGTTCCGGGATACAATTGACTTGCTGATCGATCAAAGACGTACAACACTCACAGCTAAACCGGTTGTGAGAGAACTGAAGCCGGTTAGCCCATAGCTAGGAGGAATTGTTATGACCAACTTATATGCCGGAGGGGAACCCGACACCAGCAGTGTGCCCGTCGAAGCGACCGATGAAGAGAGGATGAAAGCCTTGGTCGAGGTTCTCAGCGCTTACATTGAGTATTATCACGGCGGTGCAGTGGAGATGGTGACTTTCGATGATAACGAACTGGTGGTCCGCATGACGGGCGCTTGCGTTGGTTGTACTCTAGCGCCGGTAACCCTTCACGGATGGGTCGAAGGCACCGTTAAGCAATTCTTCCCAGATCTTAAGTCAGTGGTCGCCATATAGTGGATACCAGAGAATGAACGGGTTGACTCCTTAGCCCGGTCCGAGAAGGGGAGTCAATAATTACTTTCTCGACTAGCTGCTCGCCGCGAAGTGGTGGTGGGCTTTTGACGAATATTTTTCACCGAACTGCTCTCAACTATTCCTTAGCTAATGTCATTCCGCGGCTAATGTCATTCCGCAGCCAATGTCATTCAGCCGTGAATGTTAGTGGTTTTGGGTGAAATGGCCCGCCAGGACCTGGATTGATCTTCGCGATATCGATGGAAACACGAATTTCAAGCCGCTTCGATGCCTACAACCATACCCGAAATTGTTAGCCGTTCCCCAATATCTCTGCTAAACTAGCTAGTCCGCTTCGTTTCAAACTCGGTAGTTAACGAGATTGACGAATGTAATTGTGATCAGCTCCGGCCATGCCACTGGCGAGCACAATTATCTTTCACAGGACAAAAGCAATTAGCGATCTAACCCGGATCGCCTCAAATGGAGAATTAGATGGATAAAACAATTCTGATGGATTGGTACCGTCAAATGGTGCTCATCAGACGCTTTGAGCAGAGATCTGCTGAACTATACCAACAGGGAAAGATTGGTGGTTTTCTACACCTATATATTGGCCAGGAAGCGGTTGCCGTAGGTTCGATTGCGGCGAAGGCGGAAGGAGACCATGTCATAACGGCCTATCGAGATCACGGGCACGCTTTGGCCGTTGGATCCGACACGAAATTCGTCATGGCCGAAATGCTTGGGAAAGCTACCGGTGTGAGTAAAGGTAAAGGCGGTTCCATGCACCTGGTCGACGTCGATCGACACTTTTGGGGCGGATATGCAATCGTGGGCGGGCACCTCCCATTGGCTGCGGGAATCGCCCTGGCGGAACAATACAAAGAGACGAGCAATGCTGTCCTTTGTTACTTTGGCGATGGTTCTACCAATATCGGCTAC
>DASRZI010000323.1:0-25081 GCA_035686605.1 Candidatus Zixiibacteriota bacterium
AGGGACCAAAGCAGGAGAATATGGAGCAAAGCATTCAATATCATCCAAATGTGGCCAGGGCCATTGCAGATCGCCAAGCATTGGTAGCACTAGAAAGCACGGTCATCACCCACGGGCTTCCATACCCGACTAATGCCGAAGCGGCCACAACCATGGAGAATGCCGTTCGTGAAAGTGGGGCAACGCCGGCAATCATTGCCATTATTCAAGGCAGGATCTATACCGGTCTTACAACCGATCAGCTGGAGTATTTAAGCAAACAAGCAGCGGGGGGCGTACGCAAATGCAGCCGGCGAGACCTGGCTATTGCCCTGGCACGAGGCGAGGATGGTGGAACCACTGTGGCCGGAACTATGATCCTGGCGGGGATGGCCGGTATCGAACTCTTTGCCACGGGTGGGATTGGTGGTGTACACAGGGGACACCCCTTCGACGTTAGCGCAGATCTCACCGAATTGGGCCGGACACCCGTCACCGTCGTCTGCAGTGGAGCAAAATCAATCCTGGATCTGCCACTCACTCGGGAGGTCCTGGAGACCGAGGGCGTTCCCGTCGTCGGATACGGAACCGACGAAATGCCAGCCTTCTATTCACTGCACAGTGGGTTGGGAGTGGATGTGCGATTAGATAGCCCTGTTGAGATAGCGGAGCTCGTGATGGCTCGGAAAACACTGGGTTTGCAATCCGGCATTTTGGTTACCGTTCCAGTACCCGCGGACGACGCGCTGGACCCAACTGCTGCGGAAGAAGCCATCGATCAGGCTACCAGGGAAGCGGACGAGGCTGGGATATCTGGTCCGGCTTCAACTCCCTGGCTGTTGGAACGGGTGAAGGAGCTCACCGACGGAGCCAGCTTACGAGCAAATATCTCGCTATTGAGGAACAACTCCGGAGTAGCCGGAGCTATTGCCGTAGCTATAGCTGAGCTATCACATTAACCCAGCCGATTTCCTATCGGCCAAGACCAGTCTTCTGGTCAGTCTACCGTCTTTTTGCCCAGCCGATTTCCTATCGGCCAAGCCGAGCTTGCTCGGCAGACCTGTTCTCTGGTCATCTACCCTATTAATCTATCTGAGACGTACCAAGTGCGCCCTGTTTCGCGTAGGTTCCTCCGCCTGAGTATAATTCAGCGAACATAGGTGCTCTAAATCTCGAACAGAAGACCAATGTGCAACCATTGCGGTGAGTCAATTTTTCGTTTTGCGATACCCAAATGTATAAGTTGCCGAGAGGGGTGAACCTTTAAGTGGAACGTATACTTCTTCGAATTGATAACAAGCCGATTCCGCTCTGGCTGCTAATCCTACTCTCCTTCGCAGGCTACCTAGCCCTCAGTTTATTGTTTCCGCTGCGCCCCCACTACAACGTTGCACCTCCTCTAGATATCCGTTCTTTTGCTCCTTCCTTACTTGAAGGCCTGGTTTACGGAGTCCTGATATGCCTACTATATGCCCTTTATTGGCTGGCCGTTCGCCAGGTCGTGAAGCGAGAAGCTGGTCTTTCGCTGTTAGCGATATTGTTGGTAACCGCTGCATTCTGCCTTCCGCTGCTGCTAACTTATCCCATCAACGCCAATGATATTTACCGATACTTCATCCGGGCCCGGATAACCACCGTTTACAATGAAAATCCTTATACGGTAACGCCGTCAGATCTCACTGAAGATCCGTATATTTCCCTTTCTGGCGAATGGGCGGAGGTTACCACGCCATACGGCCCTCTATGGGAGTTAACCGCTGGGACCGCTGCCAGTGCAACTCCCAATGATCTCTGGTCGTCGCTGCTTATCTTCAAGGGTTTGGCGGCCCTTGCTTTCATGGCCTCGGCGGTTGTCATCTGGCTTTCTCTTTCACGTTCGGGCACATCGAGGAGAGCGGGAGCAACCATCTTATGGGCCTGGAATCCGGCGTTGCTGTTGATCTTTGCTATGGACGGTCACAACGATTCGCTGATGCTTCTGTGGCTCCTGATCGGATGGTGGCTAATAGACCGTGACCGGTACCAAATGGGGATGATCGTCATGCTGTTGGCTCCCCTAACCAAAGCCATCGGCCTTCTCCCGCTGCCAATTTTCTTTCTGGCCGTCTTGCGCCGCCTTCCCAACAATGCCGCCAGGGCACGATTCCTCATCATAACCCTCATCGCCGGTCTGATCCTGCTAGCTGTCTTCTTTCTCCCATTCGGATCTCCTCTAGACCTGGCCTTGCGGCTCTTGGAGGAGGCCGAAGGTGGGCTTGGCTTCTCTCCAATTACGCTCGTCTTCCTTGTGGTAAGAGAGATCCTGGATCTGACACCTTCCTTCATTCTACTATCTCGGATCCTAGTCGCGCTTTTCGGACTTCTTGCTATTTGGTTGCTCTGGCAGACACTCCGAGGCCGTTCTCCTTTACGAGGTGCGGCTGACATCTTTGCCGGTTACGTCTTCCAGGCCTTGAATTTTCGGATTTGGTATGCATCTTGGCCGCTCCCATGGCTGATTCTCGATCGGGAACGATCCAATCAGCAAGACCCCATCTCGAGCGCCAGGCTCAGTGCAGGACTCGCTTTCCTGCTGACGACTCAGTTATCGGTCATCATCTATGGGCATGTCCGGGTGTGGGTGCTCGGTGGGTCCAACTTTGCCGCCCATCTCATCGGCGTGCCGTTCACTTTTTTGCTGCCGGTGGCCTTCGGCCTATATGTGAAAGGTTATCTGGAAAAGAAATCAGCTGGCCCCCAACCGTAGACGCTTGTAGGCGTCTATGACGATGGATATCGAAACTTTCCTTGGTTCATTCGAGAATCAAGGGTCTGGTTAGAATGAGGGAGTCGCTTTGTCGCATATCTGGCACGTCGACCAGTAAGCGCCTGGCCGTGCTGGGGATGTAAAATCCAATCTCAATTTGATATTGGCCAGGTTCCGCATCGACCGGCATGACGATTTCGTACTCATCCACAGTCACCTCCCCGGTGAGCCAACTTCCCGTCGGGGAGGACCCTTGACCGGGCTGAATATCTTGCTGCCATGCACAGCAGGAACCGTCCTGATTCAGAACATGGACGAAAACGGTATAGTTGGATGTAGGCTCCTTCAATGCCTGCCATACCAATCTTAGCTTGACCTTACCTGATCCGGTACTCTCCAGATCGTAGCCCGTCAGCTCGATTTCATCACCAAAGACCGCCTTCATAGGAAATGTCGTTTTCGGAGGATTATAGAGACGATCGGCCTCTTCGATGATCAGCGTACCTAGATCGGCGGTGGATATGGTCTTGTCTCCTTGATCCAAGAGGCGGAGACGGAGGATATACTCTCCGGGTTCGATGTTTTCCGGTACCCTCGTCGACATATGGTCGATCACCAATTGGGGGTATTGCCAGTTCTCAAAGGGATAGGTGCCATGGACTGGAAGGATATTGCCCATTAGGATAGACCCAGTGTTGTCAGGTCCAACTAGCTCTAGCCTTGTCGAAGCTGGCGTCAGATCACCGGTCGCATTCCACCACAATGCCATCCAAAAACTCGCGCCAGAGGCTACGCTGTCATCTGGTCTGTCATAGCCAATCAAGGTCAGGTTTGGTCCGGCGCTCACATTTAGAAGATGTCGAGGATCTGGTAAGGGATCGGAATAGGGTGAAGTTGGGATCGGTACGCCATCAATAGTTAAAGCATCACCGGCATATTGCCCTCCTTCGTTAAGGGTGACCAATTGCTCGCCGGTCTCTGTATCAAAGAACCCGATTCTGAGCTGGTAGGAGCCCGGTGGCGTCCCCGCTTTGACCGGCAGTTCCAACTGTTGAATGACCACATCCCCCGGCGTCCATTGTTCTGCAGGATAAGCGAAGGATTCCAGTTGGCTCCAACGATATCCCCAGGCATCGTCCAGGTGTACAAAAGGTTGAAGGCCCCGTGTGCCCGACTCATCAACCCGCCAGACCAGTTTAAGCGGCACCGTTCCGGAATCTGTGCGGCCAATCTCATACCCTAACAGGGTAACAGAGTTATTAAAGTTGACGTTGACCGGGTTAGCAATCGGATGCCCATATGGAGCCGGCACGAAATAAGCGCTGAATACAGGATCGCCATCCGGTCCGTCAGGTCCTGCTGTGACATTGCCGTCACTTAGATATGGTAGAGTCCAGTCCGGTGCGGGGCTGCTTCGCGGAAAGATATAAATGGCTGATCCTTCGGCAGGTTGAACAAAAGCCCCGCTATCAGGCAGCCACTTGATCTGTTCATACTTATCACTCAAGAAGGCGACGGTTGGGTGGCGATAATGTTCTGCTGCCAGGTAGATGGTCTCGCCCTCGATATCGATACCGGACAGATAATCAGACACGGCCACGAGATCGGCATCGGTATCATAAAAAACATCCTCTCGTAAAGACCACTCTTGATAATATGTTCGGACAATCGTGACGGCGCCTGCTGCCAAAAAGATCAGAATGATCCCAATTGCTATGGCGTTGTCGTATCTTTTATTCCGGATGTCCAGCTTCGCCCGGCCAAGCTTATTGAGTAGAACTTGGATCTGTCGTCTCAGAAAATCAATGCCGGCGTCTAGAGCTGCGGCAGGAAGGAACAGGACGAATGGTAATAGACCGATGGCACGCAGGTTGCTGGGGACAATATCATCGGCGGCTAGCGCTGTCGGGAGGAGGAGAAATGGTGGGACAAGGAGCAGCAGAAGATAGGCTGACCGCTCGACGGCGATCCTGCTCCGGACCAGGCGTACAAGAGCTAATATCCAGCCGGCGACCAACATTAGACCAATAAACCAGTCAAAGATCGGCCGGTTGGGTATGTTGAAGCGCCAATAGGGATCTCCATCGACGAATAACATTCCTAGCGATTTCCAGTAGCTTTCCACGATCGTCGTGCCGGTATTCTGATCGGGAAACACCTGTCCAGCGCGTACCCAGAAAGCATCTGGGTTGGAAATAAAATAGACCACGAGGGGTGAGAGTACGACCAATGCTGTGACCGCGAAGAGGGCTAATTGTCCTAGCCGTCGCCTGCGTTCGCTGCCCGTAAAAAGCAGGGGCAGCATTGCCAGGGCCAGAGGAATTGGAAAGAAACGAACCGCGAGATAGGTATAGGCGCTGAGTCCCAGGACCACACCCGCCAGGGCAAGCCATATGCGCGAATCCCTCCTAAATCCGTGGAACAGCGCGGCTACTGCCAAAGCCTGCATCAGAGGTTGGCTGACCGCTCGAAACCCAAGTCGACTAAACAAAACGTGCCAGAAGCTTACCGCTAAAAGCGCCGCAGCAAGAAGGGCGATCCGTCGATCCGCCAGCAGCTCCTTTCCCACCCAATAGGTCGCGGCAACGGTAACAATACCCATCAATGCTGCCGTCATCCTCAGCGCAAAAACAGATTCGCCTATCAGCCGCATCAAGCTCCCGGCAAAGTAAAAGAAAAGCGGCTCCTTTCCGGTGTAGCTTGGAATGAAGATCGGGCGCTCACCCCGGATACCGATGTCCCCGGCTAGGATGCCGTTTGCCGCTTCGTCGTAATGTAGACCTGGTGGATTTTCAACCAGGTCAGGCAAACGCAGTGCGGCCGCTACCAATATACACAGCACCATCAACCACAGGGCAGTGCGACGACTCATGACAGTGATTTTATCGAGGGGCGTTGATTTGGTCCAAGTGCAATCAAGTTCTTAACCTTTTCAATTGTGATGTTTTTCACTATCGTAGGTTACGCGTAGGTTTGACGCAGGCTACGCGTATAGTCTTATGTTGACTTTTTGTGTAGTATTAGGTCGGTAGAGAGACAATACGGTTAAATCTCTTCTTCTCCTCCTTTTAATGAGAGTCAGGGTTCGGCGTCCCTGACTCTCCAAAAAAATAGGCGGGCTGGTTACAAAACCAGCCCGCTTTTTTTGTTCGCCCATTCCCACGTATAATCCCCCCAAATGGCAATGGCCCAACCTGAAGTGGATCCGGTCCGCAACGACCGGTTGAGAATCATCCAAGCTGCCGGCATCATCGGCGCTGCCTTCGTCGTTAGTAGATTGTTGGGCGTCCTGCGCGATGCTGCCATCAATTTCTACTTCGATATCGACAGTCTGGAAGCAAACGCCTATTTCATCGCCAACGGATTTCCCGAGTTCATCTTTTACATCGTCGCCGGCGGCGCGCTCGGCTCAGCCTTCATACCCACTTTTTCGGCCTACTTCGTTCGGGATGACGCCCCAGGCGGTTGGCGACTTTTCTCCGCAATCGTAAACCTGATCACCATTGCGGCGACGGTCATCGCGGTCGTCTCTGCCATCTTTGCCCCCCAACTTATCAGATTATTCTATCCGGATCTGGTGTCCGGAGACCCCGAGCTTCTGGAGACAGCGGTCACTTTGATGCGCATCCTACTACTGACCACCATCATTTTTGGGGTTAGTGGCGTAGTTATGGCTGCCCTCAATGCTCGCCAACACTTTCTACTGCCAGCCATCGCCCCCATTATCTATAACCTGGGCATCATCGCCGGTATTCTGTTACTGGCTCCAAACGTGATCGGCTTGGCCATAGGTGCCGTGGCAGGCGCTCTGGGCCATCTGGCTATCCAACTCCCGGGGCTGCGCAGGCAAAAAGCGAAATACTCTTTCCTGTTTACGCTCAGGGATCCGGGCGTACTCCAGGTTCTGCGATTGATGTTCCCCAGGGTCTTAGGTCTCTCATTCGGCCAGCTTAACCACCTGCTTATGAGGTTTCTCGCCCAGTCGATGGTAATTGGCAGCATCCCAGCTATTGGATTTGCCTGGCGTATTACCATTATGCCCCTTGCCATAGTCGGCCAGGCGCTGGCTATCGCAGCCTTTCCAACTTTCGCGACCCTGGCTGCTGAAGGGGCGATTGGAAAAATGCGACGTATATTGGCGGATACGCTGCGGTTGATATTTTTCTTAAGCCTCCCTGCGGCCATCCTGCTCATCCTCCTAAGAAGGCCAATCGTTGCCGTGCTCTTCCAACGGGGAGAATTTGGCAGCGATTCGACCGAGTTTGTGGCCTGGGCTTTGCTTTTCTTCGCCATGAGCCTGGTGGGGCTGACCGCCATCGAGATCATCGCCCGGGTATTTTATGCCCTGGAAGATACCTGGACGCCTGTCCTTGCTGGCGCTTTGCAGCTCATCGCAATGTGGGCAATTGGCCTGTGGCTAAGCCGGAATGTGTTTCCAGCCTTCGATTGGCTTGAATTGGGCGCGCTTGCCCTTGGTTACAGCATCTCGACATTTCTAGAGCTGGGTCTGCTACTTTGGCTGCTCAGGAGGAAGATGGGAGGAATCGACGGGAAGCGGCTCTTTAACGGCTTGTGGCGTATGTTGTTAGCAACCACGGTGATGTTCGCTATTACCTGGATTACTAGGAACCAGCTCAACGAGCTAGGCGTATTTTGGCAGATGGTGGTTGGGGGACTAGTTGGAGCAGCCAGTTATATCATCGCCTCGCTCCTCTTTGGTGTAAAGGAAACCAGGCAGCTGGCAGAATATGGGCGGGAGCGGCTGATAAACCGAAAGCGAAGCAAGGAATAGCCGCCTGGGACGATTACTTCTCCAACCCCTATCTCTCTCCAAGAAAAAACCCGGCTGAGCCGGGCACGAAAGCGTGTCGCTAAATTGGAGCAGCAGGGTGGTCAGTTGCTTGCGGCGATCCCTTCAGCAACGGTGAAGCCACTCTGGTTTTGGAGCTCGTCCTTGACCCAGATGGCCAAAGAATACTCTCCAGCACGGAAGCCTTCTTCTGGCCTAAAGTAGATGTAGCCAGGACCTTCCTCGCCGTAGTTCCACACCTGGTTTCCACCTTCGATCTGGGCCCCATTCCGCAGCCATGACCAAGACCAATTCAACCCATCGCCCATTCCTTGATAGGAGAACGTAGCATAGAGTGTGTAAAAGCCTTCCAGGAATCTATTGCCGGGATCGATGGCCTGATAATTCCCGCTGATGTCCGTGGAGAAGGTAATATTGCCAAGTTGGGCATCAACAGGTCCCGAGACATCGGACTCGACCTGGCTGGCAGTTTCGGGCCCTGGCTGGGATTCTTCCTGGGTTTCTAAAAGATCGAGAGCAGATATGGTGACTGCACGTTCCGTCACTGGAGTAAGGCTGATGGTTATGGCTCCGGGCGCTTCTTCGACAGTCTCTTCCTGTTTTGCGGCGGCGTCAAAGGTTCCAAGATTTGGCTTCGCGTGTTGTAGAACACCTACCAAAGGTACCGTTTCTTCCGGGCTTTGCCATGCATAGGCGGAGGCGGCTGCCGTCATTAGGATCAAGACAAAGCTCACCACAAGATACCTCTGCATCTTCTTCCCAGCCTGCATGCGCATGAAGAAGTAGGGTGAGCGTTTGGCCTCGCGCCAGGATTTGAAAGTTACCGAAAGCGCAAAAAGGGCGAGCAATAACAACCCGCCCAGAAGCCATGTTATGATTGAGTTAGGTAGGAAATCAAACAAATTGAGAGATCCTCTTCCCGAGATCTTTTATCTGTGAAGATTATAACAAAGCCAAAAGCATCTGCAAACGCCGCCATCGAACTGCCACTGAACTGCCCCCAACTTGTCCCTCTGCCCAGTAGATTCCTGTACAATGAGTACAACATGCTTGATGGTGCTTGAAGACCTTATTTTGAATTGCATCTTCATCACAAAGTAGCCGTATTCCCCGATCATCTGGAGATATTTGTGTTCAAATTCGTGACAATCTACCGCCGAGTCGATGAAGAAAATGCTCTTGAGGAGTTCTTCTCCTCAACCCAGCTTCCTTTGTCTGAACAATTGCCCGGTTTAGTGAGAAGCGAGGTTAGTAGAATCACCGGAAAACCTGGGGGTGAATCCCGATTTCACCTGATGTACGAACTCTACTTCGAGTCCCAAGATGTGTTTTACAAAGCGCTTGGGAGCGACGCAGGTAGGGAGCTGATGACAGAACTCAAGAGGTGGAGTGATGCTTTGCTTATTACCTGGTTCTATTGCCATAGCTGGGAGGAAGATGTTGATCAATCGGCTGCACAGAATGAAGAAGACGAGTGAGGACGATAGGATAGCAAACAATCGCCCTTTTCACAGATACTCCAAGCTTTATGAGAGCTATTAGAGAGATATAGCGTTGTTTCCAAAATTGTTAATCTGGATGCTTAAGCAAGGAGCTTTAAGCAAAGTGCTTTTGTTGTATGCTTAAGCTAGAAGCATGCTTAAGCTAGAAGCATGCTTGAGCTAGAAGCATGCTTGAGCTAGAAGCTTTGTGATATTTGCGAGTATAATTGGATTATCCAAGTGGGTTGATCTTCCAGTCGCGATACGTGCCGCGATCTCAACCGATTTGTAGACATTTAACCATTCAAAAACCTGACTAGACAGGAAATATCATTCCAGTGAATTGTTTCGCCAGCGGATCGAGGTTGATTCTATTCCGTGAGATACCCGACACCGCATTGATCCTGTCCTGTCATGCATTAGTACCCTAATATTCGACCGTCGCGAGGTTTGAGTCATGGTCCAGTTTCGTCGTGTTATCCAATTCCTGTTCCTTGTGGTTGGTGTGCTGGCAGGGATGATCACAGCCATGGCCTTCTACATGGCCCGCTTCCTGATCAACCCTCCTCGAAAGCGACTCTGGACAACACCGAGCAACAACGGCATGTCCTATGAAGAGATTCAGTTCCCGGCTCGCGATGGACTGCGTTTGTCGGGTTGGTTCATCCCAGCCGCAAACCGGGGTAGTGGAATTGCTGCTGGCTCCTTGATTATCGTCCATGGTTGGCCTTGGAACCGCCTTGGCACCCTGGCCGAAAACGTCATGTCTGACCTGCCAGGCAGCGCGCCGGTTAATCTGCTTGACCTGGCCCACGGATTGCATCAACTGAACTATGATGTGCTGATGTTTGATCTACGCAATCACGGACGAAGCGCGAGATCCATACCGGTCACCTTTGGGATGAAAGAATCCAACGACCTCTTGGGAGCCCTTGATTATCTTGCCGGCAGAGAGGATGTTGATGACGACAGGATCGGCGTGGTCGGTTTCTCCATGGGCGCCAACACACTTCTTTATTCTCTTCCCCAGACTACTCTCGTGAAGGCCGCCGTCGCTGTCCAGCCGACTAGCCCAGCTGTTTTCTCCATCCGGACGACCTCCCAGCTAGTAGGCCCCCTGGCCAGGCCTGTTCTTTTCGTGACCGAACTTCTTTACAGATTGGCAGGAGGGATCCAGCTGTCGGCCATCGAACCTGTATTCACCGCTGCCGGCAGTGGTGATACAAAGGTCCTTTATATTCAGGGCACGGGAGATCCATGGGGCAGCGTCGAAAATGTAGCTGATATGGTCGCCAAGACGCCAAATGCCGCAGAGCCAATTTTCATCCAGACAAGCGGGCGTTTTGGTGGCTATCATTTTGTGATAGAGCGACCAGATCTCATCGACCAGTTCTGCCAACAACAATTCGAATCTGGTTAACAAAGCTGGTTGCCCAAGCTGGTTGCCCAAGCTTGTTACCAGCACAGCACACGCATTGCCCGGAAACCCACCCCCAACCTAAGCCAACTCGACCGATCCTCCTCCTTATGTTGATTAATGCTTGCCGAGATCGCTTGTCCACCTCTTTAGCATACCGTATCATTGCCAGGGTACTGGCATTGCCAGAATCCTGGCATTGTCAAAGTAATAACACCAGCCTGGAAAGTAAATTCGCGCTGTCCCGGGGGGCAGCACCTAGGAATGATTGTGATTAAGCGCTCGGTTAGGTTTTCGCTAGCACTCCTGTTTGTGGTTCTCATGGGCATCGGAATGGTGACCATCGCTGCCGCCAACGGTGAACAGGTTCTGATACTTGAGGTCGAGGGGCCGGTCACACCCGCCATGGCCGCCTACTTCGATCGGGCCATAGTTGAAGCCGAAAGTACCAAGGCATCGGCCGTATTGATCATCCTGAATACCCCGGGCGGTAGCGTAGATGTAACCCTGGATATCGTTCAATCTTTCCGAAACTCTGAAGTACCGGTAATCGTATATGTGGCTCCCAACGGCGCTCAAGCCGCTTCGGCTGGCAGCGTGATAGCCGCAGCGGCTCATGCTGTATCCATGGCTCCAGAAACCGTAGTTGGCGCCGCATCACCGGTTGATAGTTCAGGAGCTGATATCGAAGCTACCATGCTGCGCAAGGTAACAGAGGATTTGAAAGCAACGATGCGCACTCTAACTGTGCGACGCGGCGAAGATGCCGTGACCTTGGCTGAGGCCATGATCGAAGAGGCAAAAGCCGTTACAGCTTCTGAAGCGTTGGAGGCAGGTTTTATTGACGTCGTTGCTACAGACGTGGACGACCTACTCCGTCAACTGGATGGGCTGACCATTGAGGTTAATGACCAATCGATCACCCTTGAGTTTTCTGACTTAGACCAAATTAGCTACTCTATGAGCTTTGTAGAACGGATGCTGCATGCGCTGTCTAACCCATTGCTGATAGGCATTCTGCTGGCAATTGGCGTCCAGGCCATCTTGATAGAGATCTCCAGTCCCGGTGGTTGGGTGGCAGGCTTCGTAGGTGTATTGTGCATAGGGCTGGCCCTATATGGCCTGGGAACAATGCCGGCAAACTGGTTTGGATTGATCCTCATCGCAGTGGCCTTTGTGCTTCTCTTGCTCGAGGTAAAAACGCCTGGCACCGGAGCGCTGGCAGCGGTGGGCGGATTGACCCTGTTCGCAGGCCTGCTTGTCTTATTTAACTCGCCAGGCTCACCTAGTTTTGCGCGCATCTCCATCCCAGGAGCTGTTATCATCTCTGGTATGACAGCCGGCTTCTTCCTTTTTATCGTAACCAAGGCTCTGAGAGCCCAGCAGCGGCAGCCAACAACAGGTATTGAAGGTCTTCTCGGGCAAGTGGGCCCGGTAAAGAAAGAACTCGTCGCGACCAAAGATGATGCGTCTCTTTATCGTGGTGTTGTGTTTGTGAATGGAGAGCTTTGGAAGGCTTCTTCTGATGAGGCCATTAGCAGGGGAGAGCAAGTTATCGTGAAACAGGTTGTTGGACTTACCCTTCAAGTCAAGAAGGCAGCCACCTAGAAATGATAAAGATCGGGCGAGATGCGAATTAAGATTGTTCTTAACGATCAAGAAGAAGAGATCGAGGTTATCCGGCAGGGTGACAGGCTCCGTGTGACCCGAGGCGATCAGACGTTTGAAGTGGTGATCATCCATACGGACGGGGCGCATTTTGTCCTGGAAGTGGAAGAACAAGGTCCTGGTTCATTCGTCAAGCGAAAAAGGATTCGCGCTGCCGGTCATGGCGATGGTGACGATCGACAGCTGTGGGCTAATGGGCGTCTGATCAACTACAGACGGATCCGCGAAGGGGTGACGATTCAAGAAGATGAGCAAGCTGCTTCCCTATCCGCTTCAATACCTGCCGTCGTGTCCGAGATGCTGGTTGACGTTGGTGATGATGTAAAGCGAGGAATGAAGTTGATTCTCCTCGAGTCTATGAAAATGATAATGCCTATCCAGGCCCCATGCGACGGACGGGTTACAGCTATCAACTGCACCGTCGGCGAAGCTGTTCAACCCGGCTTCCAGCTTATTGAGATTGAAGCAAACAGCGAATAAACTGGAGCCAATGGTCGTAAAACGCTCCCCAATCACAATATCCTCGCTGGAATGAATAAGGATCCACAATGAATCACGAAAGATTGATCAAACTAAACAAGCAGGTACTTGCTCATGGTTTTGATGGTATCGCCCTGATGCCTGGTCCAAATATGGTCTATCTCAGCGGCATTCATGCCCATGTCAGTGAGCGACCAATCATCCTATTTATCCCTGCAGACGACGATCCCGCCATTGTAATTCCCACCCTTGAAGCGGCGAAGGCTCGCGCTGCTGGCATTGATGCGGACCGGATATTTGATTGGAGCGATGAAGAGGGCTACACAGGCGCCTTTCAGCAAGCGTGCGCAAAGCTGGAGCTGTCGGACTATCTCTTGGGAGTTGAAGCGCTGCACATGCGAATCTTGGAGCTTGAACTCCTTCAGCGATATGCACCGGGCTTGACTATTGCGCATGTTGAACCCGTCATGACCGCCTTGCGGATCGTCAAGGATGAAAACGAACTGGCGGCAATGGAGCGAGCAGCCGTCATCGCCGAGCAAGCTATCCATAACCTACGCCCCAAGATAAAGACTGGCCAAAACGAAAAACAGATTGCCATCATGCTGACAGAGGAATTGGTCAAAGCCGGCACCGATGGATTTCCCTTCAGTCCAATCGTCTCATCCGGACCCAACGCAGCTTCCCCTCACGCCGTGCCCACTGACAGACCGATTCAGGAAGGGGAATTACTCGTCATCGATTGGGGAGCAATCGTTGACGGCTACCCATCCGATATCACCCGGACCTTTGCTGTTGGCCAGGTCGAACCCGAGTTCGCCCTGATCCATGAAACTGTGCGGGCCGCCAATGCAGCTGCGAAGGAGATAGCCCGACCAGGCGCCACAGGAAGCGAGTTAGACAGGGCTGCTCGTGAAGTTATTGAAGACAGCGGCTATGGACCCTATTTCATCCACAGGACAGGGCATGGACTTGGCCTTGAAATCCACGAACCGCCGTATATTGTGGATACCAACCTGGAACCCCTCGAAATTGGTTCGGTTTTCACCATTGAACCTGGCATCTACCTTCCAGATCGCGCGGGAGTGCGTATCGAGGATGATGTCGTCATCACCGAAAACGGGAGCAGATCCCTTACATCATACCCCAGGAAACTGATTCAGGTTGGCTAGTATTATTAGTAGAATTATGGACTGGTTCAAAAACCTGCGACGGTTGCTTCCGGAAAGGATCCTTTCGATAGAGTTGGCGAGCATAATAAGCCGGCTGAGGGATTGGTTGAAGGACGCACGACGATCGTTTCCTGAGAGTATCCAATCCTCTGAGTTTGCAAGCATTGTTAGCCAACTAATAAAAAGAGCCAGGGAAGCGATCGAAGCGATTCCAGAAAAGATCCAGCCCTTCCCGGATATCCCTCTCGTCATTGATACGCGATTCGTGGCCTGGATCCTGTTTGTTATATTGTTCATCTCATCGGCAGCAATGATCAAGGGAATAAAAGATGAACGAGCTGCTCAATTGGCCCTTATCGGTCAAGAACTCGGCAGCGCCTTCACTGAGCTAGAGGGTGGTGATCCTTTTTCACTGGGAGACACTCGTCAACCATCGCTGCCTTCTCCGGCGATCTCCACCCGCATCCAGGTAGAAACGACCGAACCAATCGTTCCTGCACCAGGGGCCGGCAGTACGGTGGCATCAACTGGGGAGACTCAATCATTTATCCCAGTAGTATCTGGCGGTGGGGAGCCCACGAGGACACCTACTCCGACAGCTTCGCCCACAACTAAACCGACGTCGACGCCAGGGCCTGTGCTGCCGCAGACGCCGATGCCAACACCGACTCCGACCATTGATTTCGGCGCTGTCCGCCAACGGCTGCAAGACGTGGACCGGGATCTGGGATTCGCCAAGATTGGCTTCCATACCGCCGTTGGGGGGAATCGCACCGGTATCGGAGAATGGATGCGGCGGCTGGATGAAGCAGGAGTGCCGTTCTTTCTGAAGAGCGCCGATGACGCCGGTCCGTTATTTGATGCCCAGCAAATTATCAAAGACAGCGACGTGCCACACACATTGGTATATCGTCGAAGCGGGGATGAGTACGATACCCCCGATTACAATCTCCCTCCTGTAGAATCAGCGAGACAACATTGGCAGCTGCACAAGGATGCGTTTCCATCCGAACTTGATCCGGAGATCGTCTGGATAGAGACTATCAACGAGGTCGATAAAGAACGATCGGAGTGGCTGGGCTATTTCGCCATCGAGACAGCTCGACTGGCCCTGGACGATGGCTACCGGTGGGCGGCCTTTGGTTGGTCTTCGGGCGAGCCTGAAGTGACCGACTGGACATCACCATCGATGCTGGAATTCCTCCGCTTTGCCGGAGATTTTCCAGATGGCATCGCCATCGCTTTGCACGAATACAGTTATATCAACGAGGATATCGCCCACGAATACCCATTCAAGGTCGGACGTTTCCAGCAGTTGTTCGATGTCGTCGATAGGTACGATATACCCAGACCTACTGTCCTGGTGACCGAGTGGGGTTGGGAATATGATGACGTCCCATCGATTGATGTAGCCCTGCGGGATATCGAATGGGCGGCGGCTATGTACGCTCCTTTTCCCGAGATTGCGGGGGCTGCGATTTGGTACTTGGGGGACGGCTATGGAGCCATCGCCGAAAAGGTACAACGCTTTATCGTGCCCGTGACTGAGTATAGTTTGGGCAACTACTTCGCTATTCCCCTACCTCCCGATGTGGCTCCCATTGACCCGGAACAGTTTCGTCCCCGATGATTTTGACTGGTGGGAACGTCTTGTGCTGGTTGGAGCTAATATCCGGCGCGAGGATTTCACGTGGTCTTCACCCCATAATGAACGATCTGTTATTATGAAATAGGAAATATCAAATGACGAAATGGACTAAACGAAAAAGATTGGAAGCAGCCATCAGCGGCGAAGCTTTTGACCGGCCACCGGTAAGCCTTTGGCGACATTGGCCCGGCGATGATCAGGATGCGGAAGCCCTGGCGGCCGCTCACCTGGGTTGGCAGAGAGATTACGACTGGGATTTGATCAAAGTCTCCCCATCCAGCAGCTATTGTCTAGCGGACTGGGGAGCGAATGACACCTGGCAAGGATCTGTTGAAGGTACCCGGACATATGGTCAACGGGTCGTTCAGCGACCCGGTGACTGGGATATGCTGCACGTCCTGGATCCCCGCAGGGGCATGTTGGCTACACAACTGGAAGCGCTCCGCCTGGTCGGGAAAGGAGTGGCTGCTCTCCCCGATCCTGACGTGCCGTTTATAGCCACCGTCTTCTCCCCCCTAGCACAAGCCAAGAACCTTGCCGGTGGTCAGGAACTCCTCAGCCAAATGCGAAGCCATCCAGAAGCAGTGCTCTCAGGTCTTGAAACCATCACCAAGAGCATCATCGCCTACATCGAGGCTGCGATGGAGACAGGAATAAGCGGCATCTTCTACGCTGTGCAGCATGCCCGATTCGAGCTACTGAGTCCGGACGAGTATGTTCGATTTGGGCAGCCTTTCGACGAGCGGATCCTGAAGGCAACCTCTGATCTCTGGCTAAATATGCTCCATGTCCACGGCGAGAGGGGAATAATGTTTGATCAGGTAGCTCACTACCCGGTCCAACTGGTAAACTGGCATGATCGGGACACCGGTTTCTCCTTGTGCGAAGGATTGGAACGGATAAGCGGCGCGGTATGTGGTGGCGTCTCTCGCTGGAGCCTGTACCAGGAATCACCGGAACAAGCCACCGTCGAGGCGATGGATGCCATCCAGCAAACCGGTTCCCGGCGTCTATTATTGGGAGTGGGTTGCGTTGCCATGACCAATACACCGCTGCGCAATATCCGCGCTCTTCGTAATTTTGTTGAAAGTCCGTGATTGGTCGGTGAATTTCCGACGATTTCGACCAAGTGCCGGCGACTTCAACTCATTTCTCAACTGCGATTGACAGCCATATGCCTTCAGTCCAAATTCCTCCCATCAAAGACCACTCGTCGACAGCTGTAAATAATCAATCGACGTGGCCCAAGGCTATCCTCCATCTCGATATGGATGCCTTTTTCGTCAATGTGCACATATTGGCGCACCCGGAAGACGCGGGAATCCCCCTGGCGGTGGGCGGCCATCCAGGAAGTCGGGGAGTCATCGCCTCAGCCAGCTATGAAGCCAGAAAATTCGGTGTCCGGTCGGCCCTGCCCTCGAGCCGGGCTCTTCGGCTCTGTCCGCAGCTGAAGATCGTCGGTCATACATGGTCGGGAATTCAGGAATATTCCCAGCAGGTGATGGACATCCTGGCCGAATACGGCCCCGTCGAGAAGATGAGCGTTGACGAAGCCTATGTCGATTTGACTGGGGTACCACAACCAGAAGACCTCGCCCAGACGATACGCCGGCGAGTAAAGAAAGAGACGGGTCTTCCGGCGTCGGTTGGCCTGGCTACAAGTAAATTAGTGGCCAAAGTATCTTCCGATTTTGACAAACCAGAAGGCTGCACCATCGTCCGTCCTGGCGACGAGGAGAAATTCCTTGCTCCCCAATCCGTACGGGTGATCATGGGCATCGGTCCTCGAACGGCCGAGCGCTTGGCGGAGCTGAAAATAACAACCTGTGGTGAATTGGCGAGGGCTGATTTAGAACTTCTACGCCAATCGATGGGCAATCAAGCTGAGCATCTTCAGCGAAGAGCTTTGGGCAAGGACAGCCGGTCCGTTAGAACGGAACGCGGTCAGGTAAAGAGCATCAGCCAGGAACGAACTTTCAGCGAAGACGTCAACGACCCGCAGGAATTAGCCAATCAGATTTTGGTGATGGCTGCCTCAGTATCGAAATCACTGCAAAAGAGAAATCTCGTCGCCCACACGATTCGGGTCAAGTTCCGGTGGGCTGATTTCACGACCTTCACCCGCCAACGATCGGTGATCGTCGGCATAGATGACGAGGACAGGATTTCCCAGATTGCCCTCGCCATATGGTCTGCCAATTGGTCTAAAGAGGACAAACTGCGCTTACTGGGCGTCGGGGTTGCCGGTCTTGAGGAGCTTTCAGTACGCCAGTTTGATTTTGGTTTCTAACCCGATCCGTCCAACTCTCGCCGGAATCTATGGCGTTGAAAGTCGGACCGTGGACTCGTCCTCGGCTCTTTCGTGCTTCCGTGTAAAGCCGACGGCGTCCACCCCGGACACGATTCGGGCAGCGATCAGAAGCCCAACGGCTGAAAAGATAAATATCAGCCCATAAGACAAGCCGGTGGTTAGATCTAGCGCCAGGAAAACATCCCGAAAGATACCGCCGGCAAAGGTGCCCAGACCCCTGGAAACGAGGACGGCGATGGTCCAGAGTCCCAGATAGGCGCCCGAATCTGGCGCAGGAGACATGGCAGCCATGAGGCTGAATCCCCCGTAACTATATAATCCAAATCCACCCCCAAATACGATCAGTCCGATGCGGAAGGTGGTCATTTGGATTGATAAGGCACTGACGACAAGCAACACCATGCCCAAAGCCATCACGACTAAACCGGCGCTGGTCGATACGGCCTGCTCTTCCGGTGGCTGCTTGCGCCGCACGACAAAGGCCAAAACCAAAACGATGACCGTCGCCGTTCCCCACCAGGCAGTCAGGCGCGTGGTTTGTTCCACGTTCATCCCGAACAGGTCTGCGCCATAGGGTTCTAGAATTCCTTCCTGCATCCAGGCTGAAAAAGTGGCGATAAACAGGACTGCGAAGAATCTTCGTGTGCTAGGATCGTTCCATATCCGAGACATGGTGACCGAGAGCTCAATGCGTTTTGAAGGCTCCGGGGCAACGCCCTGACGCCGGTTGACCCTTTCAGCACCTGCCACGCCGAACCACCAGAAAAAACCGCCTACAACGGCAACGAAAAGGATCAGACGCCAAAACATCGCCGCGCTGTAGGTCTCCAGCATCCGGCCAAAGCCAATTGCCACGACTGGAAACAAGATGATCAGCACAGTTTCCACAATCCCTATGGCGAGGCCTTGTTTTTCTCTAGGTGACGAGTCGCGGACCAGGGCCAAGTAGGGACTTCCCGAGAATAAGGTGCCAAATCCATAGAGCAGGAAACAGAGTCCGGCTATCAGCCAGCCAACCGGGTTGGCCTTGTCAGCTTCGAGCATAACGGTGGCCGCTCCCAAGATGGGGAAGGCAAACACCATCATCCCCCGGCCGAGCCAGATGTAGGACGTTCGATAGTAGCCTAGGAACTTCTGAGTATCCGACCGGTGTCCGACCCAAAGGGTAATGGGCGCCAGCAAATAGCGAAAGGCTACCAGGAGGGTGACCGGCCACGCAGGAATCCCAAAATCAGAGATCATGATCCGGTTCCAAATCCCACCCATGAGGATGTCGCCCATTGCCGAGCCGATCTGAAAAGTGCTGAGCCTGAGAATCCGCCAAACATTAAAGGAGAAGATCGATCCCTGGCTTTCGACCTGGTCGGATGGGGCTGAAACTTGAATTTGCGAATCGCGTGTAGTCATGGTTTATGGTAGAAGGATGCCGGTTTTGGACTGCAAGTCGGGGGAAGCCAGCTTTTCCGACGGCCGCTTCCTTTACTTCTCGCGTTTACGGTTCTATTGATTTTGTCTAAGAATACTTGTTAGTTTTGTATATATTTTCAAGGGGTAAAGTATACCAAAGGGATTTAGTTCTGGCGAGATTATTGGTTCGTATGGCGCGAATGGTATGGAACCATTTTTCTATGGGCAGGCAGTGGTGCGGGCATCTTCGATGATGGACGTCTGGCGAGCAGAACACTGGTTGCCAATTTGTCCCGTGTTAGTCAAAAAACCACTCCCCATCGAAAAGAGCTTCGTCCCCATGGGGATGGACCCATCCTAAATGCCTCCACTGGCGGTTTCCGGCCCGCCACCGGTCTGCTGTCCAAGCGATCCAGCCCTCCATAGGTGGGTTTCGTCCATCTCGAGTTGGTTCCCATTGCAGCCACAGCACTGGTCGCCCTTGTTGGGATGCCCATCTATCTATTTCAGCGGAAATCTTCTTGCCATTGTCTGGAAGATAGGCGGTTATATAGGTATTGTAGATCACGACTGGGATTGAGGAATCATTAGGCAAAAGACTCTCCAAGAAGAAGCCGAGTTTACTGGGAAGATTACAGGGGTAAACCCTGACCGGCGCGCTTGATTCCTGGGCTACACGAAAAGCCTCTATGCCTTCGCAGAGCCGGTCCATCCTGTCACTCTGATCCCCCCAGATGAAAGACATCAGGGATAGTTCATCGTCCTTGGTCTTGAGCACGAAAGGTGATGCATCGCAGCCGGTGCGACTCTCGACAACCGGCAGCCGGCCATCTCTGAGACGGTCGATGAGATCTGTCTGATCCCGGCAGCGTGTGATGAATTGTGTCTTTTCGCCATGTCCAATGGTTGTATCGCCTGATTCGCCGCCGGCATCAACCAGGTGATAAGACCTCAGATCGGCGAGAAGATTCAGCCCGGCGCTGGCTCCCAAATCCACCAGATGGATTTCAGGCCAACCTAGCAATATGGATGGAAGCAGCCAACATAGACCACGGCCGGTTTCGTTTGTCTGGACTTTCCCATTGCGGATCGTCCTGACCAGCGTATCGCTCCTGGCCATAATTGCAGCTCGGAGCACCTCCTCGAATCCGGCCTCCTCGGGTGACAGATCACCACCAGCGGTCGGGTAATATCCCGCTAGCTCCGCAGCTTGCGAATCGGCCGCCAGAACGTCGCGGTGCAGTCCGGCCGCGAGCAATAGGGTCACATCAAGCGTGCTGCGATCCTTGGCCACATCAAGCAGCCAGCTGGCCAGAGGATCACTTTCCGCTCCCTCAGCTGACAGCCATTTCGCAACAGCGCCAAAAAGCTGCGCGTAGAGCGGTGAGTATCCGGCCGCGAAAGCCTGCTGCCGATCAAATCTCCTGGCCAGTTTTAGGCGAGCTTCTTCCACTAATGCACTTGTTTATTTTGTGACATTGGGATGATGAATCCAAACCTGCTCTTGGATCAAATCAGTGTGCGGCAGTCAGGTGTTGTTTGGCTGTCAGATAAGGGCTGATGATCTCGGCAGCTTTCTTCGCCCCGTCAACCGGGATTGAGATCTCTGAAACATCCTTGTTTAGATTAGCAAGCACCATCTCAGCAAGGGAAGGTGGTGTAGTCTCGGAGTACAGCAACTTGATGCCAGCTCCGTGTCGCCCCAGCCGGCCTGCGACATGAACCTGCTGTTCAAAATGGCCCTCCAGAGGAAAATAAATGAAGGGCCGCTGTAGGGCGGTGAGCTCCAGCGTCGTCGTCCCGCCGCCTTGCGCGATGGTAAGGTCACTGGCAGCGAAGTGCATATAGAGGTCTGGCAAATAGCCATGCACCTCTATTCCCTCTGGTACTTCCAGAGTCTCAACCGGCAGACGTGGTCCGCAAACCAGAACCATCTTCAGATCCGGGATTGTCTTGCGAAGAATTGGATACGTCTTCGCGCATAGTTCCAATAGTTCCTTCCCGACAGAAGTCCCTCCAATTGAACAGATAACTAGGGTCTCTTCCCCGTATCCCAATCTCTTTTTGATCGCCTTCTGATCCTTGAATTGCTCTGGATCAAAGGGCAGGATGTATCCGATGAACTCGCACATGGCTTCGCCAAGTTTCCGGCGATTCGGCAGAAGAAATCCCAAGCTCGTGTTAGGTATATCCTCGGGCAAGCCGATGAAAAGCCCATGGTTCTTCTCTTCCGCAAACAGTGATTCCAGTTTTGTCCACTCCCGATTCCACATGTAGGTGACCAGCTGTTCGATGGGATTCCAACTCATGGAGACATTACCAATGAAATCGTAGATGAAAATGAAAGGTAATTCGAGTTGAATATCGTCCGCGCCGATTCCGACGGCAATTTCGTAGGCCTCGTCCGCGATGACTATATCGAAATTATCCAGCTTCAAAGCCTTGTTAAAGACCTTGACATTTGCTTTCCATTCGGATTGGGCATTCATCAGGTAGCTGAGCAGGTTTAGATGAAATCCTTCCTCCCCCACTTCTTCAGCTGAGATGTTGTCATTGGCGTATGCCCCGGCCTCAAGGAAGAGTCTTTCGCCAGCTTCTTCTAATGCAACAGTGGCAGGATGCGCCGCCAGCCAGAGAACTTCCAGGTTAGGATGTGCCTTTCGCAGCTCCGATGTAATCGCCAGATCTCTGTAAATGTGCCCTAATCCGAGCGAACCACTGATATACAGAATCTTCTTGCCAGCCATAGATCAACCCCCTTCGTGGCCCAAGACAAAGTACATTCACCGTTGGTGGTTATCATCATACCAGGAAAAGGGGGCGACAGTCCAGGCCGCTGGCCGACATCAGCCGAATCAAGTTGTCTTGGCGACAGCTGATTGCAGTGGGGAACCGCTGGACTCTAGAAGCCAGACAAAAACCTGGTGCTAGCCCATTAATAGACTGTTCGATTTGGCTTATGGACGTCGGAGGATATGGGTAACGACCGTGGCTCCGCTGCCGCCAATGTTCTGAGTCATGCCGATGCGGGCGTCTTCGATTTGGGCTTCTCCAGCCATATCCCGGAGCTGGAGCGTGGCTTCAGCTAATTGGTATAGTCCAGTGGCTCCAACCGGATGTCCCCGGGCCTTTAGACCACCCATGGTGCTGATGGGAATACGACCGTTGGGTGTGATATCCCCCGCCTGGGCCATAGCTACCCCTTTTCCAGGATCGGCGAATCCGCAGGCTTCCAAAGATAATGCAGCCATGATGCTGAAGGCGTCGTGCAACTCGAAGAGGTCTACATCCTGTGGTCTTATGCCCGCCTGGGCGTAGGCTCGCATGGCTGACGTTTCCGCCCCTTCCAATTTTATCGGATCCGTCCGGTCGTGGATTCCCAGGGTGTCCGTCGCCGACGCAGAACCCGCTACCCGGACAGCCTCTGGGGCATGTTCGGCTGGAACCAGCAGCAAGGCTGCCGCGCCGTCGCCGATAGGCGAGGCATCATAGAGAGTGATGGGATCTGCCACGATCCGGCCGTTCTCGTACTGGCGAAGGGTGATAGGACTCTGGAAAAGTGCGTTGGGATTCTTTGCCCCATTAGCATGGGCATTCAGAGCAAATGGTGCGAAATCTCTGTGCTGCAAGCCATATTCGTGCATGTAGCGGCGCATGACCAGGGCATTCAAGCCCACGAAACTCACGCCATGAATGGCCTCGAAATCAGCGTCCGCTGCTCCTGCCAGGGCGGCCGTGATCTCTTTGCCCGATGTCTCAGTCATCTTCTCTACGCCAATTACCAGAACGCGTTCCAATTCACCGCTCGCCACAGCCAGGATACCCTGGCGCATCGCCGAACCGGCTGAGCCGCAGGCAGCTTCCATCTTCACTGCTTCAGCGCTGCGCTGGCCCATGAAGTCAGCCACCAGCGCGCCGAGATGTCTCTGCTGGTTGATGCTGCCGCTGGTCATGTTGCCTACATAAATCGCGTCAGCCTTCTCGATTCCGGCGTCTTTCATGGCCTCTCGCCCAGCAATGATGGCCAGGTCTCTTAGGGATAGCTCCCAGTGTTCGCGAACGGGGATTTGCCCTACCCCAAGAATTGCTACTTCTCGCATAAATCTCTCCGGTGAATGTCTGGATAAACCAGTGTCTGGCTTGTCCAGTGGCTGGCTTAGCCAGCAGCTGGCTTAGCCTGATAGAAATGGTGGTCTTTTTCAAGCCAGCCCGAAAGTTATATTGTCAGCCGCAAGTCTACCCATCTTTTCCGCCAGAAACTATCAAATACGCACGCCGACTGTCATTTTGTCGCAAGCATCTTGGAAAGTGCTCGCGGTGCGCAGTCAGCTCATTGGCAGCAACGGGAGCATACAGCAAGACGGGGGAGAGTTGACCCAGCTCTGTTGGTTGGACAGGATCGGGCAGGCAGTGAGGATTGGTAGATGGACGGTCTATATTAACTCGAGACACCGGCTGTCTTGATGATCCGAGGTTGTTAGCTAGTTGCTGTTAACCTCAATGGTGTACGTCCAACCGAACCGGTCTGGGATTCGTCCAAACTGGATGTCGGTCAGCTCTTTGTATATGAGGCTGGATACCGGACCCAGTTCGTTGTTGTTGACACTGTAATCACGATCGCGGTAGCGGAACCGTCCCACTGGGGCGATGATGGCCGCCGTCCCACAGCCGAAAACCTCTGTTATCCGGCCAGACTCGACATCCGCCAGCATCTCATCTACATCGATCCTCTCTTCGGCCACCTCGTATCCCAGGTCCTTAGCCAGGGTGAGGACCGAGTCACGAGTGACGCCAGGCAGAATGCTTCCTGTCAGGGGTGGGGTCACAACGCGTTTGCCTTCGTAAACAAAGCAAATATTCATGGCTCCCACTTCTTCGATGTAGCGACTTTCGATGGCGTCCAGCCAAAGGACTTGCGAATAGCCAATCTGGCGCGCTTTTTCGGCCACGAGCAAGCTGGCAGCGTAGTTGCCACCCGCCTTCACATTACCTGTACCTCCCTTCACCGCCCGGTGGTATTTGTGGGTGATATATACAGGGATTGGGCTAAATCCTTCCTTAAAATAGAAATCCACTGGCGAGAGAATCACATAGTGCATATAGCAGGTGCTCCGGTGTACGCCCAGGGCAGCATCGGTGGCGATCATCGTCGGGCGAATGTACAGAGATGCTCCCGGTTTGTCAGGCACCCACTGGTGCTCCAGGGAGATTAGCTGGACGATCGCTGCCAGGTGGTCTTCTTCGTCCACTGTCGGCATGGCCAGCCGCCTGGCGGACTCGTTGAAACGGGCCATGTTTTCCCAGGTGCGGAAGAGATTGATATTGCCATCCGGGCGCCGGTAGGCTTTGGCACCCTCAAAGATCTCCTGTCCATAATGAAAAACAGCCGTGGCCGGATCAAGACATATCTTTTCGTAGGGACCGATCTTCGCCTCGTGCCAGCCCGTTTCCGGTGTAAACCATTGGGAAAACATCCGGTTGGCCATGATCCTTCCAAAACCAAGTTCGCCATTATCCGGAATGCGAACGGTCGATTCATCAAGGGGAAGCACGCTAATGTCCACTATTTCTCCTCTGAATGAAACATGAGTAGTCATGAATAAAGTTGGAGGCGCATATGGCATGCTGGTTTCCAACGAGCCCACACAGTAGCGGGTCACTCACGCTAATGGGCCTCTGTCTCTCTGATTCGCATCATGAGCAGGGTGAAGATCTCTTTCCTAGATGGACTTGCCTTCAAATTTGGGCATAACAAAGTTGCCATACCACACCTTACTCCAAGATAACGTCCCCCCCCATTGCACTCAAATATACATGCAATCGCCACCAATGGTCCGTAATGAAGACAACCAATAGTTTACCCAAAAATAGGTTAAGCGGCGAATCGGAAGGGTTAGAAACCGCTGTCTTCGGCAGACTTCTAGGAGATTGACCCTTGAATAGACTTGGGTAAACTTAGTCC
>DASRZI010000324.1:0-20732 GCA_035686605.1 Candidatus Zixiibacteriota bacterium
GAGCGGAGCGGCTGGGAGGAAGAGGGGTTGAAGTCGGAAGCTGGCAGGTACCAGTGTCGATAATCCTGGCCCTGATCCTCTTGGTCACCTTCGGCTACGTACTGCTCAACGGTGGTGACCCTGCTGGCATGACCGGTGAACCAGCAATCGCTTCTGGTCCAAGGGAGATCGGATTGACGTTATTTGAGACGTATCTATTCCCGTTCGAGCTGGCATCGGTTTTGCTTCTAGTGGCGATGGTAGGTGTCGTCGTGCTGCGGACTAAGCGAGGTAAAGATGGGTGAAGTCACAATTGGCTGGTATGTAGCTCTTAGCGCTACCCTGTTTACGATAGGCGCATTGGGAGTTCTTCTACGGCGCAATGCAATTATTATCTTCATGTCGATTGAGCTGATGTTAAATGCGGCTAACCTCACCTTCGTCGCTTTCGCGAGACATCTGAATGATCTGAACGGGCAGGTCATAGTTTTCTTTGTTATCACCGTAGCAGCGGCCGAGGTAGCCGTCGGCCTGGCTTTGATCGTAGCCATCTTTCGCTCCAAAAACAGCATCAATATTGACGAACTGCACATGCTAAAGGGCTAGTGCAGCCGTTTTTTGGATAGACGAGTCATTTTCTTGACGGTAAGAGCATGAATGCTTTTGGATTAGCACCACTGATTATTTTCATCCCAGCCGCGGGATTCCTTTTCAACGCGCTATTTGGCCGCCGGTTTGTCGATTCCGATCGAAAAGTCGGGGAAAGGTGGTCGGGCTGGGTTGCTGCCGGGGCGGCATTGTCTTCATTCGTTATCGCCGTGATGTTGGCCGCAAGTCTCGTGGCCAATGATTTTGAAGCGGTAACCGTCACCATCCTTGACTGGATCACGATCCCCGCTGCCAACTTCAGCGTTTCATGGGCCATTCAGGTCGACACCCTGGCGGTCACGATGATGCTTGTCGTCGCCGGGGTTGGGTCACTGATCCATATCTATGCCATTGGATACATGCACGGCGATCCAGATTTCTCCCGCTTCTTCGCCTACATGAATATGTTCATCTTCTTCATGCTCATTCTAGTGAGCGCGAACAACTATCTAATGCTGTTCGTCGGTTGGGAAGGGGTGGGTCTTTGTTCTTATTTGCTGATCGGTTTCTGGTTTGACCGGATTGATGAGAAGAAGAAGCCGATGAATGCCAATGCGGCCCGAAAGGCCTTCGTAGTCAATCGTGTTGGCGATTTTGGCATGATATTGGCCTTAATCCTGCTCTTCTGGGCTTTTGGCTCCCTGGACTTCGACGCGGTTTTTCATTCGGCCGAGGAAATCTTCCGCAGTGGGCATGAGATAAGCTTATTTGGGACGGAGGTTTCGATAGGCCTGGTCCTTACAGCCGTTACCGCCCTTTTCCTGGTTGGTGCGGCGGGCAAGTCAGCCCAGATTCCCCTATATGTGTGGTTGCCAGACGCGATGGCCGGTCCGACTCCCGTATCAGCCCTGATACATGCGGCGACCATGGTAACGGCTGGCGTTTATCTCATTGTCCGCAGCAATATTCTTTACGAAATAGTTCGGGCCAGCGGCGAAACCCTTCCGCTGATAGGGATCTCCTCGCCGGCCCTAGTGGCCATTACAGGTGCTGCTACAGCCCTTCTAGCTGGCTTGATCGCCTTTACCCAATTTGATGTGAAGAAGGTTCTAGCCTATTCAACTATCAGCCAGCTTGGCTTCATGATTGCCGCCGCAGGCATGGGGGCTTATGTCGCTGCGATGTTCCATCTGATAGTCCATGCTTTCTTCAAAGCCTTACTGTTTTTGGGTTCAGGCAATGTCATTCACGGCATGGAGCACGGACACCACCATCTCTCCGAGCACGGCGAAGAAAGCGAGCACGACGGCGACTTCGATCCCCAAGACATGCGTAATATGGGCGGCTTGCGTCATAGAATGAAGACTACCTTTGTTGTCTTTACGATTGGTGCTCTAGCCCTGGCTGGTGTCGTCCCTCTGGCTGGTTTCTGGTCGAAGGATGAAATACTTGCCCACGCTGAATTCAACAGGCAGATCGGGGTAGAGATCGCCTTGATTCTCGCAGCCATCTGTACCGCCTTCTATATGGGCCGCCAGCTGAGCATGGTTTTCCTGAGAAAACCAAGGACCGAGGCCGCGAGTCATGCTTCTGAAAGCCCACGACTCATGACCTGGACGCTGATTGTTCTGGCAGCGCTCACCATCCTCGGTGGACTTCTAAACGTTCCCTTCTTCAGCACTGGAGCTGCGCGCCTTGCCGAGGAAGCGCATGATCTAGGCCTAAATCTGGAGCTGGAGCAGTGGCTCGAACACTCGCTATTATCACTTGAACTCGAGAAGGCGGATGGGCTCGTCGACGTGCCAAATACGCCGCTTTCTGTTGATTTCTCTGTAGCTGGAATCTCCACAGTGGTGGCCTTGGCTGCTCTCGGACTAGCACTTTTCGTCGTTTATCGAAATCGACCAGCGACGGCCGAAGATCCAGATCCCTTGCAGAAAACGCCGATTTGGTGGTTCAGCGTTTTGCCGCTGAATACCCTCTACTACCGGACAATCGTCCCGGCATTCAACGCGACGGCTTCGTGGTTAGCACATACCGTTGATTGGAGGTTCTGGCACGACTGGTTCCACGACAGGGTTATTAGAGATGGGTATGTTGCTTTGGCACACTTCATCGACAAAACGATCGATATGGCCATCATCGACAACGGCCTGGTAAATGGATCGGCGAGAGCTGCCAGGTGGTGCGCTTTCCAATTACGCAGAACCCAAACCGGTTACATTAGGAATTATGCATTGGCCGTCTTTTTGGGGGTCATTGTCTTAGTTGTTTACATTATCTTTGTCGCTAATTGATAACTTGCGGACCTTATTTATCGCATCTTACGCTTAAGAACTAGGGCTGTTAGAAATAGCTAACCCCTAGAAGAATCTCTGGAGACGAAATGGACGGTAACGGTCTTCTGACAATCCTAACATTCTTTCCTCTGGTCGGAATTGCAGCGATCTTGCTGCTCAAGCCGCTCAAACGCGAATCAAATAATCTGATCAGGCAGGTAGCCATCGCCACGGCTGCCTTAACCTTCATCATCTCAATAGTGGTTCTAATTCAGTTTAATCCTGACCAACCCACTTTACAGTTGATAGACAAGGCGGATTGGATCCCGACTTTAGGAGTATCATATTTCCTGGCTGTTGATGGTCTTGCCATTCTTTTCGTGATGCTGACCTCGTTCATCTCCCTGCTGGCGATCATCGCATCCTGGTCCCAGGTCCAGACCCAGGTCAAGCAATACTATGTATTTATGCTGCTGCTGGAAATTGGGATGACCGGAGTGTTTTTGGCTCAGGACCTGTTCATGTTCTACATCTTCTGGGAGTTCACCCTCATTCCGATGTATTTCCTCATCGGCATTTGGGGAGGCGAACGCCGTGTTTACGCCTCAATAAAATTCTTCCTGTATACCATGGCTGGATCGCTGCTCATGCTGCTAGCTATCTTGTACTTAGGTTTGAACGGAAATACCTTCTCGCTCCCAGCCCTGATAGCAAGCCGCGACACTTTTGCGGCAATGGATATTCAGCGTCTGCTTTTCCTGGGCTTTGCCATCGCCTTTGCCATCAAGGTTCCCATCTTTCCCTTCCACTCCTGGCTGCCCGACGCGCACACTGAAGCGCCAACCGCCGGCTCCATTATTCTTGCTGGTGTATTGCTTAAGATGGGTACCTACGGTTTCATCCGTTTCAATCTACCGCTGTTCCCTGATGCATCCGTGTACTTTGCACCGCTTATCGCAGTGCTCGCGATAATTGGGATCATATATGGGGCGATCGTCTCCTTCGCCCAGACGGATGTTAAGAGGCTAGTCGCCTACTCAAGCGTCAGCCATCTGGGGTTTGTGATGCTCGGTATTTTCGCGCTGAACGCTGCTGGTCTGCAAGGGGCGATATTGCAGGGCGTCAACCACGGGCTGAGCACCGGAGCGTTATTTTTCCTGGTCGGTATTCTTTATGAGCAAAGACATACACGGGCCATGTCGGCTTTTGGTGGCATATGGCGGGCCATCCCCCTGTTTACCGCTTTGTCCCTAATAGTCGTGCTTTCCAGCATGGGGCTGCCGGGTCTGAACGGCTTCGTCGGAGAGTTTACAATCCTCTTGGGCTCCATGGGGGCAACCGAATCATTGGGTTCCAACGCCTGGATTTATACAGCCTTCGCCGCCTCCGGAGTCATTCTTGCGGCGATTTACTTATTGTGGATGTTCCAGCGGGTCTTCATGGGTCCTCTGGACAATCCTGAAAACAAAGGCTTACGTGACGTCAATCGCCGCGAACTGGTGATATTTTTGGCTTTCTTGATCTTCATCGTATGGATAGGGATTTACCCCAACCCGTATTTTGAAGTGATGGGTGCATCGGTCGAAAGACTGGTTGGCAGCGTTAGCTCGGCCGTCATGGCCATGCGATAAGCGATCCTATTCCATCAGCGCAGCTTAATCCGCCCTCGATCCCAGGACCGGGGGCGTTTCTTTTAGTGAAGCAGTCGAGCGTTGGAGAGTATAACTAGGCGGGTGCTCATGGCTTGTTTCAAAGCCCGGAACAACGTTTTCCGGACATCAGCATTTGGCTCCATTGATCTTTAGGCACAAGAGGTAGAAACCGTGGCAAAACTTACTCCCCGTGATGTCGATTTCAACGAATGGTATAACACATTGGTGTTGATGGCTGACATGGCCGAACACGGCCCCGTTCGCGGGTCAATGATCGTGAAGCCATATGGATGGGCCTTATGGGAGAACCTTCAGGCAGGTCTGGACCGGCGGTTTAAAGAAACCGGTCACCAGAACGCCGGATTCCCCCTGTTCATTCCCGAAAGCTTCATCAAACGGGAAGCCAAACATGTGGAAGGTTTCGCACCCGAGTTAGCCATCGTGACCCATGCTGGGGGAGAAGAGCTCGAAGAGCCCCTGGTAGTCAGACCAACCTCAGAGACAGTTATTGGCTATGCATTTTCGAAATGGGTGCAGAGTTATCGTGATCTACCAATCTTGATTAATCTCTGGAACAGCGTAGTGCGCTGGGAATTGCGAACAAAGCTATTTATCCGTTCGTCTGAGTTTTACTGGCAGGAAGGGCACACTGCGCATGCTACACAAGAAGAAGCAGCCTTCGAAACGCGACAAATGCTTGATATCTACGCGGACTTCGCCATCAATGATGCTGCTATTCCCGTTATTTCGGGCGAAAAATCAGAATCGGAACGTTTTGCCGGCGCCGATCGTACATTTTCCATTGAAGCCATGATGGGTGATCGCCGGGGGCTGCAGGCTGGTACATCCCATAATCTCGGCCAGAATTTCTCCAAGGCCTTCGACATCCGGTATTTGGACCAGAACAATGAGCTTCAATATTGCTGGACCACTTCTTGGGGATTAAGCACCCGCTTTATCGGAGCGATTATCATGGTTCACGGTGATGATCAAGGCCTGGTTATGCCACCACGATTGGCTCCCTACCAGGCGGTAATCGTGCCAATCTTCAGAAATGATGAAGAGAAGGCCCTGGTGATGGAATCCGTCTATCAAACTAGCCAGCAGTTAACGGAGAACGGCATTCGTGTCAAAGTTGACGACCGGGACCACCTAACGCCGGGATTTAAGTTCAATGATTGGGAAATGCGAGGAGTGCCGGTTCGGGTGGAGATCGGCCCTCGCGATGTCGCCAAAGGCTCTGTGGCACTAGCCAGGCGCGATATACCTGGTCGCGATGGTAAACAATTCGTACCCCAAGAAGGTTTACCGATTGTTGTTAGCCAGCTGCTTGAGGATATTCACCAAGCGATGTATGCGAAGGCCCAAAACTTTCTTGAAAGTCACACATACCGTCCCAAGGACTATGGGGAATTGAAGGAAGCTGTAAAAGATGGATTTGTCAGGGTTTGGTGGGATGGTACGACCGAGGACGAGATGAAGATCAAGGAAGAGACGAAGGCGACGCTCCGGTGCCTGCCTCTAGACAAGCCTGAAGGGAAGGGGATCTGCATCTATAGTGGTCGTGAAACCGACCGGGTGGCTGTTTTCGGTCGGGGTTATTGAGCGAATGAAATGGGGCGCGTATCATGTCGAGGCTTTTCCGGCTGCATATGATCCGCCCACATTAGCAAAGGAATTAGGTAGGTAGATGGCAGCCAAGGGCGTTTATTTCGTCCACATCAGCGACACACATATCGGAACGACGGAAGGTTTCACCCGGCACGGGCACGCGACCCTGCCAAGCGCAAGGAAAATGGTGGAGATCATCAACACCATGCCGGTTCGCCCGGATTTTGTTGTGCATACGGGTGATGTTGTAGCCGATCCCCAGTCGAGCGCCTATAAGCTGGCGGCCGAAGCCTTTGCTCCTCTCGAAGTTCCCATCTACTATGTCAATGGCAATCACGATACCGCTGCCAGCATTCGCGACTATCTGCCGATGGGCCCGTCAGAACCAGCCGGTGGTGATTTCAGCCGTCTGTCCTATTCCTTTGATGTCAAGAGCTTCCGATTCCTCGTGTTGGACGCCCGAGGGCCAGATGAAATCGACCCCCATGGCCATTTACCTGAATCGCAGATAGAGCTCATTGCTCAAGAGGCAACGACCCCTGGACCGCCTTTGGCGATATTTATTCATTACCCCATCCTACCTCTGAACTCCATTTGGATGGACAACAATATGCTTGTCCTCAATGGAGAGGAGATGCATCGAGCTCTGCTTCCTGCCCGGAACCGTCTTCGAGGTGTGTTTCACGGACACGTACACCAACACATGCAGACCACGAAAGACGGCATCCAATATTTCAGTGTGGCGAGTGTATTCTCGCAATTTACTGCCTGGCCAAATGATGCCGACGTACGATTCGATCCCGCACATGAGCCAGGGTATGGATTTGTCCATTTGCTACCTGAGCAAACCATCGTACACCAGCACACTTTTCCACGGCCGAAGCAGCCTTAACTTCGAATGATCGAAGAAGGTCCTTTCCAGAAAGCATGTTTTGCTGAGGCGCTCCGAAAGAAGATGTCTATCCACCTAATACGCGAGGCATTTGCACAGTGCGTAGCGCCTGCAATTTTGGTAATATTGTGAAAATTGGATCTGACTCGTTGGCTGAGGTGGGCAAGCCTTCTTTCGGGCGGGCGAACTGCTCAATTCAACGACAATCTTGCTCAAATTTAGGTGACTATTATCAAGATACGTCTCCCCTCCGGTTGAACCAGCGAAAGGTCGAATCCAGTGAACACCTTCGTCACCGGAGTTAGCGGATAAGATGCCCATGGAATTCGAAATCCCTACATTCAACCTGATATTGATCTCACCGGTTCTCATCATAATGGTCTCGGCGATGGTCTTAATGCTCGTCGACCTGGTCCTTCCTCAAGATAAAAAGAGATGGATCGCCTGGTTGTCGCTTGTCGGCATCGCTCTAGCCTTTGTGCAAACGGTCGCGCTCTGGGACTACAGCGGCGGAACATTCACGCCGGTTGGCGGTACTCCAATGATCGCCATCGACAACTACAGCACCTTCATCAACGCCATTATCTTACTTGCGGCTTTTATGACGGTCCTGATCTCCGTTAACTATCTCAAGAAAGCCAATATCGAACGAGGGGAATACTACTACCTCATGCTCTTTTCCGTCAGTGGCATGATGTTGATGGGCATGGCCAACGACCTGATAGTGGTGTTCCTAGCCCTCGAACTGCTTTCAATCCCCCTGTATGTTCTTGCCGGTTTTGCACGACCAAGGGTTGATTCTGAGGAATCGGCTATGAAATACTTCCTGCTCGGCGCTTTTGCGTCGAGTTTCCTTGTTTTTGGCATTGCCCTCATTTATGGGGCAACAGGAAGTACTGCCTTACCTGTCGTCCTAGACCGGATCGGTGACGCTCCTTTGCTCGGGTCATTGGGCGCAGCCTTAATAATAGTGGGCTTGGCCTTCAAAGTTGCCGCTGTCCCCTTCCACATGTGGACACCGGACGTCTACGAGGGCGCTCCAACCGCGGTTACGGCATTTATGTCTGTTGGAGCCAAAGTGGCCGGGTTTGCGGCACTGATTCGGATCCTCCTTTATGCACTTCCAGATCTGAGCGACATCTGGGTGCCGGTTTTGGCGGTAATGGCTGCCTTGACCTTGATCGTCGGAAACTTCGTCGCTTTAGCTCAGAAGAATGTTAAAAGGATGCTTGCCTACTCGAGCATCGCCCACGCAGGTTTCATCATGATGGCCGTCGCGGCGGCAGCCAACAGCACCCGGGGCATCAGTGCGGCCCTGTTTTATATGCTCGCATATCTCTTTACAAATCTGGGAGCGTTCGCTATTGTAATCGCTGTCGAACGGCAGGAAGGTAAAGGACTGACCCTCGATGATTACAAAGGCTTAGCAAGACGCCGGCTCTGGATGGCCTTGGCCCTTGCCTTTTTCATGCTATCGTTGACCGGAATACCGCCAACGGGTGGATTTACGGCCAAGTTCACTGTCTTTGCCGCCGTCCTCGACGCGGATATGGCCTGGCTGGCGATCATTGGTGTGTTGACCAGCGTCGTTTCTGCTTACTTCTATTTGCGTATCGTCTTCTTCTCCTTCATGTACGAGGGAGAAGGAAAGGTCAGCATTAAGCCAGCGCTCACGGTTGCTGTTTCAGTCGCCGTGATAGTTACCCTGGTTCTTGGCCTATTTCCAGACCCGTGGCTGGAGCTTGCCAGTGACGCGGTGTTCTCCACCGTACAGGCATTGGCGAGCGGCTAGAGCCTGACCTTTACCTGAATCACAGATTTGAAGTTCCAGCCGGCAACACACTAGTTTGGAGTTTCGGGTTATTATTTGAGGGGAGTTAGATCCATATCAGAGGAGCCTGCCTTGCTGTGGGGGTTTGCTGTGTTTAACCGGGAGACCGAGGAGCTCTTTAAACTTGTTGCACGTGGTCGGTGAATGACCTGAGTAGTCATTGTTGAAAAACCCATAAACCGAGAAGATCTCGGAGAGGTTGGTCTGGATTTCCTGTGACCACATCTCTAACTCCGGTGTTGGGTCCACAAGTTCGACATCATGGTTGTCAAATCGACCGTGCCGGCCTATCCACCGGATGTAAAGAAAGTCTGAGGTCACGGTTATGCTTTTTGGCATATGGATGTAGTCGGCTGACGCCCAGCAGATATTGTGGTTGCGAAGAAGCTGGCTTGTGGCGGTGCTCTGCCACGAACGGTGTCGAAACTCAACCGCGAAGTTAAATCCCGATGGCAAATGTCGTAAGAAAACGGCGAGGATATGAACCTGGTTGAACGTGAAATCAGGGGGCAGCTGGATGAGGATTACCCCAAGTTTGTCTCCTAGTTTGGCCATCGTATCTATGAAAACATTCATCTTATCAACGGCATCAACAAGGCGAAGATCATGGGTGATCTCCCGGGGAACTTTTACACAAAACTTGAAGGCTTCTGGCGTTACCGTAGCCCATCGTTCGACGTATTCGGGGCGTGGCGTGCCATAAAACGTTGAATCAAGTTCAACCGCGTCGAAAATCTTGCTGTAGTGAATCAGGTAATCACGCGAGGATATGCCTTCGGGGTAGAAGACCCCGCTCCACTCCTTGAATCCAAAGCCCATTGTGCCTAGATGCCACTGAACCATAGCCAATCTATTCCAGACCGATCCACGGATAACCTCAATCTGTTGTCTATTGATTGTAAATAGAGGACCAGGGGCATGTCAACAGGCGATATGTGTGCTCAGAGAAGATGGCTCGCAGCGGCTAATCCAGATAGGGCAGCTCCTTCAACTCGTGGACCGGCAAAAGCATCTCCGGCGAACAGCAGAGGTCCTGGATTCCGGATCGCAAGATAAGGTTCAGGGTAAGTTTGAATCGGCTTGCTGTACAGCCATCTTCTCACCCAGGCACCTAATACCTGAGAATCCAACCACTCACCGGCAGCAGCCACCAGCTCCTGGACAACTATCTTGTCGGGAGACCGCCAATGTGATTGGCTAAATTCAGGTCCGGCATGGATTGTTATCGCTCCAGGAACTGCCGAGACGCCTTTGAGATGGTTGTCAGCCATCCAGTAGATCGGCTCCCCGACGGACCACATACCTCCTGGAACGGGTAGGTTCCCTGAGTCTCGTAATAGAACCATGACTGCGAGACAGGGTTCGTATTCAATTCGCTCGAGAATACGCCTCTGCGGTTCAGGTACTTCAACTTGACCGGCGTCAGTCAAGGCAAGGGATTGTGGAACAGGCGGAGTCAAAATGACTGAATCAGCGGTTAGGATCTGGCCTGCTTCACTTGTGATGCGCCAGGAGGGCGAATGCCATTCTACTCGGGAAACACGAATACCAAGGTGAACATCCAGGTTGTGGGCTATGTAATCGGGAATGGCGGCCATGTTTGGAATACCGCAGAAACGGGCCAGTCCATCGATATAAAATGAGCCGTCCGATGTCGCGAATCCTTGAGTCCATTCACGAACGATTCCTATCTCCTCCCAGCGTCGAACTATTTCCTCAAAGCGTTCGTCGCGGACAGTGAAGTATTGGGCGCCATGATCAAAGTCGGCAGGGAGGTCGAATCCAGTGTTGTCGTCTACGGGAGATTGCCAACTAGCCATGCGCCCTCCCACAGAGGTCGATGCTTCCAGGACGGTTGCCCTAATCCCCCCCAGGATCAGCTTTTCTGCGGCCACCAGACCCGATAGCCCGGCGCCGATCACAACGCAATCTAGCTGGCCCTTCATGGTTCCCATACTAAGCGGACTGCGACAATGAGCTCTTCATCAGGTGGCTGGCTAATAATAGCGATTCGATCACTCCGAATGCTATTTGGTATTCTCCAGGGGGTGCTTAACCGTGATATTTTCCGATGACCACGCAGGCGTTATGCCCTCCAAATCCAAATGCGTTTACCATGGCCATTTGATGGGGGTGGGTCCGTGCCTTAAGGGGAACGTAGTCAAGATCGCAATCAGGATCGGGTGTCACCAGGTTAATCGTTGGAGGAACCAGGCTATCTTGAATCCCACAGACGGCAGCGATTGAAGAGATTGCTCCAGCGGCACCCATGGTGTGGCCAATCGTTGATTTTGTCGCCGTGATGAGAAGTTTTGAAGCTCGATCTCCGAAAACCAGCTTAATGGCTTTGGTTTCGGCGACGTCTCCCAATGGTGTAGCGGTGCCATGAGCATAGATTACGTCGATGTCTTCCGCCGAAACGCCAGCGCTTTCCAAGGTTCCCGCCATAGCACGCGCAGCGCCATAGCCTTCTGGATCGGGTGCAGTGATGTGAAATGCATCTGCCGTCAATCGTCCGCCAACAACTTCGGCGTATATATGAGCTCCACGCTGAACGGCGGATTCCTCTCTTTCCAAGATCAAGGCCCCGGCCCCTTCGCCGAATACAAATCCTGACCGGTCTGCGTCGAACGGGCGGCTGGCTCCCGATGGCTCACCGTCCCAGCGGCTCAAAGCTTGCATGCGATGAAGACCCGCCATATATACCGGTGAAATAACTGACTCCGCACCTCCAGCGATGATAAGGTCTACCTCGCGCCGCATCAGGAAGTGATAGCCTTCGACAAGAGCATAATTACCACTGGCGCAGGCGATGGTTGTCGTTATGGCAAGGCCTTTGACGCCCAAGTCCATGGCTATGCCGGCGGATACAGCATTTGGCATCCCTTTTGGGATCATGAAAGGACTTACAGCTCGTGGTCCTCGCGCCAAAAAGGTTCGAGTCCCGTCTTCAGCTTCAGATATGCCGCCCCCGCCGGTGTTCATCACAACCCCAATTCGCTCTGCAGCATACCCATTGTCACCAGCCGTAAATTCGACATTCGCGTCGCTCACGGCTTGCCTGGCGGCCGCTATGGAGAACTGCGTCGAACGTGAAGACAAACGAGCCTGTTTAGAAGACATATACTCTGTGGGATCAAAGTCTTTGACATCGCATTGAACATGTACGGGATAATCCGGAAATTCGTCATGGTCGAAGTCTGACGCGCCGGAGACGCCGGCTACGATATTCTTCCAGAAAGTCTCTACATCATTACCAATAGGCGTTATGGCTCCAAGGCCGGTGATTACAATGCGGTCCATAATGTTAATCCTGGTGCTAGAGCAGCGATTTTTCCCGAAATAGAATAAGCAAACGAATAATTCCTATATCGTTATTCCTGATTTGAAGGTGCTGGTGATGGTGACTCGCGCCCGAGTTACCACTCTGCAATCCGTAGCTAAATTGTATAGATTTGTCCTAGTTCTGGCACGTTTACATCTTTATACCCTTGGGTCCTTAAGCCTTCCGCAAGGGCAAATGAGGATGAAAGTTCACCATGCACAACATAGGTGTGAGATGCTCTCTTTTCAAAGTGTCCTGACCAGTCCAATAGTTCGCTGCGATCGGCATGGGCGCTGAATCCATTAATCGTTACCACCTCAGCGTTTAATGTGTACTCCTCACCGAGGATCCGCAGCTTGGGCTGCCTTTCAACAATGCGGCGGCCCAATGTATGTGGAGCTTGCCAGCCCACAATCAACACCGTATTTCGGGGATCCTCGACATTGTTCTTTAGATGATGAAGTATTCGCCCCGCTTCGGCCATGCCGCTGGCGCTGATGATAACCGCCGGTTCTCTCAGAAAGTTCAACTCCTTTGACTCGTTGGTTGAGCGCGTATAGCGCATCATGTCGAAGCCAAAGGGATCATCATGTTTATCACCCGCCAGAAACTCGAATACCTCGGCATCGTACGCTTCAGGGTGCAGCCGGTAGATTCCGGTGGCATCGATCGCCAATGGGCTGTCCACGAATATCGGAAGATCTGGTGAAATATCTCTCGAAGCCACTAACTTATGAAGCGCGTAAACGAGTTCCTGCGTCCGACCGATGGCGAAGGAGGGGACGATCAGTTTTCCTCCGCGCTTGCATGTTTCATTCACCACCCTTTCTAGTTTACCGCTCGTCGCTTCTACGGGATCGTGTTCCCGGTCACCGTAGGTGCTCTCAATGATTAGGACATCCGCTTCATCAATCTTAGCTGGGTCGCGAAGAATCGGCCTCTCTGGACGGCCTATGTCGCCACTAAAGACAATTCGACGATCCGCCTTTGATTCGTCATCTTCGATGTCAAGGATGACGATCGCTGATCCGAGAATATGCCCAGCATCCTTAAAAGTCAGCCGAACACCCGGGAAAACTGTGTACTGTCGTTCATATCCTATGCCGATGAAGTATTTAAGAGATTCAACGGCGTCTTCCATGGTGTAGTAGGGTTCCAAAGGCGCCAGCTCTTGACGTTTCCGTTTCTTGTTAAGGTATTCGATGTCGTACTGTTGAATCTTGGCGCTATCTCGCAGCATGATGGCGCACAGATCCCGGGTCGCGTAGGTACAAATGATGTCGCCCCGAAATCCGCTCTTCACCAGATTCGGTATATTGCCGCTGTGATCGATGTGAGCATGGGAAAGGATCAGGGCATCGACTTCTGAGGCGTCAAATGGCAGATGCTGGTTCCTCTCGTATGCTTGCTTCCGGCTGCCCTGATATAGCCCACAATCTAACAGAATCTTCTTACCGTTGATAGTTAGCAAATGTCGCGAACCGGTAACAGTTCGAACGGCTCCATGAAATTGAATCTTCATTGGCACCTTTTCTCTTTTACCAACTAATCAATCGACTGGGGGAAAGGTTAGGAATCTTTCCATAGGCAGGCCCGTGGAAAAGGTTAGCCGATTGATAATACTTCAAGTATATCCTCTGCATAGGTCGCCAGTCTCCACGGTCCCAGGCCGTCGATGCTGGACAATTCAGCTTCGCAGCTGGGATTAGATATGGCGAGTTCCCACAATGCGTCGCGGCTAATGATTACATCAGACTCAACCCCACGTGCGCGAGCACGCTCTTTTCGCCAGTTGTGAAGCCGTTCATAACGCGAGCTAACGATCTCAGTGGGTCGCCTCGTGTTTCTTCTCGGACGCTGTGGAATCGGATCCTTTTCGGCACGCTCGATTATTCGCGCCAACTGCCTACCATAGCGTCGGATCTGGCCTCTAGACATGCCATAAACACCCTCCATTCCCTCTGGATCGGTGGGCGATAAGCGAGCCAATTCAATAATCGTCCGGTCCCCAATTATCTTGAAATGAGGCTGGTTCAGACGCTTGGCCTGCTTTTCTCGAAAAAGGTAAAGTGCCCGGACCACAGCCTTCTGCTTGGGTTTCAGTTCTTTCAGGCCATTCATGGACCAGTAACCGTGGGGATCAAATTCCTTAACTGCCGCCCGAACGTAAGTTTGCTCGGCGAATATCTCACGTGCCTCGACCATACAGCCGGCATTTTCAATTTCCGCGGCAAGATCATCTCGCAGCTGCAGAAGGAAGTGCGTATCCATCTGGGCATACACTAGCTGGTCACTGGTTAGGGGACGTCTACACCAGTTTGCCTTCTGGTGTTTTTTGTTGAGCTTGACGCCATATGCACTTTCCAACATATTAGCCAATCCATATTTCTGATACCCCAAGATCCGGGCTGCCCACATGGTGTCAAAAAGATTCTCGAGCTTCCATCCATACTGTTTTTTGAGCAAAATGCAATCGTACTCGGCCGCATGGAACACCTTCTCAATAGAAGGATCTTGAATAATCTGACCGAGTTCATAGAGATCCAGGCCTGTAATAGGGTCAATAATATAATCCCTCTTGGATGTGGAGAGCTGGATCAGGCATACTTCTTCGCGGTAGGAAAAGAGGCTATTGGATTCCAGATCGATTGCCAAGCGGTTGTGGTTCTTGATATCGGCCAAGAAAGCTCGCCACTCAGCTTCGGCAGCAACCAAGTTATATGGAGGTAATGACACTACTATCCTCGAAGATCCCTGAGATTCATACCGCCCATTGTACCAAGCCCACCGCTGTTCAGCCATCGAGCCCGGTGCTAGAATCACCGTAATGACAGGGCACAAGATTGAAATCGCTCCAATCCGAGTCTGGGATCTGTTTACCATTACCCGGATGACCCATGAGAATATGCTCGGCGCAGATCGAGAATACACGCGCCTTGTATCCAGGAAATCCTGGCCTTGGAGTCACTATCTGTCGCTTGGCATCAATCTTCTATTCGCAGAAACGGGATTCAAGGCGATTTCAGAAGGCGAGATTGCTGCATGTGCCTACCTCAATATGAGGAGACGTTCTGGCTATGTTTTCAATGTCAGTGTTCTCCGTTCATTTCGCCGGCAGGGGATCGGCAGCCTAATGATGGAACATCTTGAGGAGGTAGCCGGACGAAAAGGATGCCGTTGGATGACTTTGCAGGTGGACGATAGCAACAATAACGCTCGGAAACTATATGAATCGCTAGGTTACCGCGCCTATCATCCCCAGTATTTTGTGGGTACAGCCGGAACTGAAAACAAGACGGAAGGTGATGGTGATATTAGCGTCGGAAAACTATCATCTGGTCAAGGACGCCAGCTCTTCGCCCACTATCTTGAGATAGAGCGTGCTGAGGGAGATTCCTGGGCGGCATCGATCGCCAGAGAACTTGTCCCAGAACCGGCGACGGCTGGAAGTTACTATCGCTGCCTGGTAAAGCAAGAAGAAGTGGGATGCATCCAAAGTAACAGGCAAGGGAGAAGCATCAGGATAAAGTGGGCGCTGGACCCTTCGCAGTGGACGAGTTGTATAGTCATGAAGGTTATCGGATCAGTGTTGGAGGCTGCGGGAGAAATCAAGATGCCGGTAGAAATCCACCTTGGAAGCAGCAAACACCATGAAACGCTCGCTCAGCTTCTCTCAGAACATGGGTTTATGGAACGAACCAGATCTCGTTTCTATATGCTCAAACGAATCGAACTGTAAGAGCAAGGCTGCTGACAATTTGACCAGGAAAATGAAGGTTCTCGCTCAAACTGGGGCTGTACCCTGTTAGGCCTGGGTCTGATACCAGTTCCAGAACGATTTGACACCATCTTCAATCGAGGTCTCAGGGTTGTAATCCAACAAGCGTTCTGCTTTGCTGATATCGGCGAAGGTGGTTATGACATCGGCCGCGGGCTTAGGTTTGTGAATCAAATGGGCTTTCCCTTGTGCCAACTCCTCGATCAGATTGACGAAATCTAGCAGCTTCGAAGGCTTTCCACGACCGAGATTGATGATCTCATATCCCAAAGGTTTATCCAAAGCTGCAACAAATCCATCTACTATATCGTCGATGTAAGTCCAATCGCGGTACATTTCTCCTGATTCATACAGTGGGACTTGGGTGCCCTTGGTAATACTCTCGGCAAGAAGGTAGGCCATCTGGTCAGGGCGACCATATGGTCCATAGACGGTGAACAGGCGCAGGGTGGTGAAGTTTAGTCCGAAGAGATAATGGTAGGAATAGCCGAGGATTTCAGCGGCGCGTTTGGCAGCAGCATAGGGTTGGAGAGGTTCAATACAGGGGTCCGATTCTCGGAAAGGGATCTCTTTTGTGTTTCCATACACAGATGAAGTCGAGGCCATGACGAAATTTCGCACTTGGTTGAGCCGAGCCCCATCCATCAGGTGCTGCGTTCCAACATAGTCAACTTCGACATATAGATCAGGTCGCTTGACTGCATTTCTAACGCCTGCCATTGCGGCTAAATGGGCGACAGTGTCGAATCGCTCCCGCTCAAATAGAGACAAAATACGAGGACGATCCCGTATGTCGACTTCCAACATCTTGAAATTGGGATACTTCTCCAAGCGCTGCTGATTGGCGCGTTTCTTGGCAGGATCGTAATAATCGTTGAAATTATCAACACCGAGAACCGTGTCGCCTCTTAGAGCCAATTCCTTGGCGATGTGGCTTCCTATGAAACCAGCTGCTCCCGTAACCAGAACCTTCAATTGCACTCCCCCTTTTACTCAGATGATGCTTCTCGAATATCCTTAACAACCAGCTGCAAACTACGGCGGTCATTCCACTCGTTTACGCCGACGGTGTAAACCAGATCGATGGTTTCGGGCAAACGGTTTTCCCAGGCTCCCTGGCGAAAGGCGATGCAGCCGAGTCGTTGTTGGTCATCTCCGACAGATAGCTGCAAGTGGGCGCTATCTTGTCCGACCGCCCGGTGGCTGAGAACTTTGGCGTTCCGGCTCATCAATATGGGAAGGGCGTTCTCGCTGCCAGTCGGTTCTAGATCGGCAAGAACGCCATGAAGCGCCCAATCGACGTCAGCCAGGTCCGCCTCGGCGTCTATGGCGATCGAAGGCGTTAGTTTCTCCTCGTCCAATATCGAAGAGGCGTACTCATTGATGCGGACTCTAAATTCATCCAGATTCTCATTCCGAATAGTGAATCCAGCAGCTTGGGCATGACCCCCGTGTCTTTCAAGCAGATCAGCATTGGCATCCAGCGCTTCGGTGATGTGAAAGCCAGGAATGGAACGACATGAACCGCGGCTCTCTTCTTCGCCCTTTTCAAGAACGATCGCCGGTCTGTAAAAGCGATCGGCTAATCGGCTGGCTACTAGCCCTACCACACCTGATAGAAACTCTTCATCGGCCGCGACTAGAACCGTATCTTCCTCATCTATTAATCCTACAGCCTTCTCGTACAACTGGGCTGTTATCTGCTGTCGTTCGCGATTCAGTCGATTGAGATCATTCGCGTACTGTCGTGCCTGCTGTTGATTTTTAACCGTCAGCAATCGAGCAGCGTCATAAGCGTGCGACAGTCTACCGGCGGCATTGATTCTCGGACCCAATCCAAAGGCGATGGATTCAGACGTAATGCTGCCACTGCTCAGACCGGATACGTCGATCAAGGCATCTATGCCTGGTCTTCTTGAGTGGTTCAGAACCTCAAGACCTCCAGCGACAAGCACTCGATTCTCGCCCAATAAGGGGGCAAGATCGGCCACTGTTCCGAGAGCGACCAAATCCAGCAGCTCTTCAGCTTCAAATGACGCCCTATCAGGAAATGATCCCCTAAGAGCCTGGGCCAACTTGTAGGCAATTCCAACTCCAGCTAGCCTCTTCTCGGGATACGATGAATCAGGTCGTCTGGGATTTATCACAGCTTCAGCGGGCGGCAAATCTGATCCCAGATTATGATGGTCTGTGATAATCATATCCAGGCCTATCTCTTTGGCGAGACGAACCTCGTTTAGCGACCGGATACCGCAGTCGACGCTGATTACCAAAGAAGCCCCTTTCTTCCGGATCCCCCTAAGAGCCTCTTCATTGAGGCCATACCCTTCATCAACCCTATCGGGGATATAGGGCACAACCTGCCTCTTTTGGAGACCTAAGCGGCGCAAGGCCTCCGTTAATAGAACTGTGGACGTCACGCCGTCGGCATCAAAATCACCATAGACGACGATCATCTCATCCTCTTCAATGGCCCGCCGGATTCGATCGATGGCTTTGTCCATGTCTGCAAGCAGAAATGGATCACGGTTCAGTTGATATTGCTTATTTAGAAAAGCCGATATATCAGCTGACCTAGTCAAACCCCGGTTATAGAGAACTTGGAGCAAGATGGGATGGCGATGGCTGAGTGTTTCAGACTCCTCAAAGCGTGCGGGATCGGCTACCTCCCATCGGTTGAATCTCAGGTTCTCAGGTCGACTCATGGTTTGGAATGGTAGCATGGGATCTAGCATACGTAAAACCCACATATTCAGAAATGGCCAGTTCCATTCTCATCGCGGCAATGAATACGGGGGCGTGAGTAAGGCTGTGGCGATAAGCTCAGTCAGCCGTTTTTCCAAGAACCGGTTGGAGAGCTCTAAGCAGCGGTCCATCCTGTCGAAAGCCGCGCCTGTCAAGATCGCTGGAGGCTAGGATTACACCTTCTCGACATCTCCGGACGAGACCTTGAATGATTCGGCTGAGAAGCTGATTTCTTATCCTATGGTCATCGCCCATGGTCCATATCTGATCGTCCTGCCATTCCGGTGTGAGTACAAAGGCGTTGCTTAGTGGTTGGCGAGGGATATCCCACCAGCCACTGGCTCCCACGTCGAGCCACACCTGCCAGCGGACCGGCTTTCCAGATAGCAGGTACCCATACATAGTCCCGATCATCAAGCCATCCGGATCTGGAGGATCGCCCATGTCAGGAGGACTTGCCGTTACCAGGCCCTGGTAGATGCTTTCAATAAAGGCGGTCCCCGCCTGGTTTGGATCATCCATTCCCATCGCTTCAGCCGACCGACGTAGGTGACCGGCGCTTCGGACAAGCCAATCACAGACTGCTGCCCCGACCAGGTCTGGCACGGGTCGGTAACGGGGCTGGGCTAGCACATCATTAAACAATCGAGACAAGAAACCATCAATCGGGTATCTCCCGTGCCCATGGTCGTTAAGCCAGATTCGAAGCTCTTCGACCAAGCTTAACCTATCCTGACCTAATCGATCTTGTAGGGATAAGGGGACAAGGTCGATAGCTCGCAAGCTGATTGCTTCCTGATCGTAGAGCGTCTTTGAAACTAATTGTGCCCGCGCGGGATCGAGACCTGATATGCTCAGATCAAGAGCTTCGGCAACGTCATACTGGGATGGGCGATACTCCCAACTCGGATGTGCCAATGCCAGCCAAGTGATCCAGGCTCTAACTCGAGGTTCTTCTCTCGGACTGGAGAGTCGACGCATTAATCGATGGGGAATACCTGCCCGCTTCAGCTGCGAAGACAGACTATAACGAAGAGCGCCATCCAAATATGGTGTGATAATGGCGATATCATCAGCTTGAGTCCCTTGCTCGATGAGCATCGCTAAATACTCAACGACCGCCGCCACCATGTCGCGGCGATATCTTCCGGATATACCGGTCTCAATCGCCTTGGCAGCATCCTCGGTGCTTTCTTTCGAGTGGATCAGGAAATTGCTGACCTGGTTCGATAAATGAAATAGCGGCTGAGTGGCAACAAAGCCTTCCTGAAACCGGATTTGGTGCCGGCAGAGGTCGCCGATAGCCATCGCCCGATCCGGATCTGCGCCAAGGAAACGCTTGTATCCGCCGTCCTCATCAAATGCTATTGATGTCGTCCTGGTCACCCCGATCAAGCTCTTGATGAAGTTTTGACCTGCAGGCGAATGTTCCTCAATGTTATCCACTATCAAATGTTGGAATCGCTCGCTGAAGTAACGATTGAGTTCGGGGTGATCAACCAAACTATTATTGAAAACTTGAATAATGAGAGAAAGATCAAGCAGATTATTCGCCAGACAGTGTTTCCGAAATGCTCCGGCGGTGGCAGACGCATCACGAATGTGCCTCAAGTGTTGGATATCACCTGCCCATGAATCATGTTGGCGTCTTTCTGCGGCATCCAGGGTCAAATTATTGAGTGCGGCCCGATTGAGTGTATCCAAGATCTGGCTGATGATTTGTTGTGGGCGAAGACGAAGATCGGCGAACATCCCCCCATCCATCGCCGGTTTTATGATTCTCCACATGAGCAATTGAGCCAGGTCGTAGCCAAGAAACGTCGGAGGCCGGTGGGCAGTCACGAAACCCGCTTCACGGGCAATGAGCGGCCAGAGGAGCGATATCATATCTCGAGCGAAGGTGCTGAAAGTGGCTGTTTTTAACTCGCTTTGCGGACCTAGCCCTGGATCTCTAAGGATGTCTGAAAAGTAACTGATATGGCTGCTTTCCGATACAAGCACAAGGATGGTATATGCTTGTTCGCCAGACTTGAGCAGGTGAAGGAGACGGTG
>DASRZI010000325.1:0-4711 GCA_035686605.1 Candidatus Zixiibacteriota bacterium
TCGAGCGACGTCTCATCTCCAAGATCCAGACGACTAAAGAGGTAGGTCTTTAGATCAAGTTCTGATCTTTCCCACCAGTCGAAGTCGATGTGAAATCTCGTGTCGGCGGTTGGTCGTTTTACCTGCGACGGACTTACTTTGGGGCGGGGTCTGCTCACAATGTCTCCTGCGATGTGGCCTCGTTTTCCGTGCCAACGTTCAGATAAAAGGAAAAAGCGATCTCTAGATTCCCGAAATTCGTTGTTCCGGAAATTCCATGGTCCTTTACAATCATACTTGGCATATTATTTACGGTCGCCGGACTCTTACTTACCATGTAATAATAACTAACGACTGGCATCATACTGCCAATAGTGATCTCCCACCGGCTGTAATGCGGGATGCTTGATCAACTCGGTAAACAATGGTCCAGGCGGAACCCGCCTGATCATGTTCACTGCACTGTAAAGCGTCTTTGTATGAACGGTTTCTTGCGGGTTCAGTTTTGCTAGCGATGGAAACATACCAATCATAATAGAGGCCAGAGTCCGGTTATCAGAGGCCAGGCGTCTGGCTAATGAATCGACCGCCCCAACGTAGTCCGTTCCTACAATGAGCAAATCATCATATCCACATCCAACGCTGCGGCGTTCCAGCTCAAACTTTAGCTGATTATCTTCCACGGTCGCCAATCGCACCCATTCGCGTTTTGGTCTTCGCCGGTCATAGTCAATCAGAACTCGACCAGGTTCTGGACCAAGTTTCAGGGTGATGAACCCACCAACTGGAATACTGTTGTCCGCATACCACTGGTTTAACCCGTATATATATCGATGTTCTCGGACTACCCAGGCGTCGATTTCCTCTTCGGTCTGCTCGTCGACAAGAACGATTCTTTGCCTGGGAGAAGAACCTGTTGGGAAAAGTGGACGATTTCTCGCACTCAAGGGCAGCGTCCCGGCCCTCCGGTGTGGATAAGTAAGAGCCAGAATGGTTGGTTGGGCTGATTGCGGGGCTTCAAGATCGGACCACTCATCGTCAAGTTCACGTTCCAACAAGAGTAATTGAGGACTGAGCTGCGCGCGATCGAAGGCCATCGGAGTGTATCGAAGCCGCTCGGGTACAACATGCACGGCATCCGGCTCTGCCTTCCGCAAGAACCAGGTGATATTTCCTGGCGCACCAATCTCATCAAAACGACTGTCTTCCGATAGCGCATAGTTAAGAGAGAAACGGCGAACTTCGTCGTCCAGCCCTGGATCCAAATCTAGGTGGACGACAATCTCTTCGGTTGGCAGCGGGCCCCCTTCGCTCATATCGAGTACCGCTTCCGCCAAATGCAGATGACCGATGGTGACATCCGCCATCAGATCTTTGACGAACCACTTGCCTTCAAGGAGGATAAACTCATCCCTCTCGCTTAAGGCATCTCGCACAACCTTTGTTACCGAAGCCCCATATCTGGCTTTGATATCCTCCAAGTCTACGTCTTCAAACGGATCATATCCTTCTCCGTTATCGACGTTGAGCACATGATCGCCTGTTAGGTTGGCGGCGAATTCCCGAGTCTTGGAATTGATCTCAACGGAAAGAACATCGTACCGGCCATACCTGGGATCGTAACCTTCGCGAATTGACTGAACTTTCCCCGAAGCGAAACGGAGGGCTGGAAAAACCAACTTGTCGCCGGCCTTATAGCCATTCTTGGGCTGGTAGATTGTTCGGCCGCTCAACAGCTGCTTTATTCGATTTCGCTCCTCAGTTATCCGATAGTTGAATATCACATCGGATATCTGACCAGCTGTTTGGGGCTTTTCAACCTCTAAGAAATGGTTGTAAATCTGCTCGACGTCTTTGCCGGTGATAATGAGATCGCTTACCCAATATTCAAGCGACTGGCTCTCGGAATGCTTCAATCTCCTCTCCTGTAAACTTCTCTTCTTTTTGGGGACTCTCTAAGGGGTCTGGTCACAAGACAAAATTATACCAAGCAAGTACATGGCCGCAACACCCATCTGCGACTTTCCCCGGGTTAACTCCCTGTTTTCGCATTGAGCGTCTATCTGCCAACGTTTTGGACAACATCCTCCTCTAGCCATTGCAATCCATCTACGGCTATATTCATGATCCGCACATCCCAATGGAGATGCGGTCCCGTGGACAGACCGGTCGATCCGCCGTCTGCAAGATGCTGGCCTGGTTCTACTGTATCACCCACATTGACGTGAATCGCCGAAAGGTGATAGTAGCCGGTCATCAATCCCAGTCCATGGTCCAGGATAAGGGTGTTTCCGCGAATCTGGAGCGTATCGCTAAAAATGACCTTGCCGGCGGCCGGGGCATAGATGGGCGTCCCAACCGGACCGGCAAAATCGACGCCTGTATGAAAAATGTCCACTGGACCTTGATCATAGGATCGGCCATCTCCGTAAGAGGCGCTGATGATGGATCCCGTTATTGGCGTTGTAAAAGGTCCATTCCAATAAGCCGTATCCCCAAACTGGGAATAGATTTCGGCTAAGAAAGCATCTTCTTCGGCCCGGACCTCGGGCGCCAACAGTAGGGCCAGGTCTTCTGGAATATCAATGTACTGGGTTCCATAACCCGCTGACCGCAGTTGAACGACCTGCGTAAATGGCAGCCACGGCTGGTCGCCGGCGCCATCCAATCGCAGTTCACGAAGTCCTGGCTCGGTGAAAGCATCCAAGCCGACGAGGGCAATAAATCCATCCTCTAAGGCAGCAAATTGAAGCGACTGGCCGGCAAACTGCCCAAACGGCGTACCGAGCAGGGCGCTTTCGACATATACGGCAGCCGACTGCCCCTGGCTCAGTGATACGGGGTAAAACTCCACTCTCTTCCAGGGGTCAGGGAGAAACTGGAACCGCTCCTCGCCTGGCAATCTCAGTCGTTGGCCGGGATACAAGTAGACTGGATAATTCAATTCGTTCACCTGGATGATCTCAATAGGAGAGATGCCGTGCTCCAGCGCGACTGTCAACAAAGAGTCCCCGGATTTGACCGTATAGGGGTCACCGGTCACGGGATGCGGTTCGGTCGATCCAGTCCGGCTAACAACCGTCATTGGTCTACCAGCGACAAGCAGGTAAGGATTTATCAAGCCAGTGACAAGCACAAGATCTTCAATGGTTGAGTTGTATTCTGCGGCAATACCCGGGAGAGTGTCGCCCACACGGATAGTGTGAATCGTAACTACTGAATCACCGCTGCCACCGGGGATGATCAACTGCTGGCCGACGAAAAGCACAGATGGGTCGCTGATATCGTTCAGAAACTGAAGATCCTCAATCGTAGTGCCATATTGTTCAGAGATACTGAAGAGTGATTCTCCCTCCAGCACGACATGAATCAAGGGAATATCCGTCCCGCTCTGGTCCACTTCTTCTGGAGGCGGTGTTGGCGTTCCTTCGGCGCTCTGAGCCCTTGTCAGAGTTGTAGGTATGAGCAAAAGGACAAGCAAAAAGACGAACAGAAGTATTCGCTTGGTCCTTGGATGGAAAGCCAAAGGCCTTGTGTCGTGGGCAATCATGTCAATTGTGCTCGTCTAACTCGGCGAAGCGCAGGTGGTCCCCCACATTGATTTGCTCAAGGCGAGATGGATCGGTTTCAATCGCGTATTGAGCTGGTGCCTTCGGCGTATAGCTGGGACGCCAGGGCTTTGCATGAGCGGTATCGACAACTTCTCCCGCAGCATTAACCCACACTATTCCTAAATCCAAAAAGGTAAATAGCATGGTGATGCCTGAACTCAGCTTACCTTCTTTGTTCTCAACCAGGACGAGCCCTTCGCCGGGCCCTAATGATCCGGTGAAGGTATATCCTCGCATCTTACTGAAGAAGCCGTCGCACCATCGTGCTCTTTCAACAAAGATGCGACCAGTCTCCTCGTGAATGATCTTCTTGTATTTTCTCGCCACGCTTGGAAGTATAGTGACCGCGCTCCCTGGTCGCAAGGCAGGGGGTGTGACAAGGAGAGTGCTGCTCAGGCTGACAATTTACAATCGGGGTCGAATTCAGGGGTGTACCGTCAAATACACCGTCCGGAAGAAACTCAGGGGCTCCTTCGCCCCTCCAGAAGCTGCTCGTAGATCTCTTGCGATATTGACAGGTTGAATTGGGGTCGGGATGTCCAGAACTCTTCGAGCTGCTTGTTCCCAGTCGATTCCTCGTAAATAACAGCCTGGAGGAACATATCTATCTTGTCCGCATCGTGAACGATCATTGCTTCAGCGGTTTGGGCAGCCTGCAATTCGCGCCAAAGGTCCATCATCTTGCGCCCGTACTCCGTCTGAGCAAATATCTCATCCATCGCGGCTTCTTCCACTTCTGACTTGCTGCCTGGTGGCAGATAGACCCACGAGGGAGTGGGTATATCGCTGGTCAGGCTCTCTGGTAGATCGTGCAAGAGGGCCATAGACAGCATCCTCCCCTTATCTAGATCATCATCAAGCGCTTCAGCGAGGATCATAGCGGCGAAGGCAGTGCCGTAGCTATGGGCGGCTACATCTTCTGCATTGGCTACGCCGCGCTGCACCCAGCCTGTCCGGGCGGTGCGCTTAAGCTGGTTTCCATACCTCAACGTCGTGATCAAGGTGTTCGAGTCAACTTTCATATTTTTCCGTCCCGTACGCGCCTTCCAGCGCAGCGTCAAGTCAATTGATGTAGGATATCGCAATGCCGATTGTACACATTCACGCCTGATCAATCACAG
>DASRZI010000326.1:0-30600 GCA_035686605.1 Candidatus Zixiibacteriota bacterium
ATCAAATTCTTCTTTTTAATTCATGTTCAACAGACTGCAGTCAAGGGAATGTCGGGAAAACGTTGGCCAAGTACGTGTTAAGAATCCTACCGGATCCAAGGGAGGAGGTTATAATTCCTGAATTCTTCCCTGTGCAAGGAAGGGTGGAATGCAATTTTATCTCTCTATTATAACAATTCAGATGATTAATTTGTCGAGTAGTTTTTCAGGCCAGGCACTTTCCGCGCAAGCATAAATGCGAGTAAGGGCAGGCCCGTGTTGAACGTCACCGCCTCCGGTATCTTAGATCTTGCGATGAAACGCAGTAGAGGCAAGGTGATATTCCAATCTTGTAGTTTTTAGGAGCAGCAATTGCAGCATACGAGGCCAATAATTCCTCACTGGTTGAGTTTTATCGTCGGATCTGTATTCGTCGTAACTGGTATCATCGTTGGCGCATTGATCTATCTGTCAGTAGATGCGTTTATGAACCAGCCGCTGAACCCACTTGCGGAGGCTGCGGAGCAGGTTAGTGATCTTGATCTCCAACCTTTACCCCAGGCTGGAATTATACCCATCCCAACCTTTCCGGAAGGTCAATCATTACCTACACCCATTCCTACCAGCGAAATACTGGCCAATTCGGACCGCGTCAATATCTTGTTGATGGGTATCGATCGCCGTCCTGGTGAACCCTTTATTTCCCGTACTGACACCATGATGCTCGTGTCGATCGACACTGAGAAACCAGCCGTGTCTATCCTGTCAATTCCAAGAGACCTGTACGTAGTCATCCCGGGTATCGGCCGTGACCGGATCAATACGGCCTTTGTTTACGGCTCCGCGGGTAACAATCCAGCTGGGGGGGCAGAGTTGGCCAAGCAGACCGTGGAATACAATCTGGGTGTCCCTGTCCACCATTATTTCATGGTAGATTTCAACGCGGTGACCCAGGGAATCGATACCATTGGCGGGATCGACGTATATGTACCCACCGAGATATTCGATCCAACATTCCCTGACATGAATTACGGCTACGATCCTTTTTATGTCGCTGCTGGCCTCCAACATTTCGACGGGGCGACAGCTCTTAAGTACGCACGGACGAGACACCAAGATAATGATTTCTACCGGGCGAGACGCCAACAGCAGGTCATCATGGCAGTTAGGGATAAGATATTGGGATTAGGCGTAGCCGAGATGATCGACCAAGCTCCAACCCGATTCCAGCAGTTTAGCGAGACATTTCGTACAGACCTAAGTCTTAACGATGTCATCGGATTGAGCCAGGCTGCTGCGGAGATCCCATCCGAAAATATTCGAAACGAGGTTCTCGATCACAACTACGTCTCCAACTATTTTACAGAGACAGGTGCCAGCGTCCTCATCCCTATCAACGAACTCATTGCACCACTCCTGCAGGAGATGTTTTACGGCGAATAAGCCAATTAGTTAGCCGCTCAGCTGACCCTTCTCTCTGAAACACGGATCTGAAACCGGTGGCATGTCTATAGCCGTACGTCCGAAAATTGCAGATGCACCCTCCGGCATCATGATTGAGAAGCAATGATCTATGGATCGAATAGCATTTAAAGAGATATTGAAAATTGGACCACTGCTCCTCGATGGTGCCATGGGCACCGTTCTGCATGGGCGTGGGATGCCTATTGACCAATGTTTTGATGCCCTCAACCGCGATAACCCGGCCATTGTGGCCGATATCCATCGTGGATATATCAACGCCGGATCAGACATAATTGAAACCAATAGCTTCGGCGCCAACCGCTTTAAGCTTGCCCAGCATGGACTTGAGAACGACGTCGTCGAATTGAACCAGGCCGCCGTAGCTGTGGCCCGGCGAGTAATCGCTAGCTCCTTCAAGCGGATACTGCTCGCAGGTTCCATCGGTCCTCTTGGGGTCAGGCTGGCGCCTCTTGGAAGAGTTAAGGCTGCCGATGCAGAAGCCGCATTTGGTGAGCAAGTTGGAGCTCTGTTAGCTGATTCGGGCCCTGACGAACATGAAAAAGGCGTCGATCTGATAATCCTGGAGACGATGCCTGATCTGAAGGAACTTGCATCAGCTGTTTCCGCAGTCAGGACACACTCCGCTGATATACCACTCATCGCCATGATGACCTTCACCCGGGACGACAGGACGATCCTCGGAGACACGGCAGCCCGCGTGGCGACCCAGATGTCCAGGCTTGATGTCGATGCTATTGGTGTAAACTGCAGCAGCGGCCCAGTGCAAGTGCTCCGCCTAATATCACTGATCAACGAGGCTGTGCCCGACATGCCCTTGATAGCTGCGCCCAATGCAGGATGGCCGGAGCAGCTTGAAGGAGGGCGAGTTCTCTATCCGGCCACGGCAGATTATTTCGCCCAATTTGCCCGTGCCTTCATCGACGCTGGTGCATCCCTCGTGGGAGGCTGCTGTGGGACGACGGATATGCATATCGCGGCAATGAGGAAGGCGATTGATTCTCCTGATATGGTGGGTGAGTCGACTCCGGCCATTGCCAGGACCCTGCGTCCGAAACCAGCGATGGCCACATCCGATGAGCCAACGCGGCTAAAGCAGTATCTCGAGTCCGGTCGATTCATAGTGACCGTTGAGATGAGCCCACCTCGTGGTGTATCAGCCCAACGATTGCTCGTGGGTGCCAATATGCTGAAGGAGGCTGGGGCGAACTTTATTGACGTCGCTGACAGCCCATTGGCCCGAATGCGAATGAGCGCCTGGGCCGCAGCTCATCTCGTGCAAAGGGATGTGGGAATAGAGACTATTCTGCATTTTCCAACCCGTGGAAGGAGTCTTTTAAGGGTACAGGGCGATTTACTGGCTGCCCACGCCCTGGGAATCCGAAATCTATTTGTCGTGATGGGAGACCCGACCAAAATTGGTGATTATCCGGAAGCGATGGATGAGTACGATATCGTTCCGACTGGCTTGATCCACTTGATCAAGAATAAGCTAAACAGCGGTCGCGACCAGGCTGAACAAGCCATCGACCAGCCTACGAGCTTCACCGTTGGATGCGCACTGAATTTGGAATCGGTTGAACCTCACAACGAGATGCGGTTATTGCGAAAGAAGATCAGACGCGGAGCGGATTTCGTGTTAACTCAGCCAGTTTTCGATGTCGAGGCAGCAAAAAGTTTCATCGCCGCATACAAGGCGCTTTACGATGAGCCGATCCTTCCTATCGTGGTGGGAATTCAACCGCTGTACAATAGTGGAAATGCGTCTTTTCTTCATAATGAAGTTCCTGGAATCGCGATTCCTTCTGCTCTGCGAGACAGGATGTTCTCCGCTGGCGATCCTCAAGGTGAAGGAGTCACCATCGCGCGTGAGATGATAGAAGAGCTGAAACCATTGGTACAAGGTGTCTATATGATTCCTGTCTTTGGTCGCTACGACCTTACGGCAGATGTTCTCGATGTATTGGGTAAAGACCGATGATATTGAGTGTTGTCTTTCTCTTTGTTGGCATTCTGGTTGGGGGATTGATCAACGTCCTTGCCGATGATCTCCCATCCCGTGAGCGACCCCGGATTCCGCATTGTCCCCGCTGCGGTCACAAATACCACCCAACACGGTGGCTGGGTCTTTCACGGAAGATCCTTGGCGGCAAATGCCCGGAATGCGATTTGCCGGCCCGAAACCGTGAGATTATGGTTGAAATTGGCACAGCTGTGTTCTTTATGGTTTTACCCCTCTTTATTGAGCCAGTTGCCGATATCGTGATCTACTGCATCTATGTCGGCGTACTTGTCCTGGTGATCGTGATTGATCTGGAGCACAGGCTGATTCTTCACGTGGTTACGATCCCAGCAACCATTTTCGCCTTAGTCGCCAGTCTGCTCCTCACCGATAACAATCCCCTCCTGGCTCTAGTCGGGGCTGTGGCAGGATTTCTCTTCTTCCTTCTGGTCTTCCTTCTTGGTCAGCGCTTGTTCGGACCAGGGGCGCTGGGGTTTGGAGATGTTACTCTGGCGATGACCATGGGGGCGATGCTTGGTCTGCAGCGAATTTTCTTCGCCTTGATTATAGGCGTACTTCTAGCGGGCATATGGGCAATCGTGGCCCTGATTAGCGGAAAGCTGAAACTCCGGGGCTACTTCGCATATGGACCATTCTTGGCGATCGGGGGAATCCTGATGATCATATGGGGAAATGAGATCTACAATTGGATTTCAAATTCATCCTAGTGCGACTTACCGATCCATAAGGCAAACATCTCCCACAAGATACACAGCTAGAAGGCTTTCTTCTATCTCCAACTGTATGTCCGAAATCTCTCCCGAAATACCATTTTCTCTCATCTGATCGGATAGAGTTCTCTTCAGGATTGCTCCGAGGTCAGTCAGCTCCTCACGGGCGATGCATTCGACGTCGATCGCTGCCAAAGCTGCCTTTGCCTTAAAGTCAAATCGCCGCGTGTCCTTCCTGACCGATAAAGTTCCCCGCTTAAGTCGAATTCCTCGGCGATCAGAGAAAGGATCATTAGTTAGAACATATCGAAATCGAAGAAAGGCGGTAATCGGCTTGTGTAAATGAACCAGAAAACTGACCTTTGCTTCGCCTCCCGAGAGGGTCACTTTGATGGCGGGGATGTTGTGGACTAGATTTAATTCTCGCCCTCCAATGTGTTGATCGGCGAAGCGAGCATATACCACATTTCTGATTACGCTGGTTAATTCCTGTTCATTCAAATGACCGCTGAAGCTTCCCTGTTCCAGCAGCCCGGCAACGATTTTCATCTCAACCGCTTGGAATGAGTACTCCTCGGTAGCGGCCGATTCAATTTGTTTTCGGAGTTGTTCAGCTACTTTCGAATTAGGCGTCATCGAAGATTTCCGGCATCGACCGGCAATAACAGATGATGTCTGCGCCGTACCCTGGTCAATGGATCGGCGCTGCGATGATAAATAGATGCATTCTTGATGATCGGTCGAGTTTTTAGGCTAGTAGGAGATGTTTATCGCGATTTCTACTGGAACGAAGATTCGAAATTCAAGAACGAGTTTACTCTAATCTACTTAGGCTGAGTAGGGGGGCAAGCGACTACTGGGGGCAAGCGACTACAGTCTTGCCTATAACCTCAATGTGCTAGCATTTGATCCATCTCTGATTACTTCCATCTTTCTCTAATGCGAGATGAAAAAGCCAGCTGGATGTTTTCGGTCCACGTAGTAGATCAACTGAGCTGATCGGTTTTGCTATCCTGTCGCGTTCAAATCATGGCTCTGGTAGAATTCGAAGATCGTTGGACCGCATGCCGGAGCAGTAGTTAGATTGTGCATGGCACCGGTCTGCTAAACCAAGCCTCTTTCCTGGATGAAGGCATGAGGTTTGGATCATGAATTCTTAGATCCAGGCAGATATGTCAGCGAGCAGCCTTTCCGTCGATATCCGGCCGATAGCCAATATCGTAGAAGCAAAACAAATCGAAGAACTTCAAAGATCGACCTGGAATAGGGACGATCTGGAGATCATTCCTGGACGGTTATTCCTCGCCATGAAGAACAACGGAGCATGTCTTCTAGGCGCTTTCGATAGGAGCAAACTGGTAGGATTTGTCTTCGGGGTTCTTGGGACGGTGGAAGATTTGAACGAGCGCATCGATCAGATCGCAGCTGCCCGTCTCCTGATGTATTCGATGATCATGGGCGTTCATCCTGATTACCAACGAGCTGGGATTGGATACCGGCTGAAGATAGCTCAGCGAGAGTTTGCTCTGAGGATCGGTGTCCGCTTGATCACCTGGACTTTTGACCCGCTGGAAAGCCATAATGCATACCTGAATTTTCAAAAACTGGGCGTGGTATGTCACAAATATCTTCAGGATTATTATGGGGAAATGGGTGGTATCAACATTGGCTTACCTTCAGACCGTTTTTACGTTGAATGGTGGGTGACCAGCAACCGGGTGAAGAGCCGGGTATCGCAGAATCGAGGACCCCTCAATCTTGCTCAATACCTTGGTGGTCGAGCAGTTATCGTTAACGAATGTGAGCATGACGAAAACAACCAGCCCGTTCCACCGGATGAGTTCCTTCAACTGGACAGCAGTCTAATCCTTGTGGAGATACCAGATGATATTCAACATCTGAAATCAATTGACCTCCCTCTGTCTATCCGGTGGAGGTCGCACATTCGGCATGTGTTCGACTACTATTTCAACCGTCAGTACCTGGTGACGGACTTTGTGCGCAACGTAGACCAAGCTGGAGTGAATAGCAGCTACTACGTTTTAACCCAGGCGGATGGTTGAGCTGGATTGCGAACCATCCGTCGACAGATTTGCTTCTAAATGACCCGGGCGGTTCAAGATCTATGCTCATTGAGCGAATCGACCTATATCACATCAGCCAGCAGCTAGCGTCGCCCTTCGTTACAAGCTTCGGACGGCAGGATGAGCGCCAGTGTCTGATTCTCTCTCTCAGCAGTGACGGTCTCACGGGATGGGGTGAGTGTGCGGCAACCATCGCTCCCGGCTACAGCTATGAGACGGTGACGACAGCCTGGCATATCTTGACTGATTTCTTGATCCCCGCCGTCCTGGGTCGTGATCTTGCCGAACCTGAAGATATCCGTGATTGGTCGAGCTTTGTGCGTGGACATCCGCTGGCGAAGACAAGCCTTGACGTGGCTGCCTGGGATCTGTGTGCCAAGCGCGATGGCCTCGCGGTTGCTCAGAAACTGGTCTCGCCATACGAGAACTCTCCACGAGATCGAGTAGAGGTTGGGGTAAGTATTGGTATTCAGCCATCAATCGATGAGACGTTGGCCGTCGTTGAAGAGTATCTCGATAAGGGTTACCGGCGCATTAAGCTAAAGATTCGCCCGGGACTTGACCTGGAGATTGCCCGTGCAGCCCGGCAGGCCTTTGCGGCGACGTCTATTATGCTCGATGGAAATTCTGCCTACTCTATGGCTGACGCGCCACTATTTCAGTCCATGGATGATCTGGAACTGCTCATGCTCGAGCAGCCGTTAGAAAACGACGATATTTATGAGCACAGCCAGCTGAGATCACTTATAGAGACGCCTATATGCCTGGACGAGAGCATCCTCTCTGGCAGCCACGCCCGCGCCGCGATAGCTATCGGGGCCTGCGATATCATCAATATCAAGCCCGGCAGGGTGGGAGGGTTGACCGAAGCGCGACTGGTGCATGATGTTTGCTTTGAAGCAGGCATGCCAGTATGGTGTGGGGGCATGCTGGAGACAGGGATCGGCCGGGCCGCGCTGCTGGCCTTGGCTTCATTACCAGGATTCACACTGCCTGGCGATATTTCAGCCACCGAACGATATTACAAGCAGGATATTGCCAGGCCCCAATTTTTGCTAAATCCTGAGGATAGTACTATTGAGGTTCCGATTGGCCCCGGTCTTGGGGTTGAGGTCGATATGAATCGCCTATCCAGGGCGACTCTACGAAAAAAGGCATTCCCTGCTTGATCCCAAGCAAGGATCTCAAGCAAGGATCCTGATAGATACCCGAAGACGAAAGGAATACAAACCAAATGTTTACCGAGACAAAGATCAGTTTCATTGGAAGCGGGGTAATGGCAGAATCGATGATTCGCGGCCTCCTCTCCCAGGCTATTGTGACTCCTGAGCAAATCATCGCCGCAGGACCTCGACCTGAGCGAGGCGAGAAACTGCACCAGAAACACGGTGTGCAGGTGACGACAGAGAACCAGACCGCCTCCGAGGAAGGCCATATTGTCGTCTTATCCGTTAAACCACAAGTATTCAGGGATATTTATCCAGAGATTCGCGGTCACTTGCGTGGCCAGGACCTGGTCATCTCCATCCTCGCCGGGACGCCGATTAGTCAGATCACTGATGGATTGGCTCATCCAGCCGTCGTTCGAGCGATGCCCAATACTCCGGCGCAGATTGGCCAGGGGATAACCGTTTGGACCTCCACGCCCGAAGTCGGAGACAATCGAAAAAAACAAGCGCAGATGATATTGGCATCGTTAGGCCAAGAGCTATATGTTGACGACGAGGACTATCTTGATATGGCTACTGCCCTAAGCGGCACTGGACCCGCCTATGTTTTCCTACTCATGGAGGCGATGATCGATGCCGGAGTTCACATGGGCTTTTCTCGACGTATTTCGACCCAACTAGTATTTCAAACGATGCGAGGCTCTGTTGAATATGCCGAGAGATCGGGAAAACATGTGGCCGAACTTCGAAACCAGGTAACTTCGCCTGGCGGCACAACAGCCGAAGCCCTATATCACATGGAGAAAGGTGGTCTGAGAACGGTGATCTCGCGTGGAATTTGGGCAGCCTACCAGAGATCGGTCGCCCTCGGTCGCGGTAAGCGAATCGGGGACGTCACCGGGTAGAATCTCAAGATAGACCACCTAGAGCTCGATGGTCGTGAGGCGATCCCAACCTAAATCATTATTCTTCCGATTCTTTCATTGATTGTCTTAAGTTATCCATGGAAAACCAGGTCGTAATACAGGATAAACAAGGGAGCCGGTGGCTTCGATTTAGGGATCCGGAAGAGGTCATTTCAGTCAATTCCATTGATGGCGTTATGCCGGCCTTAGAGAAGATCGACCAGATAGTAAACGCTCGAGGACTCTATGCCGCTGGTTTTATCTGCTATGAAGCTTCACCGGCGTTTGACTCTGCCTTAACGACTCATGCGCCGAGTACCGCCCCTCTGATGTGGTTTGGCTTATACCATCAGCCTGAAGAGATAGTTATCCCTGTCCAAGCCCCATCATATGAACTTGGGGATTGGCTTCCATCGGTAAACGAGACCGATTATGGGAAAGCCATCGAACGCATCAAGACCTTGATTGCCGAAGGTAGGACATACCAGGTCAACTATACAATCAGACTCAGAAGCAAGTTTCAAGGCGATCCGTGGGGTATTTTTCTGGACATGATTAGAGCCCAGGAGTCCAGGTACGCTGCCTACGTGGAATTAGGTCCGCTTTCAATCTGCTCTACGTCGCCCGAACTCTTTTTCGAACTGAATGGCAATGAATTGATCTCTCGTCCTATGAAGGGAACGGCAGAAAGAGGCCGGACATTGGCTGAAGATCGGGATCGTTCGGATTGGCTGCACAATTCGGAGAAAAATCGGGCCGAGAACGTCATGATAGTTGACATGATCCGCAACGATGTGGGCCGTGTAAGCCAGATTGGCAGTGTCCATGTTCCCAGGTTGTTCAGTGTAGAGCGCTACCCGACCGTATGGCAGATGACTTCGACAGTTCGTTCCCAAACGAAAGCATCGATACCTGAAATACTCAGCGCGCTTTTCCCCTGTGCTTCCATCACCGGCGCTCCGAAGGTAAGTACAATGGAGATCATCGCCGATCTCGAATCAACACCCCGGGGTGTGTACACAGGATGTATTGGCTACATCGCACCTGGACGTTATTCTCAATTTAACGTGGCCATTCGAACGGTGGTTGTAAACAAGTCCAAAGGTGAAGCGGAGTACGGGGTTGGCGGAGGGATTGTCTGGGACTCAACCGCCAAGGAAGAGTATCAGGAATGCCAAACGAAGACACGCGTCTTAACTGAAAGAAGACCGGAATTCGAACTTCTTGAATCGCTGCTGTGGACTCCCGAAGAAGACTTTTTTCTCTTAGAGGAACACCTGCATCGCTTGTCCGAGTCAGGTGAATACTTTGGATTCGAGCTCGATATAGATCGTATCAGGGCAGCGCTCGATAACCACATCTCCAGCTCCCCAAGACAAGCGAAGAAGATCCGTCTGACGATTAGCCGGCGGGGCGTCATCGCGGTTGAGGGGATCCCCATTAGTTGTCATGAACCAGCTCGTATTGGTCTGTCCATCAATCCCATTAACCGGGACGATGTATTCCTCTACCACAAGACGACACACAGGGATATGTACGATAAGGCGATGCATGAACGACCCGACTGTGATGATGTCTTGCTCTGGAATGAAGAGGGTGAAATAACCGAATCCACGACGGCAAACATGGTGGTTGGGTTTAACGGGTGTCTGTTTACACCACCCGTAGAGTCCGGACTGCTTCCGGGGACGTTTCGTAGGACGCTGTTGGAAGAAGGAGTCATTGAAGAGCGAGCAATTACGCTCGCCGACCTGGAGAAAAGAGACTCTTTGTTCCTGATTAATTCAGTTCGAAAGTGGCGGAGAGCATCTTTAATAAAGGAATATGCCGGGCAGCAACTATCTCAGCCATAATCGAGATAGCTATTTCCTCGGGAGAAGAAGCGCCGATATCCAAGCCGATAGGAGCATGGATGCGCGCGAGCTGGCGGTCGGATACTCCCCTATCGACGAGGCGTTTGCTTCGTGCGTCGTGCGTGCTGCGGCTCCCTAGCGCACCGATATAAAAAACCGGACTGGATAGGCACTGCAGCAGGGCAGGATCATCGATCTTTGGATCATGGGTTAGGATGGCAACTGCCGTGAAGGACGTTAGTTTAACTTCCTCGAAAGCTTCGTCAGGCCAGGCTTGGATAAGAGTGTCAACATTGGCAAACCGCTCTTGGCTTGCAAATGCTTTTCGAGGATCGATGACAATTGTCAAGTATCCAAGCTCCTTAGCAATAGCCGCAAGAACGATCGCAATGTGAACCCCACCGATCATGACGAGAGTTGGAGCGGGATTAATCACTTCGACAAACAATTCGATGGATTCCTCCGCCTCGTCCGGGACAGCCAGTCGCTGGCGTTGTGATTTTCCACCGCTTAAGACAGATTGAGCAGTAGAAATAATTGGTCCTGCCAGGACACTATTGGTATCGCCAGCCGCCTCTCCGTGCTCCTCGACTATGATCTTGTTCCCGAGCCACGGGCTTGTTCCACTTATGACTGTGGCTACCGCGAATGGTTGATTGGACCGGGAGAGATTATGGATGAGAAGCTGCTCGGCTGGCTTGATTCGCTCGACGAATACCTCAATAGAACCTCCGCAGGCCAGACCGACATCCCAGGCTAAATCGTCGGCTACACCGAACTCAAGAAGTTGGGGCTGCGCACTTTCAAGCACCTCAAAACCAGCTTCGACGACGGCTCCTTCTACACATCCACCGCTAACTGATCCGCTAATCTGGCCATTCGAAGTAAAGGCCATTTTTGCCCCAATCCCCCTGGGGGCTGAACCCCAAGTTTTGACGACCGTTGCCACACCAACCGTTTCATTTTGGGTAAGCCATTTTTCTACGTCTTGAACGATGTCACGCATTTACAGCCTTCCTGAAGCCGGCGTCACCCGGGGTGAAGAGAGAAAGCCGCAAACCATGGTTGTGTCTAATTGACGGACGTTCACCTATTTCTGCAAGATGATTGGCCAAGTCTTCTAAACTTGCCAGGTTGTGAATAGGCATGAAATCATCGACAAATGGCAGAGCGGCCTGCATCCCCCGGGTTAAAGGCTCATAATCTGGGGAACCAAGTAAGGGATTAAGCCAAATTAGACGGTGGCAGCTTCTCTGCAAGCGAGCCATCTCTTTTTGTAATAGCCCAGGATCACCGCGATCCCAACCATCGCTGATCAGCAATACAACTGCCCCCCGGTTCAAGAGCCGCCTCGCCCAGAGGTAATTGAAGCTTTTCAAAGACTCTCCGATCCTTGTGCCACCGGACCAATCCTGTACTCCATCACTAACATCGCGCAATGCCTGGTTTTCCCAGCGATTCTTGAGCTGCCTCGTTATTCGAGTGAGCCTAGTACCAAAAACGAATGCCTCTATCGATCTTCCGTATCCGCGGGAAAGCAAGTAGGCGAAATGCAAAAGCATGCGAGTGTACTGCTCCATGGATCCACTGATATCGGCAATGATTACAAGTGATCGTGGTTTTCTCTTGGGTCTCCTACTAGACAGGGTTAAAATTTCTCCTCCATACCGGAGACTGTTCCTCAAGCTCCGTCGAAAATCGAGAATCGTTCCCTTCCCTGCCTGATTCCTCCTGGTTCGTCGAAGACCAAGCCGCCAAATGAGCTCAGATAGGCGCTGGACAACCGCTCGCGCTTCCTCATCATTCATCTCCGCAAAATCCTTGCGGCGCAAAAGTTCGCTCTGGCTGAAAGTCTTCGTCGCTAGTGCTGGGATCTCGTCAGCCGAGTCTTCGCCCTGTTTATCTGACAATGAGTCAGGTGTGGAAATACTCTTCGAAGAGAAGGCAGCTTGCTGGGAGTCGTGGATCAATGAACTATTTTTCCGGGGAAAGCCGATGGCCATACGAATGGCACTGTGCTTTCTCCAGAATAAGGCGAAGGCATGATCAAACAGGCGTATCTCGGCTTGATTACGAATTAAGAGGCAGGCTAAGGCGAAGTAGAAATCATCCCTATGGCCTATATTGATGTGTTCCAAGGCCTGGACGATGGCAATCATTCGACTGCTGCTGACATCAAAGCCCAGATGTCGAAGAAGCCTGCTGAAAAGTACCAGGTTATCGAGCAGTAAGCCAGATACAGGCTCACTGCTAATCAATTGTTGATCAGGACTCATTACTTTGAATCACCTTCAAAAGGTTTCGGGATCCATTCCCTTTGATCTCAGCAATATCGTCCTGGTATTTTAGGATTACGCCCAGTGTATCATCTACAATAGAAGGTTCGAGGACTTCCTGGTCCAATGCAACGAGCGCCGCTGTCCACTCGAGGGTTTCGGCAATGCCCGGGAGTTTGTACAAATCAGCTTGACGGAGCTCCTGAATAAAGGAGGTCACCTGACTGGCGAGCATGTTGGAAGCCTCGGGCACCTTTGCCCTTACTATCTCGAGTTCCTTCTCAAACGAGGGATAGTCTATCCAATAATAAAGACAACGTCTTTTAAGGGCATCGTGAACCTCGCGGGTCCGGTTCGAGGTCAAAACCACGATAGGCGGTTGGCTGGCCTTTATAGTGCCTATTTCCGGAATGGTAATCTGAAAATCAGAGAGTATTTCTAACAGATACGCTTCAAATTCCTCATCACTCCGATCAATTTCATCGATAAGGAGCACGGGTGGATTGCCGTCAGTTGCTTCGATAGCCCTGAGAAGAGGACGTCGCAGAAGATATTCTGGTCCAAACAACTCAGATTCAGTTTGGTGATCTCCCTGGGCTTCCATTAGCCGAATGTGGAGCATCTGCCGCGTATAATTCCACTCGTAAACCGCATGGTGAATATCAAGACCTTCATAACACTGAAGTCTGATCAATTCTGTATTGCGGATCTCGGCGATGACCTTGGCCACCTCGGTTTTACCGACACCGGCTTCCCCTTCAAGAAACAACGGCCTCTTTAACTTCAGGGAGAGGTAGATCGCCATCGCCAGGCCTCGGTCCGCAATATAGCTCCGGCGGCGAAGGGCATCTTGTAGTTCGCCGACTGATTCGATCGTCATTGCACCACTGCGTGAACAACTGGTCTGCGACCTGTCTCGGCATAGAAATATCGCGACAAGGCGTTTTCAATTTGCCTGGACAGCTGCTTCCGGTTGCCATCCTTTTTATTTATGATGTCGCTTATAGTCTGCCGGGCGCCTTCGAGAAGCTCGCCGGATTCATCTAAATAAACAAATCCCCGAGAAATTAGATCTGGCGAACCGCTCAATTTCCCATCCTCATCAAGTTTGGCGACGGCGACAAAAAAGCCACTATCTGCCAATCTTTCACGATCACGCATAACGGCTGGGCCAATGTCGCCGACTCCGCTTCCATCGACGAAAATATAACCACCTGGGACTCGCGGGCCGACGGTCAGCGAATGTTGGTCAAGTTCCAGAATCGTCCCATTCTCGATGACAGCAATATTGTCTCGGTCAATACCCATTTCCTGGGCAAGTTTCCCATGGGCTATAAGATGGCGCAATTCACCGTGGATCGGGACGAAAAACTTTGGTTTTATCAAGTTTATCAACAGCTTCATCTCTTCCCGGCTAGCATGTCCCGAGACGTGGACTTTTGCATTGTCCTCGTGCAAAACATCAGCTCCTCGTTGGAGCAGCCGATTGATGATACGGTAGATCATTTCTTCGTTGCCCGGTATTGGATGAGCAGATAAGACGACGGTATCGCCTTCCTGGATGCTGAGCCGAGCATGCCGGCCTGTCGCCAGCCGACCAATCGCCGCGGTTGGCTCTCCCTGCGATCCTGTCGCGAGTATGACAACCTTTTCTGGTGGCAAGCTGTTTATCTTGTTGATATCGACCAGCATGTTGTCCGGAATGCTCAGATAGCCTAGCTCTCTGGCGATCTTTGAATTCTCAATCATCGAGCGACCGGTGATCGCTAGCTTTCGGTCGTACAGGGCGGCGACATTTACCACCTGTTGGATACGGGAAATCAACGAGGCGAAGGTGGCGACGATGATCCTTCCCTTTGCCTTACTGAAGAGTTCATTGAAGGCATCGGTTATGACCGTCTCGGAAGGTGTCCATCCTGCCCTCTCTGCGTTTGTACTATCGGCCAACAGGCACAACACACCGCGCTGAGAGAATTCTGCCAGTTTTGCGAAATCCGGTGGCCATCCATCAACGGGCGTATGGTCGAACTTGTAGTCACCGGTGTGGACGATTAGTCCAACCGGCGTCGTTATCCCATAACCGACGCCATCGGGAATGCTGTGGGCGACGTGGAAAGGCTCGAGCGTAAATGGACCACTGTTAAAAACGTCTCCGGCCCGAATCGTTCGCAGATCTACCGCTCCCGCTACACCGGCATCGCGCAGCTTCGAGCGGATTAATCCAGTCGTAAGACGCGTGCCATATATGGGTGCATCGATATCCCTCATGAGGTGACCCAGCGCACCCACATGATCCTCATGCCCGTGAGTGATGAGGACCGCAGACACGGACTCCTTCCTCTCAAGAATGTAATTGTAGTCTGGGATAATGAGATCGATTCCCAGCATATCGTTTTCAGGGAACATGATTCCTGCATCGACGATAATCATCTGCTCGTCATATTCGATGACAGTCATGTTCTTGCCAATTTCACCAAGACCCCCAAGGGGGATTATTCTTAACTTTGTAGTCATTGTTTTCTCCGAAATAGTAAACTTAAGATCAAGCATCCAGCGTGGTCTTCAGCCACGACTGGGTCCCTGATAGATTAATGTAATGATTGGAAATGATTGCTAATTATTTATGATGATCCAGGTCCCGATAATGAGGAAGGTCTGGACGACACATAAGATAGCCGTGTAAACCCAAAGACCCCGGTTCCCATCTGCCGGCATTGGTCGAGCCATTGTGCTCGTCTCAGATAATACGACTTCCTCAAGAACGAGTTCGCTTTCAGCCAACTCCCTAAGATAATGGATAATGCCAACAGTGACATTGTCCTCCCCGCCACGGTCTTTCGCCAAATCAATAAGAACTTTGCAAGCTTCTGCTGGATCAAGCCCCCTTGCGATCTCAGCAATTTCATCGTCAGATACGTGTCGCGTGAGTCCATCGGAGCAGAGAATGATCCTGTCCCCAGTCGCCAACTTGACATCAAAGACATCAATTCTTGGCCGGGTTTCAGAACCAAGACTGTGCAATATGACGTTTTTTCGGGGATGATGCTCGGCCTCCTCAGGTGTAATTGCACCCTCCTCCACAAGTCGAGCGACTAGACTATGATCATGGGTAATCTGCTTCAGCTGCCTATCCTGCAGGTGGTAGCCACGGCTATCACCAACGTTGGCTATGGTGGCCCACTCGCCGTGAACAACAGCAGCAACCATGGTCGTCGCCATCCGGCTTCCTGTTCCTCGCTCGGCAATAAGGTGCCGCAGGTCGCCGTTTGCCGCTTCGATGGCCTGGACCAATCGCTGACGCCAGTCGGCCAAGTCATATGTTTCTAGATAATGGAAGACAGTTTGCTCCGTGGCGTACCGGCTGGCAATCTCACCAAAATCAGAACCCCCGACGCCATCGGCAACAATATATAAACGGCCGTCTCTGAGCTCGTCCTCGGGTCTGTCCGGCACGTGACTGGCGACAAAATCTTCGTTGTGATTGCGGACGCACCCGGTGTCGGTGTTTAGTGCGGCCTTTATCTGCTCATCACTCATAATTTGCGGAATATATATTATAACGCGTTCTGGGTAAACCCCAGGACAGGTTTTCCTTAAGAAGGCTAAGGTTGGCCGGCATACCTGGCCAGGTTGAAGTATTCATCCGTTCGCTGCACCGCCAGACGGGCTGCCTCCTCAAGACTCACGTCTCCGTAGAATGCTCGCTCCAGTTCCTGGCTGGCGATATCCTCAATTTCCTCCCAGGTGCTGATTACGGGAACGCGACGAAGGAAGGGCGCATTCTCAAGGAAAACATAGGCCCGGCTTGGGGGCATATTAGGATCAAGAAAAACGGTTGATTCGGCGACTGATGTCAAGGACGGCACCGTACGGCCGCTATTGGCAATGATCGTCTGGCCTTTTATCGAGTTTGCGAATTCAATAAACTTCCAGGCAGCTTCCTTGGCCCCGGATGTCTGCGACAAACAGTAGGCATCGCTGTGCAAGATTCCCGCCTTGGTTTTCCCGATAGGAAGCGGGGCGATATCCCATGTGAATGAATCGATCTCACGATAGGATGGCGTTCCTCGTCTGCTGTTCAAATACATGGCTGTCATGCCTGAGATGAACCGACTTTCACTATCGATCGCCGCTTCCTCGATGCGGCCGGGCAGCACCCCGTGCACCTCCTGTAAATCCACAACCCACTGGAGCGCCTCGAGGGCAAACGGCTGGTCTAGAGTAAGCAGGTTGGGCGCATAATCATTATCAACGATCTGGCCTTTGTTTTGCCAGACGAACGGGGCAAACCGGAACAGTGATGGTTCAAGCCCAAGTCCATATTGATCGATAGTGCCGTCGTCGTCCAAATCCTTGGTCAAGGCTTTCGCCGTCTCGAGGAATTGATCCCAGGTCCAGTCGTCGGCCGGGTAGCCAATACCGGCCTCGTCAAACAGATCCGCATTGTAATACACGACAAGACTTGAGACGTTTTGCGGAATACACATCAACTCACCTTGCCACGTGAAGGCATCTATCGTCGCCGGATAGAAATCCTGGCTCTCTATTTCCGAGCTCTCGGCTAAATATGGTCCCAAGGGTTCGAGCAATTCTTTGGCTGCGAAACTCGCGTAGCGCCGGTAATTCATTAGAGAAACGTCTGGCGCAGATCCGGCAGCGTATTCGGTAGCCAATCGTGTCCGGTAATCCCTAGGAGAAGGGATGTGATTGACCTGAACTTCGATACCAGGATATTTTTGATGGAATGCATCGACCAACTCGAGATAGGCAGCGCGTTCAGCAGGATCCCCAAATACCATGAATCTCAGCTTTTCGGCATCGGCATCATTATCATCCGCACATCCTACTAGGACAAAAAGTAGAAACAGTATATACAGATACAGAACCCACACCCTCGGCAGTTCGCAGAAGTACGAAACGCTCTTCTTACTTACCGGGTTCATTACCAACTCGCGAGAAATAGGGTTGTGCCAGCATAAACAGCAACACAGGGATCGCCATCGTTAGGACGGCAGCGGCCAATAGCAAAGGCCAATCGGACCGATTAAGCTGCTGCAATAACTGCAGGGCGATGGGCAGGGTGTATCGTTGTTCTGAGCTGAGATATAGGAGGGGACTGATAAAATCGCCCCAGTAGAGGACAAAACTCAGAATTGCTACAGCTACTGCTGTTGGCCGTGCGACTGGTAAGGCGACACTGCTCCAGGTTCGCAGCACGCCAGCACCGTCGATCCGGGCGGAGTCGTAGATTGCCGCGGGAATCCGGCGAAACGCCCTGTAAAACATAAGGATGAAAAACGGGCTCGTGCCCATCAAGGCTGGGGCAATGAGAGCCCAGATTGAATCAAGCCAGCCTAGCTGTCGATAGATGATGAAACGAGTTGACCATAGAGCCACACCAGGGACCATTAGAACGGCAAGGGACAGTATCAACCAACGCCGCTGGCTGGGTCGCGGGAGCCGGGCCATGGCAAATCCTGCCCATGAGCTAATCAATAATGTCAATGGGACGGCCAATACGACTACCAGAAGCGAATTAAGCGTATATCGCCCAAAGGGGACTACTTTGAATACCCGCCCGAAATTGCTGCCGCTCACGGCCATCGGAAGATCCTGCAGTTTTGTTGGCAGCGCAGTTCCAGGGGGTTGCAGCGCCGCCATAACCATCCAGGCCACAGGAAGCAAAAAGATCAGTACTACAGCAATCTGGACGATTGACCTGGCTGATATTCTAGAGGACAAAGGTTTCATCTGTCGTCCCTATGTTCCACTGCCTGGCGACCATATAGAGCGTAATGACGATGAGACCGGTCAAGGCATACATCACCCATAGCGCGGCGCCCGCGGTCCCAAAGGCAAGTAAGTCGAAACCCTGCTCATAAATAAACATCGGTAAGGTATAGGTTGAATAATACGGTCCACCTCCTGTGGTCAACATGATGGCTGTAAATGAAGTCTGAAAGGTGATAATTGCGTCTCGGAAGGCCAGGAGCAGGAGTATTGGGGCGACGAGGGGGAAGAGGATTCGCCAGAACACCTGCCAGGTTCCAGCCCCATCTACTTTCGCGGCGTCTTCGAGATCGGGCGGCAGGTCCTGCAAGGCAGCCAGAGAGACGATGAAGCCCTCTCCGATCTGCCAAAAGGACATGAGAACAATGGCCGGTTTTGCCCAATTTGGATCAGCAAACCATCCTGGTGTACTCAGGCCGATAGAACTTAATATAAGATTCACCGGACCGTAAAGTGGATTTAGAATCCACAACCATGCCAGTGCAAAGGCTGCCGCCGGAATGATTGCCGGTAAATAGATGGTTGCTCTAAACCATCCCAGGAAACGTCCACCACGTTGGAACAGCCTTGCAGCAAGCAGCGAACCAATAATGCGAAAAGGAACCGGAAGAATGATGAGAGCGAGGGAGTTCTGGACACTTAGTTGGAAAAGCTCGTCAGTATAAGCGAGGACAAAATTAAGATCAGCCGACCACCTGGGAGGCGCCAGCCCATCAAAGCGGAAAAAAGCCAGAGAGAAAGAAAGGATTCCAGGAACAACTACCAGCAGCAGAATGCCGAGAGCGTAAGGAACGAGGAGGAGTCGTAGTCTTGTATTGTATCCAGGCCTTAGCAGCCGACGAACAGGTGGCATGGTCGTTACCTGTTCGAGTTGTACAGAGGATAGGTGGCTTGGATGCTGCGCAAAGTTATGGCGTAATCCGGTTACGCAACCCTCTTTTGCTCGATTAACTCAGCAACTCGAGCGGCGAGGCGATTCGTCCACCAATCTGAAACAGCCTTGACGATGACCAAGAAAGCGAGCAGGGTGACGCCTGCGCGAAGTAATTCTCCGCGTTTTTCTGTTGGTACCAGGTCTTCCAACATCTTCTGGGTCATTCCGAAGGCAAACTCCATCTCGGATGGCGCCTCGGCTAATAGCGCATCTTCACCGATCTCTTCGCCTTTCATACGGGCTTGGATTTGAGCGTCGAAGGCTTGGAGTCCTTGCTGGATCAGTGCTTGGGCAGAGCTCTCAATGAGTCGCTGACCGACGCTGGCGATGCGACCACCAACCTGGGCCTCTCCGCTGTAGGTAAGTTCGGTGCCGCCATCAAGCTCGGCGAGTGACAAATCGCCCTCACCTTTGACAAATCCCTGAGCGCCCGAAGCGTCAAGCAAAATGTGATATCCATTAGGAGGATCCAGATCCACGAGCTGTACTGTGCCATTGAATTGGCCCTGGACTGGACCCATGCGAATCTTCATTTTGGCCTGGTACTCATTTTCCCCAATACTATCAAGGCCCTCAATTCCCGGTAGAGATTTCGAGAGAACTTCTGGATCCAGTACGGCTTTCCATACCTCATCTCTCGGTGCGTCAAATGTATATGTTCCATTTATATCCATAAGGAAATCCTCCTGTTTGCAGCTCCCCTAATCAGGTTCGAAGGAACGACACCCGGTTCAGTCTGTATTCTCTTTCGAACTCAATCGATCAAGCTTGGCAACCAAATCGTCAAGCTGAGTGTTTAATCGAGCAACTTCATCGCGGGTAGGTATACCACGTTCATCAATCAGGCGAGAGAGCTCATCTTCTGTGAGCACTTCGACGCCGTCAATCTCGCGGTCGATATTAAGCAGTTTTCTTCGCATTTCACGGCTGTCATCCATCTTTATCTCTCCCCGGTCCACTAGAATCTGCAGCCGGCGGGCGATCTCTTGATCAACGTGGTGAATTAGATCCAGCGGGGAGGCGAGGGTTCGTCTTAGGGAGGTTAACGTTTCACCCCCTGCTTTGACCAGACCAGTAAGGACTGAGCGCGGAAGGAACCCAGAGTTTTTCTTCTCTTGCTCCAAAATGATTTGAGTTAAGGTGACGGCCGTCAGATCTTCGCCAGACGCGTGATCCAGGATTATGACTTCCTCGCCGTCCCTAATAAGACTCGATATCCCATCAAGCGTGATATATTGTTTTGTGTTTGTATTGTAGAGTTTCCGATTAGGGTAACGCTTGATATTGATCATGATCTCTATCCGCTCGGTCCGTTGGAATTCAGTGGTTGCTTGCTGCTAATATTCGAGGTTATTAACAGGGGTGAAAGTCACTAATTGATTATAGAACTGAGACGAGAAACGTGCCAAATAGGAATAGAAAAAGGGGAGAGGATATCCGGTCCAACGTACAAAGGACGCTGGCGGGATCCTCTCCCCTAGAGGTTTGTTCAGAGTTTTATCGCTTTATTCTTGACCTAACTCGTCAATCTTGTCCGATAAGGTCGAGATCTTTTGACTTAAAGATTCGATATCTGATTTGCTTGGGATATTCATCCGGCCCAAGATATCTTCCATTCGTCGATCGATTTGTCCTTCCGTTCCGGAGCGGACTTCGTCGGTCTTGCTACGACGCTTTTCTCTTGCGTCCTTGATCAGCTTTTTGCCATCGTGCTCGGCTATCTCACCGCGTTCGATCAGCTTGTGTACGAATTTCTCGAGTTCTTCCTGGGTTAAGGCTACGGCACCAATCGTTGCCAATACCACTTTTCGTGCCAGATCCAACATCGGGTTGGGTCCCTCATCTTCCAGGGTTTCTTCGGTTACTTCAATTTCCTCTGCCATTTTAGTGCCTCCTAAAACGTATTAAATAACACTCCACAGAATATAACGCACTGCGTTATAAAAGAATTATAACGCGTTGCGTCATGAGTGTCAACAGCCTTCGATTTCCCTCGAGTTTACCTGCTTAAAAGACGATGGTACGACCTGATTTACCAAACATCATTCAACCAGCGAGCAGCGGATCTTATAGTCGGCCTTTGACCTGCTTTTCAAGGCGACCTGTACTTGTATAATAAAGTCTAATGACGCAGGAGTGCGTCAACGGCTGTTACTTTGCAAAGCGTACCGATCTAATCATTGGCATCTAGTTGCTCAGCCGAAGAATTATCACCTTTTCACCGGAGGCGCCGATGAATAGCATGAAAGTCGTTCTGGTCACCGGGATTTCCAGCTACTGGGGAGCTCGGGCAGCCGCCAGACTTCACCTCGAGCCAGATTTGCACGTCATCGGTCTGGACCAGAATCCACCTTGCATCGACATTGAGGGTCTGGACTATGTTGATGTAGGTATTGAAAATCCTCTACTCTCCGATTTCCTCATGGCCGAAGAAGTTGAGGTCATTTGCCATCTGCGCTTCTTGGAGAGTGTCGAACACAACGTAGGTATAAGCGCCGAAAATGTTAACGAAACGAAGGCCATCCTCGAGGCAGGACGCCAAGCTGGAGTCAGGCAGATCGTCCTCAAAAGCAGTACTGCCGTATATGGAGCGCATGCAGATAACCCTGCTCTCTTGACTGAAGATATGCTCTTAAGAGGAAGTCATAGTTACGGGTATACGCATGATTGGCTCGAAGTCGAAGCAATGGCCGAGGCTTTTCGTGATGAGGAATCTGAAACATCAGTTGCTGTTCTGAGATTCGCGAATATCGTCGGTTCTTTGGCAGATACGCCTTTCACACGCTTTTTGAACCAACCTAATCCAGCAATACTTCTGGGATTTGACCCGGTCATGCAGCTCATACACGAGCAAGACGTCGTGGAAGCAATAGCATATGCGGTTTTGAACGGAGCTGACGGCCCATTCAACATAGCGGCTGAGGGAACTATGCCCCTCACACGGATGCTGCGCCTAATCCGTCGGCTGCCGTTGCCCATTATTCATCCTCTCGCTTATCGCAGCCTGATTCAGGCTCGAAAGAGAAAGTGTGGGCGTTCTCATCAACCGCCACTTGACTGGGATTACCTGCGCTTTCCTTGGGTAACCGATACTTCAAAGATGCACTCTGAACTGGGATTTAGCCCGACGATCAGCTCTGAGGAAGCACTGCTCGAGTATGCCGGACGATGGTCGCCGGATTTGAAGGAGTCCGAGGAAGATGTATTACCTCCTGCCGAGGCGCATATGCGAGAGATCATGCAGCAAAGAGAGAAGTTGAGGACTGGCAAGGTAGATACCGGCGAATGAGAATCTTCGTGAATCAGGCGAGCGTAAGTGAGGTCTGATCCGATTGTGAACTCCGACGTGAGGGAAGATATGACCGAGGAACCAACGCGAAACAATCAATGCAAAGCCCTGACAAAATCCGGTACTCGATGCAAGAATCACGCTAGAATCGGCTCGGATTTCTGTCGGATTCACCCGACCTCGAATGAGATTGAGATCGAGATTGATGGAGACTCTTTAAGAGGTTCAGACGTTGATGAGGCAATGAGTGATCCTGAACTGCAGCGGCAGCTTATTCAAGAACTCGACGACCTGATGGTCCGGGTACGGAAGGTCATTCCAGATTACACACCTCCGCCGTATACATCTCCTGAGATGGGGGTTACTCAAGACGAACCATCGGAGGAGGAGACGCCATCGAGCCCGCTATCCCTATTAGATAGAGTTCGAGGCGTCTTTAGAGAGGACTTGCTCGATCGAGAAACTTGGAAAGGCTTGTGGTACATGGCCAGTAATACGCTGGAATACCAGAGTGACCTCCTCAAACGCAGGATATCAGGCGACTACGAGATCGACGAGTGGGGTTTGGATTGGGAGCTCATCGAAACGACACGTCCATTCCTCGATTTCTTATACAACTACTTTTGGCGGGTCCAGTGCGCGGGCATGGAAAAGATTCCTGACTATGAACGGACTGTACTAGTATGCAATCACACTGACCAACCTCCGTGGGATCCAATCTTATTGATGGCTGCGTTCCTGAATGAACATCCAGCCCAACGCCTGGTGAGAAATTTGTACTCCGCGGAGATTCCGGCTCTGCCATTCCTCTCATCTCTCGCGGTTAAGACCGGGCAGGCGTTGAATTCGGTCGATAATGGAGTCCGGCTGTTGGAGCAGGAAGAATTAGTGAGCGTATTTCCAGAAGGTTATTCTCTGAAAGGTCGAAACTCCCAAGAACGCCTCAAAGTATCGCGGTTCAAAGATACGGGTTTCGTGCAGATGGCTATGGAAACGAGTTCGCCAATCGTCCCAGTATCTTTCATTTCTTCAGCAGATACTCTGTTTCACCGATCCAGACAGGCTGCTCGTAAGAGGGCAGCACAGTTTCCAGCGATGGCGAATTTCCTGCAGCTACCGAGCAGACGAATGGGCAGCATGCTGCCGGTACCTAGCAAGGTGGTGATCGAATTCGGAGAACCGATTTGGCCATCAGAGCTGGATATGGGTCAATATACCGAACTGGAGATCTACTCTCGGGTGGCAGACATGGCAAGGACGAGCATCCAGGACATGATCACCAATCGGCTCGAGCAAGAAGAGATGGGTTCTGGCTAAGATGGCAGTCTTCGAAAGCAGTGAGCAATTCCAAACCTGCGCTAAGATTCTTTTCGATCGATTGCTGTCCCAGAATCCAGAGGCGGCTGGACCCGTAGAAAAGGCAAAATTGCTGATGCAGTTTCGATGCAGCGAACCGTCAGTAACATTCCTCATAAACGGCCGGCGGCGACCAGCGACGGTCGAATTCGGAGATGTGAGAATTCGACCTGAGATTTTTGCTGAGCTGTCGACTGATACCTTAAATCAAATCCTGCTTGGGACGCTGACATTGTCCAAAGCACTGTCGTCAAATGCTCTGAGGGTACATGGTTCTGTTTGGAAAGTGACCTCTCTTGCCGACCTCTTTCAAGAATGCCAGACTCTTTACCCAGAGGTTCTGAGGGAGCAAGGGCTACTAAGCTAGTCAACTTTCCTTGCGAATGAGGAGAATTCAAGATGGCGATTCTGTTTCCCACTGAAGAATGGATCAAGGCCGCAATGGTCGAGGTAAACAAGAGCGCAGAATATAAGAAAGCAGCAAACAACTGGGAGGGTGACATCATCTTTGCGGTCACCGCGGTCCCCGATAAGCGGGAAGGGGTCTTCATGTATATGGACCTCTGGCATGGCGAGTGCCGTGACGCATTTGAGGTTGTCGATCCTTCGAACCAAAGCTCGGAATTTGTCATCAACGGCCCTCTGCCGGTATGGCGGAAAGTGTTAGAGGGAAAGGTTGATCCGATCCGGGCCCTGGTATCCCGCCAGCTGAAAATGAAAGGCAACATGATGAAGGTGCTAAAGGCGCCGAAAGCAGCCGTCGAGCTGGTTAACGCCTGTCAAAAGGTGGACACTGAATGGCCGGCCTAGATCGTAATATTTTCCACAAATAATATGAAGATCGGCTTGGCTTTTGGAGGTGGGGCGACCCGGGGAATGGCGCATCTTGGCGTCTTATCCATATTGGTCGAGGCAGGAATCCCCATACACTGTGTCGCTGGATGCAGTGCCGGTGCTGTTATCGGCGCTGTCTTTTGCGCGGGTATCGCACCTGATCAAATGAAGACGATGGCGGCCAATGTCCGCTGGAGGCGCATCGCCAGCCGAGATCAGACTAAGGCAGGGATTTTTTCGTTCGATAGGCTGGAACGATGGATGGAGATGGAATTGGGAGCCATCGATTTTAGCGATCTGAAAAAGCCGCTGGCGATTGTCGCCGCAGATATATCAACTGGCGAACGCATCGTCCTGCGACAAGGGAGAGTGGCAAAAGCGGTTCATGCAAGCTGTGCCGTACTTGGACTAATCAGACCAGTCGAGATAGACGGTCGCCTCTTAATGGATGGGGGAATTGTAGATAACTTACCTTCGGCCGCCGCTCGCGAACTCGGAGCCGATTTTGTAATCGGGGTCGATGTTTTCGAACCCAATTATGAACGGAATGGAGGACTGCTAGGTAGAGGTATCACGGTTCTCGAAACGCTAATTCGCAACACCGGCGGTGGAATTGGGACAGCGGATTTCCTGATTTCTCCTAAGACGGCAGGGAGATCATTCTTTCGCTTTGGTCAATTCCAGGAGCTCATATCGTTGGGAGAACAAACTGCGAGGGAAGAGCTGCCCAATTTGTTGAGGTCCATAGAAAACTGCTAGCAACCAGTACAAACCACAGACCTCTGCTCAGACTTGAAGTCTAGCTACCCGGTTCGATTTGAATAACTATACGGTGCTCTGCGTAGCTATCGTCGTCCTTATCACCAATTTCGGCCGCTATCTCGGTGACTCCCCCGGCTTCTACTGGAATGAACAGCGATAATTCCCAATAACCAAAGATGTCCGCTGAGGTAATGCCCTCAGTCACCAGGCGACCGTCCTCGGAAAGGATTGTTATACGTACTTCGCCATCAGGAGCATTGTAGGATGTTCCATATAACAATAGGGTCGAACCGGGTTCGACCACGCTATCCGGCGGAGGGTTTCCCACGAGTACGCCTACGGCATCGTCGGCGCTTGGCTGCAAAACATCTACCTCAATTTGGACCTCTCTCCTGTCCTCTTCACCTTCCTCACCGAAGTGGGCGATGGCGCATGCCGGACCGCTCACATCCGAGGGAATAACAAGAAAGCCTTGCCAATATCCGCTGCCGCGAAGTCTAAAACTCTGCACTGCTTTCTGCACCTGGCAATTGTCACTCCACAACGAAATGGCTATGAGGTTGTTGACTGGATTGTGGACCCAGCCATCGAAGAACATGTTGTAGCCAGCAACGACCGCTTTCCCAACTTCCGGCCGATACAGATCCAGATAACGATCTTCAACCTCGGGATTTCGAGCCAGAGCAACCGCCTGGGAATCCTGAGCGATGATCCCCGCATCACTATCCAACACCCTGGCGACGACCCACGCGGATCCGGAGTACGACACAGGAAAGTCCAGCGTTCCTTCCCAATTGCTGAATTGATGAAGGTCAACATCGGCAACAGCCAGGGTTTGTCCTGTCGCACTTACAAGGATGACGGATAGCGTTTCCGACGGTCCGAGTTGGACGAATCCTCCTACAAACGCCTCATGTCCTTGAACGATCTCCGCGTTTTCGCGTGGCGAGGTGATGTTAACGCCGCTTTGAGCAAAAGGAGTTTCTTCGATACGTGGTATGACCGGCGTGACCGTCGGCGTTGGGGTTTGCGTTGGGGTTGGTGTATCTACAATTGGCGTCGAAGTAGAGGTTGGAACAGGAGTGCTGGTTGGCAATTGAGTGGGGGGTGCTTCGGCCGCCGGTACTTGAGCCGCCGGTACCAGGGTCGGAACCTCTATCTCAGTTCGGCAGGCGACGAGGATAATCGAGAGCAGGATGAGGAGAAGGTCCGGCCTACCTGAGAGTATCTTAATCATTCCAACCTTACCTGACAAAACATCTCCATGGATTATACCAGCAGCGCTGAATTTGTCTGACCCCCCGGCTAGCCCACCGGTTTCGAATGAAGTTTCGCAAAAATCAGCAGTCGCTAGCGGCGCCGACCTCTATAGAATTTGCCCGATGGCGTATTGCCTTCTCTGTCCTGTATGGTTACAATGCACCGGCGTTATTGGTTTAACCATGTACACATTCCTCATATTGCCACTTGCCCTCCTACTCGGTGGTGCAATCGCTTCACTACTCCTGGCTCGATATCGACCGCGTTTCAGCGCCGATACAGCCGGGATTTCCGCTGTTTTTGCCCTGATCGTCTGGCTTCTCGCTTTTCGAGACCTTCCCCTTGTAGTTTCGGAAGATATTAACCAACCACCTTCCGGTGGTACCATGTGGCGACTCGCGGTAGATGAGTCAGCCTGGTTAGTAAGTTTCGCAGTACTCATATTACTGACTGCTTCGCTGCTGATCATGATCTCCGCCAACCGGTATTTCCAGGGTGAAGGGTGGAGTTCGCTTAGGAGACGATCAACCCCATCGGCTTGCCTTTTACTAGCGGTCGGCGTTCTTTTGTCGATATGGACTGTCTCTTTGCCGGCAGTTGCTACAAGCTGGACGCTCATCGCGGGATCATGGGTTCTGCTGGAATGGGCAGCGCGAAAGGATCGGCATGATAGCAGAGAAACGATTACTCGAACGGGAGTGATGCTGCTTAGTTTGTTGTTTTTGGGATTGGCGATGGCCTCACAACCCTCTCTTACAGATTTGGTGAGGGGCCCTGAGAGTTTATCTGCATCGGCCAGGGTCTGGTCCATGCTGGCTGCCATTGCGATGCTGGGTGCATTCCCACTGAACTGGTGGAGACCGGTCAAAGGAAGATTTGTCCCAGGTTCTGTGGCCCTTGTCAATCTTGCGCCATCCGCTGCTGGAGCGTTTTTGCTGTCCAGATTGGCGTCAAATGGCGTCGATGGCGGTAATACCTACACCCTGCTATTGACTGTCTTTGGTCTCCTGGGCCTTATTTACAGCATCGGCATATCGTGGTCGAATCTGGACAAAAGCAGGGTTGTATTGGGAGCGATCGTCATGGCGCTGACCAGCCTGATCCTGCTTGCTGGAGCCTGGTCAAACGCGACCACCGTTAGCATGATGAATCAAGTTCTTGTCCTTGGAGCTGGTGTCATATACTTAGGCGTAAACTGGCAGGGCAGATTATCCACCCTATACAAATTGCCGGTCTGGATTGGTGTGGCCGCTATCGCAGGGATTCCCCTCACGGCAGGATTTCTAGGACTGTCATCTCTGTACCAAGGACAAATATCAGAAAGCCAGCTTATCCTGGCAATTGTCACAGCCGTCGCAATGATGCCGGTATTGGCTGCCTCATTATTGCTGGTGCGGGAAGCATCAAACGATGGAGAGCCGCTGGAGCTGTCGAGGACGGGTCAGGCCAGGCTTCTGTTTGCATTCTCGCTCCCGGCTCTGGGATTAATCCTTCTACCCGGTTCGCTTGACGTAGGCGGTGACCTAATCAACTGGATCTTGATTCTAGTTTCCATTCTAGGTGCCCTGGCTATTAGTTGGTACGCGATAAAGGCTTCAGATTTTACGGACGCGATTAGTGGAGCATTTCATCTTAAAATACCTCTCCAAAAAGGAATACAAATTCTAAATCCGATTGCTACCGCAACAGGTGCTTTTATCCGCGAGGCGGCGGCCATTCTTGAGGGCGAAGGTGGCATGTTATGGTTGCTCCTGTTGGCCGTGATCTTGTGGCTTGCCAGGGTTGTTTAGCCTGCTGCACTCTTTTCGAGATCAGAATCAATGATAGATATTCCAAACATACTTGAGTTTCTGGAGTTTTTTGACTTTCTACGTGGATCTTTAGCCGCGTATATCGTCCTAATAACTGCCTTCACTATATTCATCGTGAGGGATTGGCGCTGGTCAGTGTTAGCCCTCGCCATCCAATACCTGGTCGTCGGATTATTGTTCACAGATGTGATTGAGCCGCAGTTAGCATTCATTAAGGTATTAGTTGGTCTTTTTATTTGTCTAATCCTGTACTTTACCGCCAGGCAGGTTAACTGGGGTCAATTACCTTCTGATGTAACTGACGAGGAGGCCGTACAGCTTCGTGATGAACGCCTTCTACGTCTTGGACCCTACATGCTGCCGACTGATACTCCTTTCCGAGTATTCTTTGCTTTGATGGTGATTCTGGTTGTATGGACCCTATCGCAAAGGCCTGAATTCCAGCTGCCCGTCGTTCCCGATTACTTTGTGCTGGCCATCTTTGCCCTGGTTGGTCTCGGTCTGGTCAATCTTAGTTTCACCAGTGAGCCACTGAAGGCCGGGATGGGATTACTGACTTTTATGACCGGATTTGAGCTTTTCTACAGCGGTCTGGAGCAATCTGTCTTGATGCTGGTTTTTCTGGCAACTGCGAACTTAGTGATGGCCCTGGTAATTTCTTATCTTACTCAAGCTCGCCATGCGTATGCGGCCCTATTCGATTAGCATCATGAAACACAAACCTGCTGTCAGCCGCCGGATATCAAGATACGACGCTTCGCCTGAAGGAATCTCTAGATCGGGGAGTGAGTTCCGGCCTAGAAAGCTCCTGTCTTCTAAGGACTTCTACCAAGTAGTTATGGGGACCAATGCCTAGCCCTTTCTTACTCCTCTTCGGGCCCGTCGTATTGGCCATGTTACTCTTTCCATTGCGAAAATGGCCAAAGGTGGCTGGATTGACGGCATCTGTTCTGCTGTTAATTTTCACCTTAATAGTGGCAAGTATTGATTTGGATCCATCGAGCCAGGCGGAGGTTGGGGGATTTATTCGAGGGGAAGAGTGGGTTGTCCTTGGAAGGGCGATCACTCTCACCGCATCTATTCGCAGCATCTTGCTGTTCACCTACGGGACCCTAATCTTCATTTTCCTGATTGCCGCCATCCTCCCTCAAGGGTATGTCTTTATACCGCTTTCTCTAGCCGTATTGTCGCCCCTGGCAGGGGCATTGATGGTCCGTCCTCTTGTCTTCGGCGCTGTACTTCTGCTTGTCGCTGCCGGACTGCTTGCACTGTTGATACAGGCAGAGCGCGCTGGCTCGACTATGGCAGCCTTCCGATACCTGACCATGGTTGCTTTGGCCGTCCCTTTCATCCTTATTGCAGGTTGGATCCTTGAATCCGATCAAATTCCGCTAATGGGCTCGGTCGCCGCCCTCTACCTAATTGCCTTCGTGATCCTTATGGCAGGTTTCCCATTTCAAATATGGGTCGCTCCTCTTGTTAGCGAATCCCAGACTCTCGTTCCAGCGGTTATCATCGGCCTGGCACAGATGATGATAATCACTTTCTGTCTCATCCTTCTTATTGGAACTCCTGAAGCCCAGGGAAGCTCTCAGTTCTGGCAACTGATCCGGTTGAGTGGTGCGCTAACCCTAATCCTGGCTGGATTATTTTGCATGACTGCCCGGTCACTTGGTCGTCTATTTGGATATCTCATCCTAATCGATGTAGGCATCGTGATGCTCGCTTTCTCATTCCTAGACAGGACTAGACCCGAGCTCATAATGAGCTTATTGATAGCCCGGGTTGCCGGTTTGATATTGGCTGGAATGGGTCTCGGATTTATGCGCTTCCAGCTAGGTTCTGAATTCAGCGCGGTAGATTTGACGGTGTCAACGCGAAGGTTGGCGAGGATCTCGCCTGTTGGATTGGCGCTGTTTGTATACGGTGGCCTATCGCTCATCGGGTTTCCATTAACCGCCGGATTTCGCGGGCACTGGATGACCGTTGACCTGGCATCGACCCAGTCATTCTGGCTGGCTGCCATTATCGTCTTATCGATAGCGGCGGCCGTTATAAAGCTTTTACGTCTGTTGTCTAAGTC
>DASRZI010000327.1:0-6283 GCA_035686605.1 Candidatus Zixiibacteriota bacterium
TTAGAAAGTGGCTGAATCAAGAAACGGTCAATTCACGCCTGCGCGTTTTCTCAGCAGACCGGCAGCGGAACGACACTCGTTCAAAAGCGCTTTTTCATCAAGGACCAAGACCTCTCGATCACGCATCAATATGTCGCCGCCGACGATGACTGTTTCCACGTGGCATCCATGGGTGCTCAATGCCAGGGTGGAGTCTATATCGTGAACGGGCACAGCGCTGGGACGATCTAAATTCACAATGATGAGATCGGCCGGCGAGCCGCTCTCCAACGCCTTTGATCCCAGCACCAAATCTAGAGAATCAGCCGGTGGCAGTGCAGTCGCATCAAGAGTATTGGCACGGATCAAACATATGGCCATTTTGAGAGTCTCCCAGATGTCCTGGGTATCATTGCTGGCTGGCCCATCTGTCCCGAGTTTTAGAGGAACTTCCTTTCGCAGAAAGTCGACAACAGGGGCAATTCCTGAGCCAAGGATTGCATTGCTCACTGGGCAATGAACGACAGGCGCTCCGGTAAGAGCCAAAAGATCTATTTCACTTTCGTCAACCCACACAGCGTGAACTACTTGGGTATCCGGATTCAATAGATCGAGGGATTTCAACCATTCAACAGGTCGCTTTCCATATTCATCTACCGAGAGTTCCACTTCATCCTGGTTTTCTGAGACATGGAAATGGCTGAAAGAATCGTATTCTCGGGCCAGATAATGGGTGCTTTGTAGGGTCTCGGCCGAACAGCGCCAGAGAGCGATTGGACCATTGGCGATCTTCAACCGGTCGGAGGTTCGCCACCGTTCAAACAGACGTATCAGATCTTCTTCAATAGACTCCGGCGACTCCGCATTGGATCCTCGATCGGCCCAGGCTCGGGCCAGGGTTACTCGCAGCCCGAAGGTCGAGGCAGCGTCGCAAACGGCGTCCGTATGCTCAGGTGTTGTCACCACCTTGTGATGGTTGCACAACTCAGTGACGCCATAGCGTAAGTTTTCCACCAATCCGAGCAGTGCTGCCAGTCGAAGATCATCCGGGGTGAGGGCATTCTGCAAGGGCCAAATCAGCTCTTTAAGCCAGGGCAGAAGAGGACGTCCTCCAGCCAGTCCACGCATAAATGTTTGGCTGAGGTGCGTATGGGCATTAACCAGCCCTGGCATTACCGCGCAATGTGGCGCTGAAATGATCTCCTGGGCTTCAGCTAAGAGCTTTGAGGGAGGGTGTCCTTCTTCTACGCTTTCGATCCGCTCTCCGCCAATGTACACATAGCCAGGTGAAAGCCAGCCGTCCGGGGACCGTATGGCCCCATCTTTAATCAGAATTGTTCCCATTGGTTAACCAGTTCAGCCAGGCCATTGAATACTTGGTCCGGGTAAATAATCTCCGCTGTGCGGTTTCCTGGTCGACAATACCAGGTGGGACCAGAATCGTCTTGAGCCTACCGTAATGCCCTCCCGAATTTTCCAGATCCATCCGGTCGCCCAGCCAGAAAAAGAAGTGACAGGGCGAAAAACTTGTTCGTGAGCATCATACCAGCGAACGGCCGCCATCCATGAAGTAAACCGATCCGGTCGCAAATTCGTTCTCAATCAAGAAGACCACCAGATTGGCCACGTCTTTCGGATCGCCGACGCGTTTCAGCAACGACTTTTCTATCGCCCACTGCTTCTTTTCCGGTGTGTAGTTGTCAGGCAGCATTATTGTGCCTGGTGCGATGGCGTTCACCCGCACCGCTGGGGCAAGTTCCACCGCCATGGTTTTTGTCAGCGATACCAATCCCGCTTTACTAGCGGCATGATGGGCGTATCCAGGCCATACCTGGAAGGCGGATAAATCGGCGATGTTCAAAATAACGCCCCGCTCCTGGGCCAGCATGTGCGGGGCGACCGCCTGGGCGACCAAAAACGGTCCTTTCAGGTTGACGTCCAGGGCCAAATCCCATTCCTGTTCCGTGATCTCGAGAAAGGGCGATTTAATCCAGATCGAAGCGTTGTTGATCAACACGTCTATTCGACCGAAGTGCTCGATAGTCGATTCCACCAGGGCCAGTATTTGCTCATGGGATCGCACCTCTGTCTGCACCGCCAGCGATTTCACACCGTGGGCTTCAATCTCAGCCTGAGTTTCTTGCCACGGTTCTTCGTCCAGGTAGTAGCTGAAGGCGATGTGCGCCTGGCGTTGTGCGAGGTGCAAAGCAATGGCCCGACCAACACGAACGGCCGCCCCAGTGATAAGGACAACGGCGTTATTCAATTCCATGGTTCAATCCTACATGTTCGGATGGAGACTCGATGAGGGCTGCGATACGCTGAAGAAAACGGGCCGCCGGCGCGCCATCTATGAGACGGTGGTCAAAAGAGAGGCTCAACGTTACCGTATCTCGTACTTCCAGCTTCCCTCCAACAACAAATGGCCGGGGAGATATGCGACCGATGCCGAGCACAACCATTTCCGGCGGATTGATGATCGGCGTAAAGGCATCAATCCCATATTGGCCCAGGTTGGTGATAGTAAAAGTGCCGCCTGTCAGCTCATCGGGCAGAGACTCGCCGTTCAGCGCACGCTGGGCTAGCGTTTTCAATTCGCTATCCAGCTCTACTAAGGTCTTGGTATCCGCATTCTGTACCACCGGCACCAGCAGTCCCCGGTCTGTATCGACGGCGAGGCCGATATTGACATCCTCTAATTTGACGAGACCGCCGGTCGTCAACCGGGCGTTTACGTGCGGCTGTTCCCGCAGAGCTTGGGCTGCTGCAAGAATGAAGAAAGCGTTGAACGAAATACTCTGTCCGGTCTTCGCCCCAAGCTGCTTCCTGAGGTTGACCAGATCGGTGGCCTCTACTTCGGTCGTCAGCGTGACTTGGGGGCGTTCACGCCAGCTCTCCGATAGTCTTTGGGCGATGATGCCCCGCAATCCGGTCAAAGGCAGGCGTTGGCTGGGTGAAGGGGCTGTTGATTGCGCGACAACTGCCGCCAACCGGCGGGATACATCATCTCGAGTGATACGGCCGCCAGGCCCCGTGCCTTGTATCTCGTTTAGATCCAGGCCAACTTCGTCAGCCATTCTTCGCGCGACCGGCGTTACGTCGACAACAGGCATCCTGGCAATCTGGTCGAGATCGGCCGTCACCACCATACCCCTCAGGCCGCTTCCCCGCATACCGGCGAGGTTGATGCTCCGCTTGCGAGCAGCTGACCGTGCCTTAGGCGTCGCTCGGATTTCGCCGTCAGGAGATGATATCGCTCTGGATCGAGGAGTACTTTTCTCAACAGGATGATCCTGTTGTGGAACTGGCGTTGGCTCGAATGGCGCCCCAGGAATGGTGGTATCGTCCCCGAGGATGCGGGCGACAGGAGTCATCACCGGAACCGTCTCGCCCTCTGGCACGAGGATCTGCAGGGTGCCGCCAGCAGGGGCATCGATATCCAGGGTGGACTTTTCGCTCTCCAGAGCGAACAACAGTTCCCCCATCTCAACCCGCTGGCCGTCCTGCTTATACCACTCGGCCAACCTGGCCTCGGTCATTATGAGGCCCAGCTTCGGCATGACGACTTCGTAGCCAACAACAGCAGACATCTCTATACCAACATCCTGACAGCTTCGACGATCTCATTCGTTCCGGGCAAGACGTAATTTTCCAGGATTGGACTGTAGGGCAGGGGGACGTTCTTGGCGCCCACGCGGAGGATCGGCCCGTCGAGGTATTCGATGGCTTCTTCGGCCAAGATGGCCGCGATCTCGGCTGCCGGACCTGCGCGCCGGTGCGCCTCATGGGCAATGACTACTCGGCTCGTTTTGGCTACCGATCGAATGAGGGTCTCTTTATCCAGCGGTACCAAAGTACATGGATCGACCACTTCTACGCTGATGCCTTCTTTGGCCAGCAGCTCGGCCGCTTCCAGGGCCTTCTTGACCATGATATTGACGCCGATGATGGTCACATCGCTGCCGGTTCGGAGGACATTGGCTTGCCCAAAGGGACGTGTGAACTCTGAATCCTCAGGCACCGGTCCTCTTTCACTGTAAAGCATTTTGTGCTCGAAGAAAAGAACAGGGTCCTCCCCCCGGATGGCGGCTTTTAGAAGGCCTTTGGCGTCGGCTGGCGTTGATGGAACGGCGATCTTCAGGCCCGGAATATTCATAAACCAGGACTCCGGGCTCTGGGAGTGCTGGGCCGCGGCCGAACCGGGCGCTCCGGATGTAACCCGAATGGTCAATGGGACCCGCGCCTTACCTCCACTCATAAATCGGGCTTTGGCTACTTGATTGACGATTTGGTCACCGGCGCACATGAGAAAGTCACCAAACATGATCTCGACGATCGGACGCATACCCTTCATTGCAGAACCCAACCCAGCGCCGATAATCGCAGCTTCACTGATAGGTGTATCGCGCACTCGATCCGGGCCAAATTCGGCCAACATTCCGTCTGAAACCCCCCAAACACCGCCGAAAACCGCCACATCCTCGCCCATGAGGAAGACGTTAGGATCTCGGCGCATCTCTTCGCACATGGCCTCGCGTATCGCGTCCGAATAGGATATCTCGCGCACTAAAACACCTGTCCTCCATGCGTATCGGCGTAAACACCTTCCAATGCCTCTTCCTGCTCAGGAACAGGAGAGGCACCGGCAAAGGCAACAGCCTCATCCAGCTGCTCCTGAACGGAAGATTCGATTTCTACCAGGCCTGTCTCATCGCAGACACCTGCCGCCAGCAGCCGTGCTCGAAAGGCGGGAACGGGATCCCGGGCTTTCCAAGCCTCCATCTCGCCAGGGCGTCGATATACTTGGGGATCACCCTCATAATGACCGCGATACCGGTAGGTTTTAGCCTCGATCATTGACGGACCATCACCAGCCAGGGCTCTATTCCGGGCATGTCGCACGGCTTCATAGACAGCGAGGACATCATTGCCATCTACAATAACTCCGGGAAAGCCATACCCTTGGGCCCGCAGAGCCAAATCTGTGATGGGCGTTTGCATGTCCGAGGGTGTACCCTCGCCATAGAGATTGTTTTCGCAGAAGAAGATGACTGGCAGCTTCCAAAGACCAGCAAGATTGGCGGCTTCGTGGAAGGATCCCTCGTTAATTGCGCCGTCCCCGAAGAAGGCTAACGCCACATGGGGCTCTCCGCGCATTTGAAAGGCGAGTCCAGCCCCGACGGCGACAGGGAAACCACCGCCAACAATGCCATTAGCCCCGAGAATACCCAGGTCAAAATCGGCGATATGCAGCGATCCTCCACGTCCCAGGCAGTAGCCAGTTGAACGAGCGGCTAACTCAGCCATCATGTATTTTGGGTCTCCGCCTTTGCCAAGAAGGTGACCATGCCCTCGATGGGTGCTGGTGATGACATCTTCCTGGCTCAGAGCGGTGCCCGCTCCTACAGCCGTGGCTTCCTGACCGACGCATGAATGGATGAAACCTGGGATCAGACCGCGACGGCGCTCTTCAATAGCTCGCAGTTCAAATTGGCGCACCAATGTCATTTGACGATACAGATTGGTTAATAAATCCGGAGGGTATTTCGATATGCTTTCTATATCCATGGTTGTTTTCGTGGAATCGGCACGTTGAATCTTTTGCTCAATTGATTCGATTGTTTCAGGCATGCTGATCTGGCGACCATCCGCCTATCTTGCGTAAAACGATGCATTCCCCTGGGTCAAGTTATACTTAACAGAGTTTATTCACGCTTGACATTCGTTAGGTTGATTTTACAATACTGATGTGCTAAATCATAATATCAACTGTGATGCACTTCTCTCGACGAACCTGACCTTCTGTGAAACAAATTCTTGATCTGCGTAGTTTTCTGGCTGTCCTGGAAGAAGCTGGACAGTTAACCCATGTGCATAGGCAAGTTAGCCTGGTACATGAGTTGGCGAACGTCGCCGCGAGCTGCCAGCGTCAGGGCAGGGGGGCCGTTATTTTTGAACAACCAGGGGAGAGCGACTGGCCCGTTTTTGCAGGGGCGGTTGGAAGTACTACCCTGGCGGCGCTGGCCCTTTTGTGCGATGTATCAAGTATATCCGAGGTAATGGGACGGGTCCTGGATCCGGCAGAGGCTGTCCCGACCCAGGTTGTGCCGGAAGCCCTCTGGATGCAGAACGTGATAACCGGTGACCAAGTAGACCTTGGTCGCTTGCCAATTCCAACCCATGGCCTTCACGATGGCGGCCCTTTTATCACCGGAGGCATCACGGTCACCAAGGACCCGGTAAGTGGGCGAGGCAATCTTTCCTACAATCGCATGCAGCTTCTAGGACCTCGTACCTTTGGCTT
>DASRZI010000328.1:0-3490 GCA_035686605.1 Candidatus Zixiibacteriota bacterium
CTGATAAACTTGAAGATCAATGGTCTGATATAGTCTCAGATATTGAACTACTAGATGATTGGAGGATACGAATTGAAGGCCTGGCCGGAGACGGGAAAGAAAGAGAAGCGATCATAGAAGAAAGAAAACTGATTGAGGAACGTTTGAGGAGATTAGCGCGACTCTATCAGGATATGCTTATCGGCGATTTGGAATATAGAGATTCGAGGGAGAGCTGGCGAAGACGGCTGGAAACGCTCGTTGTTCCAGAAAACCCAAAAATAATTGAAGCTGGATCTTATCTGGAGAATATTGGTGATCTGTGGTTTGCAGCGTCGTTGGAAGAGAAACGTGATTTAACTCGAATTATGGTTGGTTCAATTGTAGTTAACGTAATCGATGAAATGATTGTTGGAATTGAGGCCGTTGATTCCTTCCATTTTGTATTCAGCAAGATATGCAAGGATATGCAGGTGGAGGTCATAAAGTAAAAAGCCAAGGTGTCGTACCCTGGCTTTGTAGTTTGACTAGGCGGGAGCGACGGGGATCGAACCCGCGATCTCTGGCTTGACAGGCCAGCGTGTTATCCACTACACCACGCCCCCTTTAACGCCAGTAATTCTAACAGACGCTCTGCCGTGGGGCAAGAAGAAGGTGGCAGAGATGCAGGTGGCTTGGCCGGAAGCCCGGCCTTGGCCGATAGGAAATCGGCTGGATAAGTGTAGAGGTGGCTTGGCCGGAAGCCCGGCCTTGGCCGATAGGAAATCGGCTGGATAAGTGTAGAGGTCGCTTGTCCGGAAGCCCGGCCTTGGCCGATAGGAAATCGGCTGGATAAGTGTAGAGGTCGCTTGACCGGAAGCCCGGCCTTGGATGACGGGGAATTAACGGCAACAACAGTAGGGGCGGACCCCCGTGTCCACCTACAGTTGGAAGGGACATGTGTCTTGTCCGGAAGACCGGCGTTTGCCGGAGGATCGGCCCTTAACGCAGGACCCGCCCTTGCCGGAGGACCGGTCTTATTCGACAGCGATCAGGTCTTTCAAAGCTTCAAATTTGGCTGGGCCGATGCCGGGGACATCTGTAATATCTTCAATCCGGTTGAAGGAGCCAATGAGTTCCCTGTGATCGATTATGGCCTGGGCCAGGCTAGGACCAATGCCAGGGAGTGTCTCCAGTTCCTGGAGAGAGGCCTGGTTGATGTTTACCAGCCCATTGCCAGACAGGCCACCAGTTCCAGATCCTCCAGACACCACAGGCACCGAGATATCCTCTTCCACCCCTGGTACGTGGACATGCATTCCGTCGCTCAGGGTGAGGGCCAGGTTAACTACATCCTGCTCGGCCGAACTGGTGAAACCCCCGGCCGAACGGACCAGGTCTTGGATGATCGCCCCTGCTGGCAGCTCGTAGACAGCCGGGTTTAAAACCTCACCGCTCACAAAAACCTTAATCGGAGCCGGCGTTCCTGTTGGCTGAGGTGTCTCCATTGGCGGCCGGGTGGTGATTAATATAGGTGCCGGGCTGCTGCGACCGCTAAGGGTGACGAGAAGTGCTCCGGCAGCAAGGCCGATCATGAACACCACAGCCAGCCAGGTCATGTGCTCCCGATTGAACCTCGTTCTCTCCGGCTTAGGGGGATCCGCCAAATCAGGCGGTTCCGATTCAAGGGCCGTGTTGTTTCCTCTCAATTCCTCTCACCCTTTGATCACCGCCACAGGTACGAGCCTGGCTAACTTCTTGGCGATTCCCGCACCATGGACGACCGCTACAACTCTATCCACATCTTTATAGGCGATCGGCGCCTCTTCTGCCAATCCAGGCAAGGAGCCCGCTCGAATATGGATCCCGGCTTCCTCAAGCTCTTTCTTCAGGTCACCACCCCATACTTGTTTCTTCGCTCTCGTCCGGCTCATGGTCCGTCCGGCTCCATGGCAGGTTGAGCCAAAGGTTCTTTCCATAGAACCTTCTGTTCCCAAGAGCACCCAGCTGGCGGTTCCCATCGATCCGGGCACCAATACCGGCTGTCCGATATCCCGGTAGTTCGAGGGCAGAACTTGAGAACCAGGGCCAAAGGCTCGCGTGGCTCCTTTCCGGTGTACGCACACCTCCATCATCTCTCCATCAACCTTATGCTCCTCAATCTTTGCCATGTTATGGGCGATGTCGTAGATCTGGTATAGGTGGTGATTATCTACTTTTCCGGCGAGCACCTGCTCGAAACTGCGCCTGATATGATGGGTCAGCACTTGCCGGTTGGCGAAGGCGTAGTTGGCGGCAGCTTTCATGGCTGCCAGGTAGGCCTGACCGTCCTTGCTGCTTAGTGGTGCGCAAACCAGCTCCCGATCGGGTATGGAGATGCCGTATTTATGAATGACTTGCTGAAATCTTCGTACGTAGTCGGTACACACCTGGTGTCCGAATCCGCGCGATCCGCAGTGAATCTGGACCACGATCCGGCCAGGAGATAGTCCCATTCGATCGGCGGCCATCTGGTCGAAAGTCTCGTCGACAACGTCCACTTCGATAAAATGATTGCCCGCTCCCAGGGTGCCAACCTGGCCTGCACCACGCTGCATAGCTCGCCGGCTCACCTGGCCCGCATCCGCACCTTCAATTCGGCCATTTTCCTCAGTGTGCTCCAGATCCTGCTCAGTGGCGAATCCCCGGCCGAGAGCCCAACGAGCGCCATCCTCGACCAGGCGGTCCAGCTCCCCTTTTGCCAGCTTTATACTGCCGCCCTTTCCCACCCCACTTGGACAGTTAGCATACAGTCTCGTGGCAAGATCATCCAGGAACGGCGAAAGCTCTTCCCGGTCGAGATGCGTACCCAGGAGACGCACTCCGCAGTTGATATCATATCCGACACCGCCGGGAGAAATAACGCCGTCAGGCAGCTGAGTGGCGATGACTCCCCCAATGGGGAAGCCATAACCCTGGTGAATATCGGGCATAGCTAACGCATATTGGACGATGCCGGGCATAGTTGCCGTATTGACCAACTGGGTCAGGCTCTTGTCGTTCTTGATCGCCTGGAGCAATTCCGCATCCGCATAAAATCTTGCCGGAACCCGCATATCCTCCCTGTATGATTTTGGAACTTCATACAGGTATGGAGTCAACTGCTTGAAATCCTCGCTAGATACCATTTATGAACCTCCTAAAACGTCAAAAACGTCGAAGACGTTAGACGTCGAAGACGTTAGACGTCGAAGACGTTAGACGTCGAAGACGTTAGACGTCAAAGACGATCGTTGCCTCCACCCCATACTCTGTTTTCTCGATGGCGAGGTTATGGTAGGTGACGGCTTTTATATGTTTGACGAGTTCATCCGCGCGCCCACCACGAATGGTCGCGGCAAGTGCATTGTTCGAGTTGATCTCCAGCGCAAATTCGCGGAAAACAATTTGTTCATCCTCTGCCCAGTAAGCTAATTCGCTGAGCCAGTCGACTAATAGAGTCTCGGCGTCAAAGGCATCGAGCTCGAGGTACCTCTCGATATCGAGAGGTATT
>DASRZI010000329.1:0-4565 GCA_035686605.1 Candidatus Zixiibacteriota bacterium
AAGATTTCCAGCGCGGGTGCTCCTCTTGCAACGGTAGAGGAGTGAACCGGATCGATATGGGCTTTCTTCCACCCATTTACTCCGCCTGCGAAAGCTGCAAGGGGACAGGTTACCTGCCGGAAGCATGGGATGTTCAACTTCGAGGGCATTCCCTACCTGAGTTAGCGGGAATGTCGCTTGACAAAATCTTTGAGATTTATGGCGACGTCAAGGGACTAGAGGCGCCCCTGACTGCGGCCCATTCAGTTGGCGTTGGCTACCTGGTTCTTCACCAACCAGGTCGTACCTTATCGGGCGGAGAAGCCCAACGGCTGAAGATCGCCCGCGAGTTAAAAAAGAAGTCATCTTCCCCGACCCTGTATCTTTTGGATGAACCGACGGTTGGACAACATTTTGAGGATGTCCTGAGATTGAACTGTGTACTCCACCGGCTCGTCGATGCGGGTCATGGCGTGGTGGTGATTGAACACCATCCGCACCTCCTGGCTTCTTGTGACTGGTTAATAGAGCTGGGTCCAGGCGGCGGACCAAAGGGTGGGGAGGTCATCGCTGCCGGCACACCTGAGCAACTTGCGTCGCTGGAAACACCGACTGCTCCATTCTTACGCGAGGCTCTGAACGGGAGTGTTATATGACAACAACCGCTGAGATAAAGGCAACCTGGGCGCCGCTCCTGCTAGCCGATCCTTCACCAGCCCTGCGGTGGTTGGTCATGCGCCATCTGCTAGGACGCCTGGAGAATGATCCGGAATTACGCGAATTAGTCGGATTAAGAGATTTAGATCCCCTGCTAGTGGAACTGCTGTCTCAGCAATCAGCAAACGGTTCCTGGCGCCGGCCTGGTCGCGGTGCAGCTATTCAGGCTACATCACAGGCGCTGCTGCGACTAGGCTACTTAGGTTATGGACTCGAGCATGAAGGTGTCAATCGTGGAGCAGGTTACTTGTACGCTAATCAGCATGATGACGGATCTTGGCCCCTTGGCAGCGACGAAGAATCCAGTGATCGCTACAGCAACTATTCCATGATTCCATTACAGACATCTATGCCCCTACGAGCCCTGGCGGCGATTGGGATGGCAGAAGATCCCAGGTCAGAGAGGGCTTATGGATGGCTTCTGGACAATCGTCTTCCGGATGGCGCCTGGCCTTCAGGTATGGCCTCGGGAAACTTCGCGGGCGTCGCCGGCTACCGTCGCATACCCCATTCGAGATGGGGATGCAGGACCAATACCACCGCTGCATTGATCTGTTTGGCTCTTCACCCATCAAGACGGCGCTCTGCCGAGGCGAAACGAGCTTTGGACCTTCTTCTTGGGCGAGAAAACCTCGACCGGCAGGCTTTCGGTTTCGAAGTTGCTCGAGTTTTGGGCGCTGAACCCGCCCGCGGACTTTTTACGTATTTCGCCCGCTTTGACGCGGCCCTTTTTCTCGATTTATGCTGGCGAGTAGGTGGCTCCCTTGAGGATGTGCGTATATCGAATCTAGTGGAATTCGCCAGGAATGAGCAAGGGCCTTATGGTCTATGGGAATATCGACCCCGTCCTCATGCCAGCCGATGGATTACATTTGACGTGCTCCGATCGCTGTCAAATCTGGACGAGTCAAGTGACTGGATAACCCTCGAACCTCGAACGCCTTTCCAACCTTATCCGGCTCGGGAGAGGAGATTCTAGTTTATCTGGCTCCGGGATTTCGAAGAGCCGTTTCAGATTTGAGATAAAGTTATCTGCTTGATAGACTTCTCCGTGACATGATGGTCATGAACGCAGGTAGTATTTGAGAGTACAGGAACACGATTATGGCGAGAATCTACAGACGACACCGTTACCAATTCAACGCGACTATCATCTCCCTTGCCGCCGCGCTGCTGCTGTTTGGATTACTTTACATAATTACAGATTGGAACCCGTATATTCTTTGGGTTCTTTCTTTCAGCATTGTGACATTTGGCTTATTTGGCATTGATAAAAGCCTGTCAAAAACAGAGCGAACTCGAATCCCGGAAAGTGTTTTACATCTTTTTACACTGCTAGGCGGTTTTCCAGGTCAGATCTTAGGCAGAATTATCTTCCACCATAAGACAAACTTTAAGCGCCACCCATCGTTTACCATCGTCCTGGTCATAAGCATCGTCATTCAAATAGCGGTGATAATCCTTGTTTTCTAGCGGATCATGTATCAGTGGCGACACGATGAACTGAAACACATTATCTATACCTTATCAAGTACCTCGAACTCTCTCTTCAAAAGCCCATAAATCAATGTCCCGCTTGGACGACCATCCGAACCTTGCTTGTTTTCCCGGATATGTCCCTCCCGCACCATGCCACAGCGTTCCGCGACCCGCCAGCTGCGCTCGTTGGTGTCGTCACACTCCAAACGAATTCGTTTAGCCTTGAGATTGCCAAAGATGAATCCCATCGCGGCCTCAACGGCTTCTGATACGTATCCCCGGCCTTCGTGGTCTTTGTCCACGAAGAATCCGATTTCGAATTCAGGCAGCTCCCAGCTGACCGGTCCGACAAAAATCTGGGCTACGAATTCATTGGTTCCCTTGGTAAACGCCCCCATGAAAAAGCAGTTCCGGGCCAGCCATTCATCGGCAAGCCCACGCACCACAACCTCGGAATCCGTCTCACTCTCGAGAGTCATCACCACATTTTCCGCTTCATATCGTGCCAGATGAGCCCGGTTTCGCTTACTCATCGCGTAGAACCACGGCCCATCACCTGCCTCATAACTTCGCAGGTATATACGGACTGCTTCAATTCGTTTGGGAATTTCGAGATGCATCTTCTGCACGGCCTGATCTCCTCCAGTCAAAACGTGTTCTTTACTTTCTCTTGGCGTACCGTGTATTCCAAAATCGACTTTCAAACCGAGATTCTTTGTAATATATCATGGAATAACCGAGACTTGTTGGCCTGTGGGCTTTATCTTGGGTACTATGCTCTGCACTGGTATGATCGAGGAATGATTAACCAGTGACAATGACACCCGGTTATATTGTCACCGCATACACATACCGGGAACGTGATAAGATGAATAGCGGAGTCACTTTCAGCGTAGGGAGGTGGGTGGATGGGAACAAAGATATGCAGCCTGTTCTAGTGATTAGTTCTGGTATTTATTGGCGTCCTCGTCCTGGCCCGGCAGGTTAACTGGTTTAGCCCTTGGGACAGGTAGGAATACCTTGGACTAGACGATTATTCCGTCATCGATCCTGAATTATCACGGTTACGCTGTCTACTTTGCTGGGATGGTCGCGAGAAAAGACACTAGAGCAAGTATTCAAACCCTTCCTACAATCACCTATCATCGCTCCTGGTCGCTTGATGTTTGAAACAAACCATGTCGTGTGGAAAATTGAAGAGGGTACACGAATAAAAGTCATTTATCAGCGGAGGTTACCATGGCCCTGGCTATTCCCAGTTTGATACTAAAGCAGCTTTATACCTTCGGCAGCTTAAAAAATATTGATCACGGGGTCCAGTTCTCGGTAAAGAACCGGCTTAGTGATGGTACTTTCACGGGTTTGGATCTGATTAAGCTGGATGGAATTGAAGTTCCCCGCCAGTCGATCACTTTGTTATTGGCCGATGGCCGGATTGTCCACCCGGACGACCTTAAGGATGAGCCTCTTGAATTTCCATTGCGGCGAATACTTGACATAATCTGCATCGTTCCACCACTTTCCCTTGGGAAACACAAGATAGAAATTCATTTCACTAGTAAGCCCTTTGGCATGCTCAAACTAAAGGTAGAAGACGCAATCTCCGAAGAGCTGGAAGATAGGATTCATATTCCACGCGATGAAGTCGATGACTATAGTGAAGAGATCATTTCTGAGAGACAGAAATTTGTCGAAAACTTCAGTGGTACAGAAATCGAGCATCTTTTCCGTTACTCCTTTGATCCCCGGACGACCCAGGGAAATATCGAAAATTTCACCGGCGCGGCCCAGGTCCCCATCGGTTTTGCCGGTCCCATCCTGATAAATGGTGAGCATGCTCAGGGCGAGTTCATCATCCCCCTCGCGACGACCGAGGGTACGTTGGTTGCTTCGTACAACAGGGGCATCAAAGTACTCAATCTCTCTGGAGGTGTGACTTGCAGCGTCATCGGAGATGCGATGCAGCGGGCCCCGGTGTTCGTGTTCGAAAACGCCAGAGCGGCCCGCGATTTCGTGACTTGGGTGGATGATAACTTCAGCCGGATAGCCCAGGAAGCGGAAGCTACTTCACGTGTGGCAAAACTAAAGTACATCGATCCCTATTTGGCCAGTAAATTCGCCTATTTGCGGTTCAATTTCACTACTGGCGACGCGGCCGGACAGAATATGGTTGGCCGGGCAACCTTCGCCGCTTGCAGCTGGATCTTGGACCAGTATCCAGGAGTCCAACATTTCTTCCTGGAATCCAACCTGGCGACCGACAAGAAGGCCTCCCAGGTTAACATAATGCGAACCAGGGGCAAACGAGTGACGGCCGAGGCAGTAATAAAAAGAGAGATTCTCGAGCAGCATATGCGTGTAGAGCCAGAGAGCCTGTTCTACCACAACAA
>DASRZI010000330.1:0-5529 GCA_035686605.1 Candidatus Zixiibacteriota bacterium
AGATACTCGGAATTCACAAGGAAGACATCGACCTATTTAATGGCACTATCAAAATTGTCCATCAATTACAGCCAATTAAGGGCGAGGGACTAGTTGTTACCGATGTCAAAACCGAGAAATCAAAGAGGTCTGTCACTCTTCCCAATACCGTATTGGAGGTAATTCGCGAGCATTTCGACACAGTTGAGAGTGGATTGATTTTTAAGACCAGAAATGGTCGACCGCACTGGTCTTCAAATGTTTACAAGCATTTCAAACGAACGATTCGTGAGCTCGGATTACCTGATATTCGTTTTCATGATTTAAGGCACACGCATGCCACGCTGCTTCTTATCATAGGCGTTCATTCGAAAGTCGTTCAAGAACGACTAGGGCATTCCCAGATCTCAACTACCTTGGACACTTACTCTCACGTTGTGCCCTCGCTTCAGGCTGAAGCGGCCGAGCGATTCGATTCCATTCTCGCTTGAATTATTTTGCGTATGTTTTGCGTATAGAATCAGAATCAATGTAAATAACGGAGATATTGGAGAATGCCATAATTACTCTGGTAATCCCACCCCATATAGATAGAAATAATGGACGTAATGTACGATATACTCGCAGACTCTGAATCCGTCGGTGGTGGTTCGAATCCACCTCCCTCAGCTATGAGGACCTCGGCTGAGAGGATTTCGGCTGAGAGGACCGCAGCAAAGAGATAGAGAAGGATATAACCCGCTAAGAACGCTCGTATAGGTGTTTATCGCCTCAGGCAGACTTAGGAAGCCAATCTCCGCTCTTCAACAAGCGATATGGTATCGATAAGGTGAATCGACGATTCTCCTTTTTGGTCTGGGTATAAAAACTACCAGCTGATCATTATCTCGCGTTTAACGCAAAGCTCGTCGGAGTTATGAGCGCTCAGGTTTTACTGAGCGCAGTACGGCAAAACGAGGGTTTAGATAGACGCACGTTTTTGAGACTGGGCCGGCCACCCATTAATGATGAATACGACTTGCCTGGGCCGGCGGGCGAGGAAAAACAAAGTTACTGGAGGTAACATGTCTGATAAAAAGAAAGAAAGTCTATTCATCATGTCCTACAGCGGACGCGACACGGCCGGTGAGGCCTATGATGCGCTGCGCCAACTGGAGAAGGACAAGCAGGTCAACATTAAGACCGCGATGACTGTCTACCGCAAGGACAACGGCAAGCTCAAACTTAAGCACCAACGTCGCTTGACTACCGGCAAGGGCTTGGTCGCCGGTGGCGCCGTTGGCCTGTTGATCGGTGGCGCAGTCGCCCCGGCAGTCCTGGGTGGCGCCGCAATCGGGGCTTTGATCGGCACCAGCCGTCATGGAAACCGTAAAGAGCTCAAGGGATACCTCGAGGACAAACTCGGGCCCGACGACTCCGCATTGGCTGTTCTGATTACAGAAGCCGACTGGGCTGCAGTAGATGTGACGATGGAACCCTTTGGCGGTGAGAGCCTGAGGGTCGAGTTAACGGACGACGATGCGGCCGCGATCGAGGCCATGTCGACCAACGAAGAAGTCGGCGCCGCGGTTGAGGAAGAAATCGAAGTAGTAGAAGAGGACGACGTAGAAGTCGTCGAGTAAAACGACCCGACACATCGATCTTGACAAGTTGATGCCGCAGATTGCGCGCCGCAGATTGCGCGCCGCAGATTGCGCGGGTGTCACGGACTAGCTGTCCGCAATCACCTGTGTAATCTGTGGACCCGATGGTGGCCTGATTGCGCCATCCTCAACCAAGATGTAAATAATACAAAACCCCTCTAAGAGTATCCTTAGAGGGGTTTTATCTTGCCTATAGACTCACCCACAAAGGTCAGTACTGGTTGGGTTTGCATGCTCGCTGATTATGTGTGCTCAAGTATACGTTTCCCCTATTGCCCCTTCAAGCTCTTCTTCACTACTGGCTTCTCGCCCACATCAATCTGCCATCGGTTCCGGTTCATCGAGGCTCTTATCCAGTGCGTCCTTTCTTGCAGTAGTCCTTTCTTCAAGCTGCTCTTCTTCTGAAGTGTCGCTCATCCACTTAAGACCGATTGCCAGAGCAACAATCGTAAGCGGCATGATCAACACCGTCCAATTTAAGGAATCTATTCCGGTGGTCAATACATATTCGAGGAGACTCACCGCCAAGAGCATGATGATGACTTTCAAGAGCATTTCATCCATCCCGCCCAAGCTTTTTAGATGCTTCCAAGAAGGGGTCTTGTTCAAGCCATGTTGCTTTGCGCTGCGAGAAGAACTCCTGAAGAAGAGGGCATAAAGACCGATGGCAAAAATCACCAAGATCGCCGAAAAGAGAAAATGATCTATCGAAGCAACAAGCTTGATCATTGCGGCCTCTCCAGCTTCTACTGAACTTTCAGGCTCTTCCAGACCGAAGAAGAACAGATAAGCCTCGATGGTGTCTTTTGTGCCCAGGAGGAGCATAAGTACAGCACCGAAGAAGGGCGCGATAACGGCCAGAACGGCCGCATACCGCAAACTAAAAACCGCCTCAAATAGTTTATTCATCTCTGTTTCCTTTACTGGGTGTCAACAAATGCATAAGTCTTTTTTATCGATTTTGTACTGAAGTTAGAGGATCTCTTCCAGTTCCGCAATCTTGCTCTCCAGCGCTTGCTGAGCCGTTTGCTGTTGGGCTAACAAAAACCTCAGCTCCACCAGCTTGGATCGAGGATCAGTGGACTCATAGATTGTTTCCTGCTTTTGGGGCGGCTCCAGGAAAAAGTTCGCCAGATAACTGGCCAGCACGCCAATAAGGGCCACGCCGGCAAACATGACGAAGGTAGCAGCAATACGACCGGTTAAGGTGATGGGGTAGAAATCTCCGTAGCCAACCGTTGTCAGGGTTGCTAGCACCCACCAGACCGCATCTCCGGCGGAGGTGATATTGGCTTCAATGTTGGCCGACTCGGCTCGTAAAACAGCAATAGCCGCTGTTTGCATGACGATGATGATACCAAACAGCGCGATGTACAAGGCGCTGCCTGCCCGGTTTTCGCTCACTTCCTTCAGCATATTTTTCGGACCAAACTGTCGGAGTAGACGTACTGCTCGGAAAACACGGAACACACGGAAGATGCGGAACGTGGGAATACAGGCCAGTAAATCACTCCAGCCCCAGTTCCTAAAGAAGTAATCGGTTTTAGATGCGGCTGTAAATAAACGGTACAAAAAGTCAAACAGAAAAAAGAATGTCAATATGCCATTAATAATGGCTATGACCTCCAGTGTCTTGGAGTAGACATCCAAAAATCCTCCAAGCACATCGACGGCTAGATTGAAGATAGAAACCAACGAGAGCAGAAGGATGAAGAGTTCGTAGCCCGTACTCTTTAACTCTTCGCTTCTAGAATTCTTGACCATATTACCCTCCTATATGACCTGTGACAAAAACGCTGATTTCCATTGATCAAGGTCTACCTAAAAAAGGCTGTCCGTTGCTAATCATTTGGATTGGATGACGCAGCCACTGTTCACCATACTTCCTGGTGTGAGATGCTGCTGGATGAATCCGCGAAGCCTGAGGAATATACAGCAGCTATATGTTGGCATTAATTATGGACTAAAACTGAGCGGTTCAGGTCGCGCTGTCCAAGGATTTAGCCAACCGATTCATCTGCTGCCGTTATTTCGGCGGCTATCTCAACTTACTCGAACGTCTCTTCCGTCATCTCAAGGTTTAGACATTTACCTGTGCTCTGAATTATTGCCGCTCAGATTCTCATCAGCTTCTGTTTCTAGATGTCCAGAGTGCAGCAGTCAATGATTTTAGCGATCGAACCAAAGCTAGACCAAATCCTATTCACTTCCGTCACTTGCAAGAATCGTTCGCGAGAGCATGCCTCCGGCGATGATTCGGGCATCGAACCCATTTTGCAGAAGGACGCGCGCTGCATAATAGGCGCGTTGGCCGGAACGGCAAATAACGCGGATCTCCCGGTCGCGGGGGAGCTCGTCGAGACGCCCGCGAAGTTCATCTAGGGGAATGTTTACCGCGCCGGGTGCGCTTTCTATAGTGAGTTCTTCCGGGTGCCGCACATCGAGAAGGAATTCAGAATCTCTCGAATTCCAGTGAGTCAACGGCATGTCGCCGTTAAGGACATCGGCGGCGATCATCCCGGAAAAGTTGACAGGGGATTTGGCGCTGCCAAATTGAGGAGCGTAGCATAGTTCGGCTTCCTCCAGGTCGTATATGGTTCCACCCAATTGGATGGCCATGGCAAAGGCATCGATTCGTTTGTCGACGCCATCTTGACCCACCGCTTGTGCTCCAAGCAGGAGACCGTCGGATTTACGGAAGATGATCTTCATGGCCAGGTATTTGGCGCCCGGATAATAGCCTGCATGGGAATTGGGGTAGAGGTAGATCTTTTCATAATCTTTATCGCCAAGATGATTTAGCATCTTTTCGTTGAGGCCGGTCCAGGCGGCCGCAGCGCCAAACAGGCCGATGATGGCCGTGCCCTGGGTGCCGCGAAAACGGGCTTCGCGGCCGGCGATGACATCGGCCGCGATACGGCCCTGCCGGTTAGCCGGACCAGCCAGCGCGATGTGTGACCACTGCCCGGTGATGTACTCTTTGACCTCGACTGCGTCGCCAACGGCGAATATATCCGGATCACTGGTACGCATCTGATCGTCGACCCGGATGCCGCCCAATGCGCCAATCTCCAACCCGGCGCTCTTGGCCAGCCAGTTCTCCGGACGCACGCCGATACCAAGAACCACAATATCGGCCGGATAAATCTGGCCTGACTGGGTGTGGACCTCGAGCGAGCCGGCTGCACTCTGCTCAAACCTGGCTGCCCCGTCATTGAGCACCAACCGGACACCGTTCTTTTCCATGTGTCGCTCGACGTAGCGCGCCATTTCCGGGTCCATCGGAGTCATCAGCTGATTGCCCCTCTGGACAAGTGTCACTTGGAGCCCGAGGTGGGCCATATTCTCGGCCATCTCCAGGCCGATGAAACCACCGCCAACTACGACTGCGCGTTTCGCCGGAACCACCGTTTGATACCCCCCGTACGTGTGCATTCCGCTGGAAAAAGGGTCATGACCCTCAAGCCATTCCTTGATCTCCTTGACATCCGGCACGGTCCTCACCTTAAACACACCTGGAAGATCAATTCCCGGCATTGGTGGGCGGATTGGAGATGCTCCGGGAGAAAGGACGAGCTTGTCGTAAGACTCGGTGGTCACCTCACCGGTGGCAACGTTCCGCAGCTCCACGGTTTTATTCTGTGGCGAGATGCTGATTGCCTCGCAGCGGGTGCGTACGTTGATGGCAAACAACTCACGGAACACGCTTTCATCTGCTACCAGCAGGCTCGACTCTCTAGGGATCACACCACCAACATAGTAAGGCAGACCGCAATTGGCGTAAGAAACGTACGGCCCGCGTTCCACCATGATGATTTCTGCATGTTCATCCAACCTGCGCAAGCGGGCCGCACACGAGGCCCCTCCGGCGACTCCACCAACGATGATAACCTTCATATTTAACCCT
>DASRZI010000331.1:0-9264 GCA_035686605.1 Candidatus Zixiibacteriota bacterium
GGCTGAATGGTGTCTGTTTTAGGATCTAAATATGAGAGAAAGGGAGTCAAACAAAGAAGTCATTAGCCGGGGAGATTTATACTTTCTCTGGCATCCAGGGACGGAGAATGTCTTCTCTGGTTATGGGCTGGCGGCAAAAGACGGGAGCAACGAGCACCTGGTTGGGCTGCTTATGATAGACCGCCCCCCACAAGGAGTCGGTGAATGGCTTCAGGCTGTGGAGGAGGCCTTCGGCCAGTACGAGCTGGTGGCGATGACTGCAGCCGGCGAACGTGGCATTCTGTGCCAGATGCAGATTGAGCCAGAAAGCCAATCCTGCTTGAAGCGATTTCCCTTTGAGAAGGCAGCAGCCATTGAGGAATCCCTGCAGCCATTGCTAAACGAACGACCAATACCCTCTTTCATTATGGAGTGGGACGAAAAGGGGCACGCCTGGCGCAGCCAGATAGCAGCGCCTGACGAGCTGCCCCCAGAGTTACGCGAGGTCTTTGAGTGGACGGGTTATGGCTGCCTGGCAATAGAGGCGAATATCGGGATTGTGCATGTCTGCCACGCATCAGATTCCGACATCGAGGGTTTTGCCGACAAACCGGTCTGGAGCCAGTGGCAACTTATCCTCATGCCCACAGCTCCCCTTATCAGATTGGAGTTAGTGATACCGGATCGGCCGGACAACCCGTTCAATTTCGAGTCATTTCTCAATGTGGCCGAGGAAGACCAGGCCAGGGTTTTGGTCCAACTGGCAGGACAGGATCATCTCTTTATGGCTTTCTACGGTGACGATTTGGGATATCGCTATGCTAAAGTCATTCCCCACAGCGAGCAGCAATGGCAACAGCTAGACGAACTGATGGCCAAGGCCACTGACCACTGGAATAGGATTCCACCAGAACAACGAGATTACGATAGAGCCAAGGCGGAGTTCATGAGAAAGTATATTTGAACCGAGAAACTTGATTCTGACAGACCGGGAAGGTACCAACATACCTGCACTTTTATGGTTACACAAATCGGCCCGATGTGGAACCTTATTACTTCTCGCAGCTCTCCCCAAGCAACGAATACAACAGCCCGCTCTCCCCTACCCATACCGTCTCACCGCATCGCTTGCAGGCGACCAGGTCGATGTCGGTCATGCCTGGAAAACCATGTAAAAATCCAACACCTGGTTAGTACAGTTGTTCCTTCACTACTGCTAGAGCTGATTGGCTATAACTCGCAGTGAGCCACATACAAGGGCTTTTCCGGAGGTATTGGTGACTTTCGACACGTGACATGCTATGCGGCGGCATGCTATAATCTAAATTGTCTTATGGGGACGTGTCATATGGTGGGTAGTGAATCTAGGATTCAAGTCAAGGGAGAGTACAATGAACACAGCCATTTCTAGAGGTTTAAAGATTACGTTTTTACTCCACGGTATAGAAGGTTTTTTCACCGGCGTCATTTTACTGTTGATCCCCACCATTTTTGGTGATTTGGTCAACTGGGACATGAGTGACGTTGCCTATCGCATTGTCGGCGCAGCCGTCCTTGGATGTGCTTTATCTTCATTGCTCTCCTACTATGCAGCACTTTGGAGAGATGTGAAGATTGTTGTAGAAGCTAAGGTCGCCTGGATGTCATTGGCCGCCATCGTGATTCTGTGGGGGCTACTTGCTGGCAATATACCAGATTTCGGCTGGTTATTCTTCGTTGTTATGGCAGCATTTGCGATTGCTTTTGGTTATTTTTTGGTAATTTACAGTCGGGTTGAGGAATCTTAGAAAACAGTCAAAAGGACCGTCGCTATTTATCCGCTAATTTGCGCTAGGCATGCTTGCTCTAATAGCCAATATTAGTGGAGTTTACATTTGAAAAATCGCGAATTTTAGAGCGTTCGAACGCGCTCAATGTATCCCATGGTACTTGAAACCCCCTCCCTAGGAATCAGGCAGAGCTCTAATTATTTTGGCAGGGGCAAGTAACGATCGTTAATACCTAAATTGGTGGGCGAACCACTCGATGTCGCTGGCCTGGGTTTCATCTATCCTTTAGGGAGCGACCTGGTTGATCCGGTTAACCAGGCTCTGGCGGAGATGTGGGCCAATGGCAAAATTGATGCGTTGGCCCAAAAATACTTCTCAGATAATTTCACCATCACCTACGATGATTTGGAGTAGGAATATTGGCCTCGGGCAGCGTTAAAGCAGGCGATTTATTAGCCTGTATTTGTGTGACGTCAGCAACTATGGGACAGATCGGCAGCTAATAATAAGAGAGGTTTTCGCTGACAAACCGGTCTGGAGCCGATGGTAGCTTATCCTCATGCCCACCGCTTATCAAAATGGCATCAGCATCGCCATGCCATCAATGGTTACACAAACCGGCTGTAAGTGGAACCTTATTCCTGGCGTTAGCGTACCAGAATGTGTTCAGCTCGTTCGTCCGCGGTTGTCAGTGCTGTTGTCATGTCTCTATCCTCTGACGAAAGTGGAGATACCAGGTTTCAGTATCCCCCTCCGATGTAGAGGCAGTTTCGGCAAAAGGCTCAAAGCCATTCTCGCAGAGAAGTCGTGGTAACCACCGTGCCACCTGATCGTCCTTGCCCTGCAACTTGTGCAACTCACACACACACTCACGTCTCCCATTAAGTCATGTACGTGGTTCCTGGTATCACAACTTGGAATGTATTTTCGGACACTCTCCACCACCCAATCGATAACGCTGGGGTCAGTAGAGGATATTTCCGTCTGCCTTCGCACCAACTGAACGAATCTGTACCTAGCCATGTCAACCTCCATTGCCTTCACAGGCGTCTTCTAACAGCGAATAACGCAAGCCTTTGTCATTCAGCCAGGTAGTGCCACCACAAAGGCGACACATCGCCTGGTAGCCATTGTCAACAGCTTCAAACACGCCGATGTGGTGGCAAGTGGCTTGGCGTCAATGGCCGCTAGAATGTGCTCCGCGCGTTCGCTGGACTTCACCAGTGCTTGCTCAGCCACCTGCTTCTTCCTCTATCTCTTTGCGGAACAGTAGTTCACCGTTCAATACCTGGAATGGTTCCCAACCCCGTTCACAGCAGTACTCATAAACATCAAACGGTCGAAAGTCCTTCACTTTCGTTCCAAGCCTCACCCTATTTGGGCCAATTACTGAAAGGTCGCATTGTATAAAATGGCTAGACTTCAAATCCTCCACCACCTGCTTTACAAAGTGTCTGTCAGTTGACTCTACAAACACCATCTCCTCGCCATTCACGTATACCGACAAGAGCGCGAACTTTTTCATAGAGTACCTCCATTTCTTTACAATAAATACTTACTTATATGTGTCTTTCGGCTAGACGACACAATCCATGCCTGGCTCCTTATGTCATTCTTCAAGATATATGGCTCAATATTTAATTCATTGTTTTCAGGTATTGTCTTCATCAATTTCTCTCCTGGAAAGCCACCATTCCCTATCAACCTTCCATACCGGCAGCCTGCTATATTCCAAGCCTGGCGCGAATAGCCGCGCTGTGTGTGTCCTTCTTCGTGCTAACGCGTCTTAAGTATACACGTGTCGTGGCCAGGTTCTTATGTCCCAGTACCTTCTGGACAGCTGTCAAGTCGCCGGTGTCTTCGCCTACCATTCGCGCCACCGTGTGACGGAGCTGGTGGACGTGGATACTGTCCATGTCAAGGTCGGTTAATAATGTCCACTAAATCTCGGTTTAAGATGTCCCCTTTTTGCCGGTAAAAGTGTCTACTATCTGTCGGTTTCAGTTTGCCAGGGCCACCTCCTTTTCGTCTTCTGTAACCGGTCGCGGTCGGCCCAACAAGCCTGCTCGGCGCTTTCCCTTGAGCCGATAACTTTCACCCTTGATGTTCAAGGTCGCGGAGTGATGGAGTAGGCGGTCAAGAATCGCCGTGGCCAGCACATGGTCGTTGAAGATCTCGCCCCAATCAAGATAGCTCTTGTTGCTGGTGATGATGAGGCTGGCTCGCTCGTAGCAACGCAATCCACCAAACAAATCGTACTTCGGCGTTTCCTTCTCGTTGTCACTAGAAAGCCGCTTAGAAATCCGCCATTCAGGGTTTATGACGTAGGCTATTGTCCGGACGAATACGATGAAGAAGCTGGCAAACATAAAGGTAAAACCGCCTAAAAATATAATAGCCACCAAAGCTTCATTTATATCCGGCCAGGGCCACGTAGCGAGTGAAGGCCAGAAATGCTGATAAATTTCGGTCAGTCGCATTGCAAAGAACACAAAGACCAAACCCACAGCAAAAAAAATCAATTGGTCCGCGCTTTCCCAGAATCGCTTTATCATTCGCACCCCTGTCTTTTGTTACACAGTACTTGCCTACACTACCTCGCAGGCATCGTCTTTAGTCACTCTTGCCTCATTCAACAAGCCAGGCCAAGACAAGCCCGGCCGCGATAACGTCAAATAGCGCGAGGCGCTGAATAGCATCTGTAGAACGCAGAATATCCCCTAGCATTATTCCCTATTTACACTAGCTTACTAAGACCCTAACCCATAATAGTCTGACCTGTCCTCAAATAAAATCGATCTCTTAGTCAACGTCAAGTTGCGGGGTATGAAAATTAAGTGCCTCATCAACTCCCTTCACCATTCGCGCCCATGTCTTGGGCCTAGTCTCCTGGCATTCGAAGAGCAGCCCTTGAAGAGAGGCGATATCATCCTGGTTAATCCGCTCTGTGGTTTTGGCCGCTACTTCGTAGCTGGTCAGGGTAAAAATCTTGAATCGTTTCTTTTCGCTTCGAATTAGCGCCTCGCGGTCGACCAACCCAGCCCTGACTGACTCAATCACTTTATGGGCTCCAGTTAATTGGGACCATCTTGACCACCTGCCAAGCTTCACCCAACGATCAACAAATTCATAAATCTCTTTCGGCAGAGTAGGACGAGTACGCAGATAAAACTGTGCCTCGAAGCTACGGGTTGGCAAATGATGCATGGCACCCATCGGCTCTACAAACAGCCATTCTGCTCCTCCAAACAGGCCCAATATCTTCTTTTCCTTGAAGAATTCGAGACGAATACTGCCAGACTGTTCGGCAGCCAATAAAGAGCCAATCAATATGGCGCGACCAAGGATTAGGTCATTCACCTTTTGGCCCTTGTTAGACGCTATTTCTCCCTTAAATTCCCATCTCTTATACTTCCATCTCCCTTGCCCAAACCTAACGCCATTAAGGAGTATAAGCTCACTGGGAGCCAAATATTTGTAATTTGCTTCAGACACCCAATTCTTTCCTATCCGATATCTTTTCCACTGCTGAATGCACGATTAAGAGTATACAAATGAATATGAACGAAGTAGACTGGATATTGATCCACGGGGGATCAGGTATAAGCTGGCCCAAGCGCATTCCTTGTTTCTCTGTTAAGTGTATGTCGGCCCCTACGGGTCTATCCCCAGGGATTTCAATTCCTCCTCGACGAATTCTCGAAACATCGGATCATCACTTAACTCCAAGGCCTTGCGGAAATCGGAAATGGCTAGGTCATTCTCGCCGTTACCACTATATGCAATTCCACGATTGAAATAAGCAACGGCATACGATGGATCCAACTCGATAGATTGATTGTAGTCTGCGATGGCAGAATCGAGCTCGCCTTTGCTCGAATAGGCATAACCTCGATTATGGTAGGCTCGGCCAAGGCTTGGATCCAACTCGATGGCTTGATCGAAATCAGAGATAGCGAGATCCAGATCTCCATTCTCTAGATGGGCTCCACCACGATTGAAGAAAGTGCTAGCTGCGCCCGGATCTAGCGTGACACTTTTGTCAAAATCAAAGAGGGCAAGATCTAGTGAGCCACTAAGGCTGTGAGCTACGCCCCGATTATTGAATGCATGGGCAGCACCAGGATCTAATTCTATGGCCTGGTCATAGTCGGCGATGGCCAGGTCCAGCCTGCCGTTTTCGGCATAGGCAAACCCGCGGTTATTGTAAGCGCCAGCGTAGTCGGGATCCAACGCTAATGCCTGATCATAATCGGAGATGGCAAGGCTTATTTCTCCAATTGCAGCGTAAGCAAAACCACGATGATTGTAAGCTACGGAGAATTCAGGATCGTGCTTGATGGCCTGATCGTAATCAGAAAAGGCAAGATCGAGCTTACCCGTATCGAAGTAAGCATTCGCGCGCCCATTGTAAGCAAGGGCCATTTCCGGATCTAACTCTATAGCCTGGTCATAGCTGGAGATCGCCAGCTCCAGCTCGTCTATATTGCCGTAAACATCACCGCGGTTGGAGTAAGCTGTTGGGTTATCTGGGTCTAACTTGATAGCTTGATCGAAATCCAGGAGTGCAAGATTCGTCTCGCCTTTTTTGCCATAGGCGAAGCCACGGTTATTGTAGGCTACGGCTAATTCTGGATCTTGCTCTATTGCGAGATCATAGTCGGAGATGGCCAGATCCAGTTCGCCATTTTCTAGGTGGACATTACCGCGTTCAAATACTTCTAGTGACGAACTGCAGCCAGCAACCACTAAAAGCAACAGAACAAGCAAAAGCAAGATATTCCAGCGGCTCATACTTTCCTCCTATGCAAGTTGCAATTGCCCTGCCGATCAAATATCTTCATTTGAAGGCTCACTCCTAAGACGCCCTTCGCAGACCAAATGTTCACGCCTATAGCTACGTGCATCGTTATCCCAGACACTGGCCGATATGCAGCGATATAGAGACAATGGAGTAGCCCTTGGCGCCCCACCAAAAAATGTTTCCCTCATCGCTGATGGCAGCTACCGGGCGAACCGACGGCGATGGCATCAACTCCGTCGAAAGGTTTCAAGTCATATCTCTGGAGCGCGGACTCAATCATTGCTTCAAGTTTGGCCTTGCGGGCAGGGTCTGCGGTCATTTAAGCTACACATCCAAATTATCTTCTCTGTCTTTTACCCATACATGCGAACAGTATTTACACTTCCATTTTTCGTGGTTCTGACGCTTAATCTCACCCGCGTATTGCCCTGCAAATAGCTTCCGGCACTTTGGACAGCGTTTGTCCAACCCGGCAACCACGCCGGAAAACACCAAAGTAAACACTAGGCCAAAGACAATGGTGGCTTCTTCAGTCATCGGTGACAGAACTGCCGCGAAGGCGAATGCTGCTGTACCTTCAAGCGGATTCGAAGTTGGTCAGCGTCAACTTCTACCAGGCAGCTGGCTTTTCCCACCGCAGGCAGTTTGGGGATTCTTGCAAAATACCTAAAAAAGATAGTGGCGGGTCCAGCCATGGGTGCAGCTGTTCGTCCCGTTAAGTCCGGAAAAAAGATTTGCCTGTCGTGGCGTGGTTCCCGGTAGCTGGCTAAACCGAGTATCCTCAAGTGAAAGGTGTTTTCTAAGCATATTTGCATAATGGATTAACCCCCGATATTCGTCAATAGCAAGCATCCAAATACGACAATTACTATTGTCACAGTTGGAAGTGCAACCGCAATCAAGGCCCTCCATGCGGAAAAACCATGTACCTCGCCGACTGTTTTTAAAAGTATTACAAAGGCCCATCCGTAGAGGACAAGCTGAATGAGTCCTAAACAAAGTAACGGCCATGGGTTATTGTCAATATTCGGAGTTACGCTGGTAAACATCTCTACGCCATAGAGGGCCAATTGAGGCACCCAAAACACCAATGTAAATATTATGGGGATTGACGACCAGGCGATTGCGGCCCGGACTTCAATAGAAGACGCCCGGCCGCCAAGTAAACTTCCCGTCCACCTAAAAATAGCCGCAGTAATATAAATCGAAACCAATCCACCGATAGACCCAACTATCAGGACGATGGCAAGAAGCGCAACCAGCGACGGAGAGTTGTTGCCTAAGTCACGGCTAGATGCTCTTTCTAGGGCTTGAGCAATACCAGCGAGAGCAGCGAAAATCAAGACATATCTCGCAGGGTCATTCTCGACTATAGTTCGAATCGTTCCCCGAGGCTTTACCCATATATCCAACCAGGGTCTTTTAGGCCACGCGGATGGTTCTTGTTCCGATTCTACAGAGTATGCATACTGCTCTTTATCCATAATTTAAGCTTCCCGATCCTATTGCTAACCTCGAAATCCTCTCGGTTTCTAACCAGCTATCTTTCCAGCATATTCTGGAGTCACGCAATTCATCATGTATAAATTGCTTCGAGTATTCATAGAATACCTTTTTCCACCTGATCCATTCTGGCAACTGTCTGCGAATTTCTGCCAGGTCTTGTCATTGTTTGCGCTAGATCCGGTGGCGATGCATTAGATATAAGGGGTTTTTGCATATCCCCCAACAGCGAATACATTAGCCCGCTCTCCCCAACCCATACCGTCTTACCGCACCGACGACACGCGGCCTGGTATCCGCCGATCTCCGGGTCTACCAGCTCAAATGGGCCCAGGTCATGGCCGGCCAACGCGGCGTCTACCTGTACTTCGAGAATAGCGGCGCGGGCGGCCTAACTAGTCATCACCTCACTTTAGCCACCACTCCTTGATTAGGAAGAATATAACCCCAAGAAATGCACCTAAGATAGCACCAGCAGGAATAGATAGGCCACAACAGATAAGGAGGATAGTGTTCTTCTCTGGCCCTGTCAGCGTTGACGTTTGCCCTGATGTAACAAAGAGTATTGAGAGCAGAATACCACAGTAAACTCCAAGGATGCTGCTGATAAATAAAATTGGTTTTCTCGACAATAGACGCCTCCATGCGCTGATAGTGCAGTATAGACAAGATCCTTAACGGGTGTTGATTACGGCTCAGGCCGCGGCTTACGCACGCCGCCAGAACTACCAGCGGTGTGGTGGTTCCACAAACTGTGTGGAAGTGGAATCTTTTTTCACGCATTCGCGTGGGTTTATGGCTATATATCCCATTCTCTTCTACGTTTGAAGTAGGCTATATCATTTTCGCTTATTGAGATTAGCAACCAGCCATCTGCCACAAGTGAAGCCATCTCAGTATCGTAGGGACTTAAGTTAGGTGGGTACCTCCCCCTATCTCTATATACCAACTGGCGGCCAACAATTCCTTTCACATGCCAAGCGCCTGAGATAATGTTAAGGTTCAAATACTCCCACTTCTTCACTTTATTTCTTCTCCTGCCCAAGGCAAGAATCCTCTTGCAGGCTATACCTGAGTCCATTCTGTCCAACCCACGAAGTCATGCCACAGTGCTGACACGTTGCCTGGTGGCCGTTCGTGACAGGTTCAAAGGCTCCAATATTATGGCCGCCTAACGCCGCTTCAGCTTGCGCTTCCAGTAGTGCGTCC
>DASRZI010000332.1:0-3344 GCA_035686605.1 Candidatus Zixiibacteriota bacterium
CCGGGTCCCGGCCGTCCAATAGCAGGCCGATGATAAGCCCGCCCAGCAGGAAGAGTACCGCCGCCAGGAGACCGCCCGAGCCGATCATGTCGACGATTTCTCTGAACTGCACCACCAGGATGGCTACCAGTCCGAAGACTATGGCCATACTTGAGACCTTTGACATGGTCGGCAACAAGTGTTCGGCCGTTGGCTCGTAACGAGCTTTGACGAAGAGGCCGATGGCCAGGGGCAGCAGCATCATCAGGATCAATGACTTGGCAATGTCCCAGGGATTTACCGATGCCCCAGGCAGCAAGATAGGAAGCACGAGAGGTAGATAGATGACAGTCACTACCATGAGCAACGTCATCAAGCCTACCGAGAAGGCGGCGTTACCCTTGGCCAACTGGACCAGCTTGGGTAGAAAAGGGGCGCCGGCCGCAGTACCGGCTATGATCAAACCGGTGGACAGGCCGTCATTCAAGGGGATCACCACCTGGATCAGGTAGGCCAAGGCAGGCACCAAGATAAAATTGGCCAGCAGCGCCAGGAGCACAACCTTCAAGTTGCGCAGCGGGTCGATGATCTGTTTGACTGTCAGACTCAAACCCATGGCCAGCATGCTGGTGATGATGAAAGTAAAAATCGCAACTTGGGCCACAACTGATAATATTTCTGACATCATATTCTCCTTAACCTATTTCAACTGATGGACGGCGCAATGAGTCACCCAGGTGGTTAATCAATTCGCCAAACAATAAGAAATTTCCATAACTTTTATCATTTCCGATTGACTGTACTTCTGCTTTTAAGGGAATTTCTTTCATGCTCACTCTCCTTTCGTGGTACCTGCTTTATTGACAGAATCAGACCTCGTCCTCCTCATCGGCGATCCGGGCCTCTGCCAGCATCACTGCTACAGCTTCGGCATTGGCTTCATCGATCAATTCCGCTGCCAAAAGGGCCGCCGCCGCATCAACATAGGCGTCGGCAATCACTGCTTCCACTTCTTCAATGATCATCTTGTCCTCGATAACAGCGACAAAGGCGTCATCGATCATCTCTTGGGCCCCAGCTTCCATTTCGGGATCTTGAAAGGCTACGGCCGCGTCCGCCAGCAGTTCGGCATTGAGAACGTTCTCTTTCTGTTCCGCTTTATCGATCAGGGCCAGGCCCTCGATCTCCTCCGCCTCTTCAATAACCAGTGCGTCTTGCAGAATAATGGCCGCGGCTTCCAGATCGGCATCGCTCAGGTAACCGGCTTCCGCCAATCCCTGGGCAAGTTCCAAGTTGGTTGTCATCTTAGTTTCTCCTCGTTCGAAATGTCTTGTTTTAAATAATTGTTGCTATTCGGCCGGCTTGAGTAAGCAGCTCAGAGTTCTCGCATAAAAGAAAGTGACCCGCGCGGTACAATGCTACGAATAAAACAGGTTGGTTGAGCGCACATGCGGCTGCGCGGATCACTCAGGTAAATATGTTTGTTTACTCCACCAGTTCGATCTCTCTCGGTCGACAGCGCTGGTTGATGGTTAAACTCAAGCCCATGATCAGCATGCCGGTGATAATAGAAGAAAGAATCGTAGCTTGGGTCACAACTGATAATACTTCTGGCATCATATTCTTCTCCTACCTACGAGCCCGGCGTCTTCCACGCCGGCGACCGCGCCGATGGCAGCCTGCGACTGATACAGCACTGGCAGGACGGCCGATCATGTCGATGAAGAGCGAACTCGGACCACCGCTGGCCGGCATTTCGCCATCCAGGATATCGACCGAGTAACTCATCTGATCCCCATCCAACGTGGGGTCGCTCAGTGTGACGACCACATCATGAATCTCATCTTCTGTGAAGATGGAGAGGACTGCATTGGGCGGGTCAGCGGCAAAGCTGTCGTCGCCTTCGCCCCAAGAATCGAAGAACTCTTGAGTCGTTTGGTGACCGGCGACACGGTCAGGCCGGTCTGAGAAGATGATGGTCGACGGGGCAATTCCTTGCAGGGTCAGCAACCCATTTTCATAGGCCATGCCCTGGGCCGATTGGGCATAAAGGGCTTCGATTTCCTTCGCGCCGGTATCTAAATCTGTATCAGGATTGTTATCTGTCATGTGTTTTCTCCTTAATGTCTAAAATTAGTACCCGGCGCAGACCCTTTGCCCGCGCCGGGTATGGTTTGCATTGCTTACTCGGCCAGCCCCACGTCGGGCGGCCGCCACTCCGAAAACGCTTTACATCGTGCCTGTGAATTTCGTGACCTTGTCCGCATGTGGATAGGTGAAATCCGTCAGGCTGATCCCTTTCGGGTTCGGACTCTCCTTCAGCGTCGCCAGATACTCGGTCACGACCTTCATGTACCCTGGGATGGTCCATCCGCTGAAAGAAGCAAGGTTGCGTTCTTCACGCGGATCCAACTCGATGTTGTAGAAATCCGGGAAGCCGCCTGTCTCAAGCCGGTTACCCGCCGCACCTGGCATGGATGGGTTTCCACCGGAAGGAACGAACGACTTCGGATAGAAGCGGTACTGTCTCCAGCGCACACCGATGATCTCTTCACCCAGGAAGGTGAGGAGGTCTTCGCGGTTGGAGTGTTCTTGCTTGCCGAAGAAGAAATCGCTCTGGTCGTGGCCGTCGATGGGTCGATCCTGCGGCACCTCTGCGCCGATGATCTTTGCCAGGGTGGGGAAGAAGTCGTGGATCGAAACCATCCCGTTGCTCGAACGTGCTGGAATTTTGCCCGGCCACTTGATCATGCCCGGCGTACGGATCGACCCCTCCCGCGCGTCCCCCAGCTCGCCGGACCACATGCCGTTCGAGCCACCGCGGTATCGAGCCGGACCTGATAGAGGAGTGGCGCCGTTGTCCGACAGATAGATGACGATGGTGTTGTTCTCGATGCCGGCCTTCTTGATGGCCTTGAGCACTTCGCCAACCGCATGGTCGTGTTGCAGCAACGCGTCGCCGTAGTCTCCGATGCGCGACTTTCCGGTAAAGGCGGGCGAGGTAACATTGGGATAGTGGGTCTGTGTCCAGCCGATATAGAGGAAGAAGGGGGCTTCCGCGTTCGCGTGGCTTTCGATGTAGCCCGAGGCGAACTCGGCGATATCGTCCTCGATATGGCTCTTGACCTCGACCGTGTACTCATGGGTCTTCTTTAGCCCGTTTTTCGCGTCGCCTTCCCAGATCCAGGGCACGTGCGTCTCGATCTCGGCCTCGGAGTAGCCCATACGTTCCATCTGGGGCCGGTACAAGGTGCTATCGCTCGTCTCGATGACGCCCACCCGATACTCGTCAAAGCCGTGGTTGGTTGGCCAGCTTTGCTCCTCCGCGCCCAGATGCCACTTGCCCGTCATGGCAGTCGCATAAC
>DASRZI010000333.1:0-5261 GCA_035686605.1 Candidatus Zixiibacteriota bacterium
ACGAGCTGACCAGTACTTCCCTTCGAAATCAACCCTGCCGTTCTTGAGCAGATCATGGATGATCCCGATCGCCTCTGCGAAGCGGGAGTGGCGCTTGTCCGCCTGGATACCAAATGCCGCGTAATCCGAATCAGGAACATTGCCGGCGCCGATACCGAGGATGTATCGTCCACCCGAGATCTCATCCAATGTCTCGGCAATCTTGGCCACCAAAGCGGGCGACCGGTAAGGCGCGTTGAACACCGAGTGTCCGATCTCAATGGTAGATGTGACCGCTGCTAAGGCCGCCGCCAGCGAGACCGATTCCCAACATCCGGTGTTCCCATCATCCGAGTGATAGAGGAGATGATCGGGAACGAAGACTGCATCAAACCCAACAGCCTCAGCAGCAAGCGCCTGGTCCTTGATGCTCTCCCAGGTTGGGGCGGGCCTCTGCGGCAAGCTTGCTCTTCCGTGTGAGTCGACAGCGATACCAATTCTCATGATTGATCTCCTTTCCTGTGATAATACAGAGAATGAGTGGATCGTCTTGGAGTCAGAGGTGTGGGCTTAGCGAAGGATCCCTCAAAGCCGCAATGTGGCCCGACATTCTATCTCCAACCATTCTGGGCATCCTATCAATGTATGTCAACAGGTCTAAAACGGCAAGGCATCTTTACTCTGATGATCCAGCCGCGATGTATTCAAGTCCTATCAGTGGTTAAGAATAAAACCACAGGTGCAGCAAGGCTATTAGTGTAAGCGAAAAACGAACGTTTTCTATCATGCATTCTGTGCATGTGATACACTTTAAATGACTTATACAGATTGTATAATTATCACAGTCATTTTAGGTTAAATAAGAACAAAGGCAAATATGGGACGGACTATCGCATATCTTCGAGCTTCGACCGACAAGCAGGATTTGAATAATCAGAAGCTGGAGATCCTGGAGTATGCCCGAGGGAAAAACCTCAAGGTCGATGAGTTTATCGAGATAACGGTCTCATCGCGGAAGACCAGCAAGCAGCGTCGAATCGACGAGCTGCTGGAAAAGCTCGGTGATTTCGATACGTTGATCGTCACCGAACTCAGCCGGCTTGGGCGGAGTACATCCGAGGTCATTGCGTTGGTCAATGAGCTGATCCAGCGCAAGGTACGTGCCATCGTCATCAAGCAGAACCTGGACCTCGCCAAGCATGACATGAGCTCGAAGATTATCGTCACCCTGTTCTCCTTGTTTGCCGAACTGGAACGGGACCTGGTCAGCATGCGCACCAAAGAAGCGCTGGCCGCGAAGAGAGCCCAAGGCATCAGATTGGGTAAACCCCCCGGTACGATTCAGGCCAGTAAGTTTGATAAAGACCGGGAGCGTATCGAGGAGTTGCTTAGTTTGGGCTTGTCGGTTCGCAAAATCGCCAAAGTGCTGGGCTATAGCAATCATGTCGGGCTCAACACCTATGTCAAAAAGCGGAAGATTAAGGAGAGCTTGGGCTTTAAGCCCAGCGCCTCTTCGCAGCAGCAAACTGAGCGACAAGGGATGTGATGTCCGGGTTCGGTCGATGAGGAGGTCTGCCGATGGACGAACAATTGGTATTGGCGGCCTTGAGCGAAACCGAACGCGACCAAGCGCTCAAGCGCTTTCGGTTACTACAGCCGTTTCTAGAGGGTCAGGCGACACTGAGCGCGGTGACTCGTGACCACAAAATTCCCCTGCGAACAGCCCAACGTTGGGTCGGCCGATACCGTCAATATGGTCTAGCTGGTCTGGCCCGTAGGCGTCGCGGCGACCGCCGGCAGCACCGCATGGCGCCCTTATTACAGCAGCTCATAGAAGGGTTGGCTTTACAGAAAACCAGGCCGACTGCGGCGGCTGTTCATCGCCAAGCAACAGAAACCGCCTCCCAGCAAGGCTGGAAAGTACCGAGTTATAGCTCTGTTTATGCTATTGTGCGCTCCCTTGACCCAGCCTTGGTCAAGCTGGCCCATCACGGCACGAAGGCCTACCAAGACAGCTATGACCTGCTCTATAGACGGGAAGCTAGTCGTCCTAACGAAATCTGGCAAGCTGACCATTCGCCGTTGGATGTCTGGTTGCTGGACGATGGCGACCAGAGGGCACGTCCCTGGCTGACCATCGTTGAAGATGACTACAGTCGTGCTGTCGCCGGTTATTATCTCACTTTTGAGCATCCTTCTGCTCTGAATACCAGCCTGGCCCTACGGCAAGCGATCTGGCGAAAAGCTGACCCGCACTGGCCGATCTGCGGCATCCCCCAGATCTTCTACACTGATCACGGCCGTGATTTCACTTCGCTGCATATGGAACAAGTGGCCGCCGATTTGAAGATGCAACTGGTGTTCTCCACCGTTGGTAAGCCACGCGGGCGTGGCCGTATTGAACGATTCTTCCGCACGGTCAACCAATTGTTCTTACACAAGCAGCCAGGCTACGCTCCCGGTGGTGGCAAGCCAGTGACCCGTCCACAACTGTCACTATCTGCCTTGCAGAAGCGCTTCCACCGTTTTCTCCTTGATGAGTATCTCCCACGGCGCCAACAAGAACTGCAAGCTACACCGCGGGAACGCTGGGAGGCAGAGGGATTTTTGCCGCAAATGCCTGAATCCCTGGAGCACTTGGACCTGCTGTTGCTGACCTCAGCCAAGACGCGCCGGGTGCGTCGTGATGGCATTCACTTTCACAATCTGCGCTACGTGGATGTTACTCTAGCAGCTTATATCGGCGAGGATGTGATCATCCGCTATGACCCACGAGATATGGCCGAGATTCGTGTCTATCATCAGGACAGTTTCATCTGCCGGGCCGTCTGCCAAGAGCTGGCCGGGCGAATCGTGCCCCTGAAAGAGATTATCCGCGCCCGACGTAGGCGACGGAAAGCGTTGCGCGAAGTCATCAAGAGCCACGAACAGCTGGTGAAACTTTACTTAGGCACAGAACTAGAGGTTCAGGAAGAGGTTATAGAAGATGAGCCAATCCCAACAGCGCCCTAACGGCGACTTAAACGGTACCGCAGCGAGTAAGCCCAGGGACTTTATTCTCACCAATGAACACCGGCGTTTTGTCGAATTCTGTGATGCCAGCCGGCGTTATCGATACATTGGCGTCTGCTACGGTGCTCCCGGCGTTGGCAAAACGGTCTCGGCCCAAGAGTACACGGAGTGGGCGCGCCTGAAGCAGTTGAGTAATTTGCAGCGAAACGAGATCCCGGAAGTGCCCGGCACGATGGGCCACCGCACCGTCCTATACACGGTGCCGGTGACTGCTTCTCCCGGTCGTGTGCTCAAGGAAATCCACCATTTACGGGCTGATCTGAACTATGTCCTTATGGCCATGGAGCCTGTTCCAGCGGGCGAAAAACCAGTGGCCCACCCGCATAGACAGGGCGATTTAACTCAACTCATCGTCGTGGATGAGGCAGATCGGTTAAGTACGAATGCCCTTGAGCAAGTTCGGGATATCTACGACCGGACGCATATTGGGGTCGTACTCATTGGCATGCCGGGCTTGGAAAAACGCTTGGCCCGCTACCCGCAACTGTATTCGCGGGTTGGATTCGTCCACCACTTCCGACCGTTAAATAGGCGAGAGATGGGCCATGTCTTGCCCTGGAAGTGGCAGCAACTCGACCTTCAATACGACGCAAATGATCTGTTACAGAAAGAAGCCGTAGTCACCATCATGCGCATCACAGGAGGCAACTTTCGACTGATTCACCGCCTGTTCGCGCAAATCGAGCGGGTGTTGGAGATAAACGAGCTACACCAGATTACCAAAGACGTGGTGGAGACAGCCCGTGAGAGCCTGGTTATCGGCGTGACTTAACGGTCAGATGGTTCATCATAGAACAGTCACCTTCTTGCTTCCTGCAGCTGGCCAAACACGGGATGAGGTTGAAAAGATCTCGGACTTTATCACAGCCAAAGGCATAGGGGTGCTCGAATGGATTAGGGTGCCCTACCCGATAGATATTGGCTATCAGGAGCCGCCGGCAGCTCTACTATTAGCTGACCTGGGACCCGGCGACAATCTACTTCTTAGCCGCGCGCTTCAACTGGGGCGTTCTAAATCCGAGTGCCTGAAATGGCTCAAGCTGGCCTTGCAGAAGCAGATTAACGTCTTCATGGTGGCCAAATACTGGCCGGTAGACCTATCAATGTCTTCCGATCTCTTTGTGAGAATCCTAAGCGCGGTAGTGGAAGCTGAAAGAGAGATAGTGCGCGAGCAAACGAAGGAGGGCCTTGCTACCAGAAAGAGAGCTGGGATTAAGCTGGGTCGGCCTAAAGGGAGTCACAATCGTGTGCTTGACCGATATTGCTTTGAAATTGAAGCATTGTTGGCCACTGGGGTCGCACATCGTTATATTGCCCAGCGGTACTCGATAACTGTTTCCCAATTCCGCTACTGGGCAAGGCAACGCGGCCTTAACCAGCGTCTTGGTAGCCCCTGACCCCTCGGCACATTACGTCAAATAATTCTGAAGATTTTACGCCATATAATTCTGAAGGTTACATTGTGGCATCGCATGCTCTGAGTGCGACCGCGGCTGTTCTCAAGGCAGGAATAGAAACGCAGGAAATGCAGCAGGCGCTGATCGCGACTTTTGATCGTTCCGAGGCAGCAACTGAACGTGCGTTGGTTGCACTGGAAGCGGTGTCCGCGGGTATGTCTGACATCCTCCGGCCGTTTAGTGAGCCTTTGTACCGATTGATGAGTTCACCAAACCTAGTAATCCGAATAAGTGCAACGAGGCTTGTGAGCAGATTGGAGGGCGTTTTTACCACATTGCCTATTATCGATTGCGATGTCCCAGGCATCTATGAACTAGATCTGCCGCAACTATCCGAATTTAGGACGGAGAAGGCTGTCTACGGCGTTGATGAGCCCGTCCTCTTACAGGATCCCGCCCTCATGCTCCGCCCATTAGATATAGAAGCGACGGCTGTAGCCAAGGAAGCCGGTGTAGATGAGAACGCTGTTCTTTATCGAGCAGCCAAGTTTCTTGAGCAGTTTACCCGGGAACGAACATGGATGGTACACAACGAAATATTTGATGAACAGCGACTGAATCAGTTCCTACGCAACGCAGAAATGCGTATATCATTCCATAAACCCCACATTGAACCAGCGCAACGAGCCATCGCTTACGTGGTCGCCGAGCTTTTGGACGCCGGTCTACTCAATATTGCATCAGCTAAACGATTGATTGCAATGATTTCGCGTCATGATCCGTTGCTGGTTTTGGTCGAACCTCAGCCACGAC
>DASRZI010000334.1:0-5451 GCA_035686605.1 Candidatus Zixiibacteriota bacterium
CGTGCTTGTTTTAGGGGGAGCAGGTCTTGTTGGCTCGCAGGTTGTGCGGGAAATAGCCAGAGAGCTCGAGGTCGAACGGATTATCATTGCCAGCCTGTACCGGGGTGAAGTGCGTGAATTCGTCCGCGACCTCCGGCGCGAGTTTCCACAGGTCGACTTCGTCGGCGTCTGGGGCGATGTCTTTGTTCGTGACGAGTTTACGATGGAAAGGCGAATGCGCCTGCTGCAAAGTCGATCTCGTCGGGCCACTCTGTTCAGCGACCTGTTTGAAGACATAGACGATGCTTATGAGCATTCAACACTTGTCCAATTGATATTGAAGTATCGACCGGACGTCATCGTGGACGCCATCAACACCGCCACCGCCATAAGTTACCAGGACGTAAACTCCATGAGCAGCCAAGCAAATGACGTCGTCCGGAAGATGATCCATAAGGTCGACCACCAGGACCTGGCGGCAGTTGACGAACTAAGCAAGGAGATTGAGAAGACGATCAGCACACTGCTTATCTCCGACCCCTTGGCCCAATTGATTCGTCATGTACAGGTCCTTCACCGGGCAATGACCGAAGTACAGACACGCCTATATCTTAAGATTGGTACGACCGGTACCGGCGGAATGGGGCTTAATATTCCTTACACTCATAGCGAACATAAACCAAGCGCCCAACTCATGCGAAAGAATGCCATGGCCTTCGCCCATACCGGGCTCTTGTTTCTCATGGCCCGTACTCCGGGTGGGCCACTGGTTAAAGAGATCAAGCCAGCAGCGATGATTGGGTACCGCAAAGTCAGCTACCAAACAATCAGGCGTGGGGGTCGACCTCAGCTTCGTTATGAAAGCCGGAGTCAGAAACTGGATGGTCGTCTTGTTCTTCGAGGGAACGAAAACCAATACAAGCGCTTGGACAAGCTGCAAATGGCGGGTGTTGATACTGGTGAAAATGGATTCTTTGCTCGGGGAGAGTTTGAGACCATTACCCACATCAACCAGATGGAGTTTGTTACCCCTGAAGAGATAGCCGACCAGGCGATATTGGAAATCAAAGGAAGCAATACGGGTTATGATGTCATCGGCGCCATCGACAGCACTGTGATGACCTCAAGTTATAGAGCTGGCGTCCTAAGACAGACAGCTCTAGATAAATTAGCTCGCATTGAGGAAGAGACAAATTCGCACAGCGTAGCCTTGGGCCAACTCGGGCCACCTGGATTGTCGAAGCTTCTATATGAAGCTCATTTGATGAAACTCAACTATGGAACCCTGGTCGCGATTATCGAAGCTCCGGCATCCGAGATATCTGAGACCATCTACAGCTATATCTTGGAACATCAGCGGCTGCGAACGACGATTACATCGATTGGCATCCCGATTATGGCCCCTGATGGGGGGACATTGCTGCGTGGTCCGCGGATAAACATCCCTGAAAGCTTGCATCGCGAAGTTGAATCGGAAGGTTCAGATTTAGATAATTGGGCTCGCGAGGGTTGGGTTGATCTGAGGCCTGATAATTTTGCGCTCTGGCAAGACAGGTTTCAGAGAATGAGACGAACAAAACACCTGCTTCATACTCGTGGCTCTTCCTCGATAACGATGAAGACCTACTTGCCGGAAACGATTGAAATCGGCGCCATGGTGGCCTGGATTTTCACTAACGATTATCAAGGGTACCGCATAAAGTAGAAGTATATAGAGCGTCCAACTCAGAATTGGCGGTCTTGTCGCAGGCTTCGGCAGGTCACTGAATGTACCTTGCAGGTAAAGTCTCGGCTCCAATCCTAGAGTAAATTGGGTTCGACCACTTGACAACCTGCAGTTGGATGCTATTAATTGTCTATATCTCAGCGAGTCGATCCACAAAGAAAACAGTAACCCCCATAAACACCACACGATTCTCTGTCGGAACCCTATGTAGCTTCCTGAGAGTATCACGTGAGGAAACACAACTATGATGCAATCAACTCATTTCTCCGGTCTTACGATGCCAGTGTTTTCCGCCTTCGGGTGGACGGGCGAAGAAGCAGCCATGAATTTCGCCCTAGATCAGCTGCGTATGTTCATCGACACGCTGTATTACAGTCTACCGCGCGAGATCCAGGCCCAGTTCCCGATTCACGGCGTGGATAATGGTGCTCAGCTCGCCTACCTGGCAGCCAACGAAGACCCGGCTAAAGACCTTTATATCGCCTTCTTCGCCAGGCCAATGAACCTGGAGATAAGTCTGACCCTCACGGACAAAGCCGCATTAGCCAAAGCCTACAGGAAGATCAAGCTGCAATCTTCCGATTTCATTAAGCTGCTCAATGAGCTGGGACCTGAGTGGATTCTTCGCATTCAACAGATGGAACTTGATGAAGCTTCTGGAGAAACGACCCATTACAAGGATCTGTTCAAGAACCCTGCTAGATCACTCGAAGATGGAGGGAGCACTGAGATCACCGAAAGAGCCGAATACTTAAATGGCGAAGACAAGTGGACAGTACCTCTCTATCTGAGTCAGCGTTCCTCGTCGGAGAAAGTAGCCGCAATGGGGCAGGCCGTCATCGAAAACGTCTCCCAAAGCATCTCCACATTGCTGCCGGTTGCAGAATTCTTGACCGGTCAAGTTCGGAAAAAGAAAAGCAAAGCCAAGCAATCGGCGCGAGCGAAGGCCAAGTCTGGCGTGCAAATCGAAGATACGACCATAAGGCAGCCCCTTGACTCTGCTCAATTAGGGAAATTTACCTATGTCAGTGAACTTAAGCCTCTACATATACGCCGAGGTTTTATCAATCTGACCCCGAATCATTGGCCATTCTTCGCTCTTACCGCTAGATCAGAAACCAGACCCGTGGTTGTTTCTTATGGAGAACAAACCGATGAGGGCTGTACAGTATGGAGATTGGTGCCTAATGATCAGGCCCGGTTGATCTTATCGACACCAGTTCACATGTGGCTGGAAGAGAATTTTGATGCCGAGGATCGGCTTCAGATCTCAGCTTTGAAAAAAGACGAGAAGGAGATCCATATATCTCTTTCACCCGCATAGTAGGGCATTGTTCCTATTTACCTATTGTAGGATACAACGGCAATATATCTATGACGCATGACAAAAGTGGTTGATGCTATAATGAGTTCGCAACTCTTTACAAAGAAACTATGAAGACCTGACAACAGCCATTACCCAATTGGCTTTGCATGCGGAGATGAAGTTGGGTACATGGGGACGTACATGGAAGCCTTCATAGAAACCAGAACAAGCAGGCAAAGATTGGAGAATAGACGATGACAGCGTTCGCACCCTCGGTCGTAGAATCGGTAGAAGGATGGCAGCCCTCCAAGATTGAGAGTCTTGCTGATACAGGGCTGGGGTTTGGCCTGTTATCTGATATGGTGCTGAAGACGATGTATTTCCGTGGGCAGATCACGGGATTCGAGCTGGCCGACGAATTGATGCTGCCCTTCAGTTCCGTTATACATTCGGTCATGGATTTCCTGAAAAGGGAGCAGATGGTAGAGGTGAAAGGCGCCTCTAGTCTGCAAGCGGGAACCTTCTTGTATGTCATCACCACAAAGGGAAGTAATCGGGCAAGTGAGCAGTTAGACCGTGTCGGTTATATCGGTCCGGCGCCTGTCACCTGGGACGATTATACCGATTCGGTACGCGCTCAAGGGTCGAGAACCCTGCGTGTGGATGCGTCGATGGTGAAACAGGCTCTATCCCACCTTGTATTGGATCACGATATTTTTAAGCGGATCGGCCCAGCTATTAATTCAGGACGCTCTATCTTCATGTATGGTCCTCCGGGAAATGGAAAAACGACCATCGCTGAGAGTATCGGCCGCATGGTTCTTGGCAACGAGATGTATGTTCCTTACTGCGTTGAGGTCGATGGGCAGATCATTAAAGTCTATGACGAGATCAACCACGTCAAAGTCTCCAATGGCGCCGAACAAAGTGGAAATGGCTCACGGGACAGCAATCTGCTAGACCGGCGTTGGATCAAGATCCAGAGACCTGTCATTATCGTCGGCGGCGAGCTTACGATGGATGGTCTGGACCTGGTCTATGATCCCAACAATAGATATTACGAAGCGCCATATCAGATGAAAGCCAATGGCGGCATGTTCCTGGTAGATGACTTCGGGCGCCAGCAGATCCGTCCTCGAGATCTTCTAAACCGCTGGATCGTGCCCATGGAGAAAATGGTTGACTATCTGGCCCTGCGAACCGGTCGGAAGATCGAGATTCCTTTTAATGTTCTTCTGGTATTTTGTACAAACCTTCCGCCGGGTGACCTTGTCGACGAGGCGTTCCTCCGACGGATCAGGCATAAGATCCATATCTCGTCACCATCGTTTGAGAGCTATCGCAAGATTTTCCGAATGGTTTGTCAGAACAACATGATTCCTCAGGACGACCAGGCGCTTCGCTACCTTATCGAGCAGTACTACGTCAAGCCAAAGCGAAAGCTTCGAGCCAATCATCCTCGCGACCTGATCGACCAAGTCATGGATATTAGTAGCTACGAGGGTGTTCATCCGCGATTATCAAAGAGTGTTCTAGACCAGGCGGCTGAATCATACTTCGTCGACGTTTAATCATACTGTCATACTAGTTCCTCTATAATCTCCTTTGTGAAAGCAAAAATACTGCTTAATCCATACGCTAATCGTTGGGCGGCGAAGTCTAAGGCGCCGGCTGTCGAGGATGCGTGTCGGGAAGTGGGCCTAGATTTCGACTTGGCCTTTATCCCGGTCCCCGGCGGAGGAAAGGAAGCGACAATCGCAGCACTACAAGATGGCTACGATGTTGTTGTCGCTGCGGGCGGAGATGGCACGGTTAGCGAGGTAGTGAATGGCCTGATAGCCGCCTCGAACGACTCCACAACAACCCCTCTAGGCGTTATCCCACTCGGAACTGGGAATGATTTTAGCGACATGGCTAAGTTACCCCGTGATCTAGCGGCATCAGTAAAGACCATAGCCGCGGGTCATACGGTTCAAGTTGATGCCGGTCGGGTAACCTTAGATGGGGAAAGCTTTTACTTCGACAATAATTGTGCCATTTGTATGGAGCCTATGGTCACCCTTGAACACATACGAATGACTAAGACTTCTGGCAATATTCGCTATGTGCTGGCCTTGTTCAAAGCTCTCGTCAGATTACGACACTGGAATCTGGACGTTCGTTGGGATGATGGCCAATTTCAGGGTCCTTCCTATGTGCTATCTGTATGCAACACCCCACGAACAGGGGGGCTGTTTCCCATGGCTCCCGGCGCAGTCATGAACGACGGCCTGCTGGACTTCGTTCTGGCACCAGATATCGGCAAGAGCAAAATCCCGTTGTTGTTGGCTCGCTTGTTTCGTGGCACCCATATCCATGATAGCAGGGTTATCTTTTCCCGCGCTGCGCACATCGAGATCGTCTGCGACCCCCCGACGCCCGTGCATGCCGACGGTGAGAT
>DASRZI010000335.1:0-9425 GCA_035686605.1 Candidatus Zixiibacteriota bacterium
TTTTTCAACTGTATAGCTTAAGAGATGCTGCGATCAATGTTTCTCGGGTATCTCGTCCTGGGTCCGAAAGGATCCCTAAATCGATATGCTGGAATCCTCCAGCAGCCTTTGCAGGTCGGCCAGAGATGGCTCAACGTAATATGATACCGTCCCGGCCATTTCTACCGACTTCATGGCGCTTTGGATGTCCTTTAGTCCGTTGCCGGTATTGAGGACGATAATTCGCTCATCTGCATCAACCATTCCCAGATCTACAGCTTTGACAAGGCCTGCGTAAGAAGCGACGCCCGCTGGCTCGCCGAAAACACCGCAGCCACGGGCAAGGGCCGGTATCGCCGACAGGATTTCGTCATCTGTGACGCTGATGTATGCCCCACTCGTCTCCTTAACGGCAGCCATGGCCTTGATCCGGTCCCTGGGCATACCAGCAGAGATACTATCGGCCACAGTTTCCGCATTTATCGGTGGTTTTGTCAGGACATCCTCGTCGTTCTCCCAGGCCTGGGTCATGAAGCTGCTTCCCTCGGCTTGGATCCCGATGAGTCTCGGCATGTGGTCTATCCATCCTAAGGCAAGTAGATCTTTCAAACCCTTGTGCAGACCGCCGATGATGCAGCCATCACCCACACTGACGAAGATGGCGTCAGGAGCATTCCAATCGAGCTGTTCGCAGATCTCGAAGCTCGCCGTCTTCTTGCCTTCAGTCATGTATGGATTGTAGGCGGTGTTCCGGTTGTACCAGCCGTATTCGGCGGCTGCTTCCAAACACAGCTCAAAGGCATCATCATACGATCCGCGTACGAGCATGACAGTGGAACCGAAAACCAACAATTGGGCGATCTTGGCTGGAGGAGCCGTTTCGGGCACGAAGATGACATTCGGGTGACTGACGCTGGCACAGAGACCGCTCAGGGCAGCCGCGGCGTTGCCGGTGCTGGCTGTTGTGATAATCGGAGCAACACCCTTGTCATCCATCTTCTCCCGGGCCTTCACCACGGCAATGGCAGAAGCCCTGTCTTTGAATGATGCCGTTGGCTGGCGCCCGTCATCTTTTACCCACAGATGCTTCAGGCCAAGCTCGTTCGCAAGACGCGGAGCGTCATAGAGCGGCGTCCAGCCTACCCTGAGGGGCGGAACTGCTGCATCTGGGGAAACAGGCAGTAAGGGCTTATAGCGCCAAATGCTGTAATCCATGTTCTGGCTTAAGCTCTCTTTGCTCAGCCGCTTGCTTACCGCATCGTAGTCGTATCGGACATCGACTATGCCATCGTTCCCATGGTGGGGACAGATGTAGTCAATTTCTCCCGGCAGATACTCCTCGCCGCAGATCAGGCATTTGAGATTGATGACGTGTTCCATTGCTTTCCATTTTCAGCAGATTGCTGCTTTTTACCTAGTCATATGGGTGCCGGTTTCTCCAGCCAGGGCTTTTTCCATATTCTCAGGATTAGTGATGATGACCTTCTCGCCGCCACCCTCAATAAACTCTATTGCTGCCTGGATCTTTGGAGCCATGCTGCCTTTGGCGAAGTGTGTTCCTTCAGCCAGATATTGTTTCGCATCGGATACACTTAAATGATCGAGCCAGCGCTGTTCAGGTTTTCCGAAGTTAAGGGCTACTTTTTCCACAGCTGTGCTGATCATGAATAAATCAGCACCGATTTTGTTGGCCAGCAGAGCCGATGCGAAATCCTTATCGATCACGGCTGCGACGCCGCGTAGGTTTCCGTTCTCGTCGGCGACTACGGGAATACCTCCCCCGCCAACGGCTACGACTACGATTCCCGCCTCGATCAGTCGTTTCACGGCAGGTTCCTCGACGATCCTTACCGGCCTTGGAGAAGCCACGACACGACGCCAGCCGCGACCGGCATCTTCCAAGACATCCCAACCTTCTATATCACGCCGGCTTATCGCCTGTGGTTCATCCATGAACGAACCGATTGGTTTGCTCGGTTTTTTGAAGGCGGGATCGTCGGCACTGACCTCTACTTGGGTAACGACGGTAGCGATGTCCTTGTCGATGCCCAAATGCACAAAGTGATTGTAGAGGTTCTGTTGGAGCGAATAGCCAATCGCACCCTGCGTATCTGCCCCGCAGACGTCGAGGGGAATCTCATGCAGCTCATGAGAAGCCAGTTCTGAACGCCTGAGGATAAAACCAACCTGGGGGCCATTGCCATGGGAGATGGCGACATCCCAGCCGTCTCTTATCATCTTGGCTATGTGCCCTGACGTTTCCCTGGCTGCTTCGTATTGGTCCTCAACTGTCTGGTGGGTTTTGTCCTGGATGAGCGAGTTCCCACCAATGGCAACTACAGCAATTCTTCTTTTCTCAGACATGATCTCGGTCTCCTAAATAATATTTAATATTCCAAAGCAGCCTGCGCTCGTTCCCGGCATGAATGCCGAGCATATTTCACGAGTGTTGCTCCTGTGCTTACATTGTCAAGGCCATGACCGCTTTCTGAGCATGCAGCCTGTTTTCGGCTTCGTCGAACACCACGGAATGCGGTCCGTCGATGACCGAGTTGCTTACCTCAATCTGGCGATCGGCGGGAAGGGGGTGCATGTAAATCACATCATCCTTGCCCAGGCCGATTTTGGCATCGTCGGCAATCCAATCCTGGTATTTGTCTTGTATGCGTTTTCCCTCTTCCGGATCCTGGGTCGTGAGCAGTGGGCCCCAGGATTTTGCGTAAATGATATCGGCATCGGCACAAGCTTCTTCCATGTCATTGACAACTTCGAAGCCAGTCTTGTACTTGCGCGCCTGTTCTCTGGCCTGGTCCATGATGTCTGGCATCAGTTTGAACTCAGGTGGATGGGCTAATACCACATCCAGACCAAAACGGGGCATCTGCAGTATCAGTGATTGGGGAACGGATACGGGCTTCAGATATGAAGAGGCATAAGCCCAAGAAACAACCATCTTCTTTCGTCGAAGGTCTCGTCCCTTTTTCTCCATGATTGTCATCAGATCGGCCAGACACTGGTGCGGATGGTATATCTCGCACTGCATATTAAGGACAGGCACCCGGGAAGCTTCTGCAACCAGGTTGAGATAACGGTTGCCCACTCCCCAGTCGACGTGCCGGATGGCAATGCCGTCAAAATAACGGCCGAAGATCTCGCCCATTTCCCGCTCCGTATCGCCGTGGGATATCTGGGTAGTCCGGCTCTCGATAAAGGCAGCGTGTCCGCCGAGCTGGGCCATTCCAGCCTCGAATGAACCTCGCGTTCGCGTGCTCGAGAAGAAGAAGAGCATCGCCAACACTTTGTCTCTCAGATAGGCATGGGATTCGTTCAAAGCGCGCTTGCGCTTTAAATCCCAGGCAACATCCAATATCGTCTCGACCTCTTCTTTCGAAAAGTCAAGGTCGCCAATTAGGTCTCGTCCATGTAGGTAGGTTTGCATGTTTAATCTCCTATTGTCGTCGGGCGCTGAGTCTGGGGGCTAGGGGCTGGGGGCTAGGGGCTTGGGGAAGCGTCCCTCGTCATCAGCCTCACGTGCTTGTTCCAGTTCTGGGCCTCCTAACGCGTGATGTTAATACGTTCAGCTGTTTGCCTACGATGGTCAACTCCTCAGAAAAGTGATCAAAATCGGACTGGAATATGAAACCGATTCGACGAGCTATTTCCATCTGGGTCTCTAGTTCAGCAAGAGAACTTAAGGCGACAGTCAAGAAGTGAGCATATTCTTTTCGTGACCGTACATGTCCTTCCGCAATGTTGGATGGAATCGAAACAGAAGCTCGTCGCATCTGACTAGTGAGACCATAATTCTCAGATTTCGGAAACGAGGCGGTCAATGTGTAGAGTTTGACTACAAAGTCAACTGCATTCTGCCATACGCGCAGATCACGATAACTTCGAAATTCACTCATGATAAACACCTATTACAGTTGCAGACGGGCTTTGAGGATCTTTCCAGGCCCGAGCCCAAATTCCTAGTTCCTGATCCCATTTCTATATTCGCTAGCCCCTGATTCCTGATCTTTTTTCTCTTTTTCCAGACCCAGGCCCCAGACCATAAGCCCTACTCCCTATTCTTCCTACTCCATCGCCCCTAACACCAGTGCCAACAATGCCATTCGCATGACGACGCCGTTGAAGGCCTCTTGCCAGTATCGCGCATGACGGGTGCCGTCGACATCGGACGGAAGTTCATCCATCCTCGGCAATGAGTGCAAAATAATCGCATCTCGCCTTGCCTTGGCCTTCAATAGTTCACGCGAAACCTGGTATTGAGGGGGTGTCAGACTGTAATCATCCGCCTTTTCCTGACGTGCACGGGTGTAATCGGGTTGAACGACTGGCTCCATGTAGATTACGTCGGCCTCGCCGATCACATCGCGGACATCTTCCGCTTCCCTGAACCTTAGATTCCTGGCCTCTAATTCGGCCTTGAATTCATCGGTTGGGGACATCTCGGGCGGCGAAACCATGATCATTTCGCAGTCAAATTGAGTCAGAGCATATCCTAAGGAATGCATCGTTCTCATACGGTGATCGCCGATCGCCAGGAATGTGAGTCCATCAATCACCCCAACCTCGCGCAAAACCGTGTACAGATCGGTTAACACCTGGGTTGGGTGCTCTCCCCATCCGTCGCCAGCATTGATGACTGGTACGCTGGCCCATTTGGCTGCCTCGTGCGGCGCCCCTTGTTCGAAGTGGCGCATCACGATGACGTCCGCGTAATACTCAAGCATATGTACCGTATCCTTGATCGATTCCTGGTAAAAATCACCAGCGCGGGTCATCTTCGGATCGGCAAAACCCAAGACATGTCCCCCTAGCCTGTGCATGGCTGCCTCATGGGCAAGCCTGGTGCGAGTAGACGGCTGGTAGAAAGCAGTGAGCAGAGTCTTATCAGACAAAAGATCGACATTCTGTCGTTCTGCTGCGATAGGCTCCAACTCAGCTGCTACGTCGAATACACGAAAGAATTCATTTCGTTCGAAATCTTTCAGAGACAAAATGTCTCGACCTGCAAAGCTTCTCATTGTTTTCTCCTTCGAAATCTATAACTCTTTGATAAATCTTCAGTTGGAATTGGGCTTCGCTAACTCATCCCATCATCCTCTCAGTTCCTCTTATCCGGCTGCTCCGGCTATCACTTGTTCCAAGGTTTAACAAACCGAATCTTACTTAGCAGTCTTCTTTGTCTATTGAACGTTGCGCCTGATAAACCGCAATCGCAATAAATCATCTCGAATGTAAGAAAGGGCCTTGACTATAGGCGTGTTTTCTTCGCTGTATCCAACCTCTTCCAAGGAAAGCAGAGGTTTTGAATTGGCGAAATTCAAGTATTCAGCTACCGAACCGTTGGCCAGGACAGGAACAAACTCTGATAAGTAGTAACTTAAATGCTGCTGCCCGTACTCGGTCAGGAATTCGAACACCGGGAGTTCCAAAGCATCGGTTTCATATTCCCGATCGATTAACTTCACTGGGATGTGGTTGATAGCCAGGATGACAGGCAATTGGTCCGCCAGGAACAACTTCTCAATGATCAGCAGTCCATCCTCCGGGGCCAGATCCAGCTCAGCGGAGATCGATGGCCCCGCTGGCTCAATACGAACATCCAGAACCTTGGTGGAAGGGACGTATCCATGGTCCTCCAGAACCGCCTTGTAAGACCAGATCTCCTCCAACCGCGACTTTATCTGCAGACCAGGCCGGTTGACAAAAGTGCCAGCTCCCTGTTTGCGGTAGATGACCCCTTCGTTTTCCAGCCGGCTGAGGGCATCACGAATAGTCGTACGGCTGACTCCCAGCGATTCGGCTAGATCCGTCTCCGAAGGAATACGGTCTTCTTCAAATTGATTTTCGAGGATCAGCTGTTTGATATGGGCTTTGGCCTGATCAGTCAGCGATGGATTACGTTTTAGCATCAGACATCTTCAAGGCACCAGACCACCAATTCATTTATTTGTCGGGTGATATGGTTGTATGACAAATATTACAGAAAGAATTTCTACTTGTCAAGGGCAATTGGCGTGGTGTTATTGGGCGAGGAGATGGCGTCTACAGCAGACGGTCTGGAGCAAGCGGTCTTTGTCGACGAATCAGGTCTTTCAGGCTAATCGACGAATCAGGACATCGACTCTAGTCGACGAATAGGGGGATGATCTCGAACTTTGTGACGTCGACTATGCCCAGATCAGAGATACGAAGTTCGGGGATAACCACCAATGCGAGCAGGCTGAGCTGCATAAAGGCATTGTTTATCTCGCAACCACACTCGCGAAAAGCTTCGGTCATTCGTTTCGCCTTCTCGGCCACAACTTCCGCCCTTTCAGTGGACATCAATCCAGCGATCTGCAGTTCAACGAGGGCTATCTCTTCGCCGTCCTTGAACACAGCAACTCCGCCTTCGGTTTCGCTGAGACGATTTACAGCCTGGGCCATATTGTGCTTGCTGGTTCCAGCCACAACCATGTGATGGCTGTCGTGAGCCACCGTGCTGGCTATTCCACAGGGAAAGCTAAATCCGAATCCAGCAACGAAGCCATTGACGACATTTCCGGTACCCCGGTGTCGCTCAACCAGAGCTAAATGGGCAACATCCAACCGAGGATCCAGTTGAACAACGCCCTTGTCAACCGGCAAAACCCTGGTTAAGGACTGGGTTGGGGCCTGGTTCTCGACAATGCCAACGACTCGAACATTCACTGCTTTGGTGGAAGGAGCGGGTATGTCGAAGTCCAGGGCCGTCAAGCTCTTGCCCACGCGCACAGTATCCGTGGCAAATATCGGGTAAGGATAGGGAGGGATGTCGATCTGGAGTTCTCCATCTTCAGCCACGATGGCACCACCGGCGATGACTACCTCAATAGGCAAAGTCGATAGATCGCCGCTGATCACGATGTCTGCATAGCGGCCCGGCGTGATGCTGCCGATGTCCTTATCCAAACCGAAATACTCGGCCGTATTCAACGTCGCCATCTGGATAGCCGTCACCGGCCGCAACCCTTGGGCTATGGCGTGTCTAACCACCCGATCCATATGACCCTCATGGACCAGGGTCCCCGAATGGCAGTCATCGGTGCAGAGGATATAGTTCCGGCTGTCGAGTCCAAGCTCGGTAATAGCCTTTATCTGGCTGGCGACATCGTGCCAGGCTGAACCCAGTCGCAGCATGGCCCTCATTCCTTGCCGCACTCGAGCGATACCGTCTTCCAGGCGCGTTCCTTCGTGGTCGTCAGTTGGACCGCCGGCTGCATAGCCGTGGAATGGCAATCCAAGGTCGGACGACGCATAATGTCCGCCGACGGTCTTGCCAGCCTTCATCGCCTCGGTTATCTCGGCGTGCATCATCCCGTCGTTCGTGAATACCCCGGGGAAATTCATCATTTCACCCAGTCCAATGATCCCAGGCCAGGTCATTGCCTCGGCCACCTCGACCTGGCTGATCGTAGCTCCAGGGGTTTCCAGACCCGGCGCGCTGGGAACGCAGCTGGGCATCTGGACATAGACGTTGATGGGCATGGTGGCTGCTTCATCATGCATCAGCCTGACGCCTTCCAGGCCTAATACATTGGCTATCTCGTGGGGATCGATAAACATGCTTGTCGTGCCGTGAGGGATGACGGCCCTGGAGAATTCGGTCACGGTGATCATGCCGCTCTCGACATGCATGTGGGCGTCGCACAATCCCGGCACCAGGTACCGGCCGCGAGCCTCAACCACCTCGGTCCTCTCCCCAATAGCATGCTCTGCATTTGGCCCGACATAGGCAATCCGGCTGCCCAGAATGGCTACATCGGTGTGGGGGATTATCTCACCGCTGTGCACGTTCACCCACTGGCCATCTTTTATGACCAGATCAGCCGACCGGCGACCCATCGCAACGTCGACCAGTGCCAAAGCTACCTCATGCCATGATTGTCTCTTGCTCATTGGCCATCCTCCGATTCACACCTGGAGAGTCCCAGATTCCTAATAGGCGCCTGGTACAGCTTTCGGCGTCATCATTTCTATGTTCAATTCTTTTCGTCTTTGGATCATTACTACAATTATATTCTAATGGATCCGCTCGCTGAGAAGTAGTGACTCTCATCGTGCGTGCAAATCTCGCTAGCCGGAGACCAGGTGAAAATGTAATTGGGGGACTTCCTGGTATGGACCGCCATTAACGATGAGACGGTAACCAACGTCATCGAGGACGAGCTCAGAGACCAGGTTTTGAACGGTGGCAAAGAAGTCCCCAAGAAAGTCGCCATCGTCACTTTCAAGGTCTGATAGATCGGCGATCGCCTTCTTCGGCACCAGCAGTATATGAACAGGGTAACTTGGTTGCGCATGGTGAAAGGCGATCAAGGTCTTCTTTTCTTTAAGCCGATTGACTGGCAAAGCAAAGCTCATCTGGGCAAACATCCATCCGATTCCCAAACGAACAATGGGTGATCGAATCAGAAACATCAACATCGGTTTATCTAGACCACCTGAGTCGATACTGCATTAAGAATCCTATCTTGCTCAAGTGATCGGAATTGACGACTCGGCGGGTCATCTGTGTAATCCAGGTACTTTACCATAGACAGCACTAGCCTCTAGCCAACAGCTATACTGCTCAGACTATTCTTGGCAAGGGGTCTGACAATGTCTATCTCTCTTACAACATCTGGTGGGGCGATAACCAACATGAGAGGTAAGAATAGTTGATGCTCCATAATCTCTACAGAAGCGGCAACCACATCTGAACCCAAGTTGTTGGTCGCGGTGAGGGTTACAGTATAAGCGCCGGCAGACTCATACCGGTGGCTGGGATTAGCTGTTCCGGTTGGAGGAGTACCATCACCAAAATCCCATTCGTAGCTCAGGCTGCCGCCAGTCGATGTGTTCGTAAACACCGTGGTCGCTCCGAGTAAATCCGGACTTGTGGAGGTGAAAGAAGCTGAAGGTACCGCATCTCCTAAACAATTCGGTCCGGCGCCAATCAGGTTGACATCGTCGATATGCCAACCATCATAAAAATAGGAGACATCGGTTAAAAGACGGAATCGAATTCTCCCCTCGGATTGGCCATCCAGTTCTGGAATGGCCATCGATACCTGTTCCCATTCTGTAGCTTGTCCATCAAAACTGGCTGCGAGACGCCATGAGACGCCTCCATCAGTCGATATCTCTACCTGGCAGTAATCCCACCCAGATTCAGTGTCGCAGATTTGCCAGTAGGACAATGACACCCCTTCATAATCTCCAATATCGAAGGAAGGTGAATAAAGCGATACGTCCTCATCATTGGAGTATGATCCTCCTGGACTGTCCGTCCACGAGTGGGTTGGACTATGACTCATCTCAGCCGTAATGGCCCATGGTGGCTCAGCCGTCCAGTCTAAATTGCCGGATTCAGCATCATCTTGAAATATGGGGCAGTATGGGAATAGCGAGAAATCCTGGATGGTCGTTTGGTA
>DASRZI010000336.1:0-3124 GCA_035686605.1 Candidatus Zixiibacteriota bacterium
CGGGCGGCTGAAACGCGCGACCATGCGATGAAGTGCCTGGGCGAAACCAGCACCCCTTTGGCTTCAAGCTGCATCTTGATGCGCACCATTCGCTTACGCACCTCAGTCGGGATCTCACCAGCCTTCAACTCGACGAGTCCCTGCACCAGCATGATCTCCTCGGGATCGAGCTGTGTTTGGATAGGCACGGTCCCATGAGAGCTGGTGAGTAACGCCTCCCAGTCCTCCTCTCGAGTGGGATAGTTAACCACCTTGCGAATGATCAGCCGATCCCAGAATGCGTTTTCGATCCGGTCGTTGGTAAGCTCGTTGCTGGCTGTAAGACCCAAAAGCATGGGCAGGTGGTGAATACCGTCCGGTTCAGCCAGTACATGCTCCTCGAATGCATCAAGCAGCATCTGCTGAACAGGGCCTGATCCTTTGAACACCTCATCAATGTTACAAATCGAGGCGGTGGCGACACCAGAGAGCTTGCGTGCCCAAATCCCGTGCTGCACCTTGGCCGGATCGAGCGGACCGAACAAGTCGTTCTGGCTGGTGTCCGGGGTGAGGTTGCGGCGGAAGAACTTGCCCCCCACCCCCTTGGCCAATAATCGAGCGAGAGTCGACTTGGCCGCACCGGGCAAGCTCAGGAAGAACACAGTGTCGCCCGAGAGCAGCGCTGTGAGGGTGAGATCGATTTCTTCATCCATGGCCACCAATTGTGATTTGATCTCCTGCCCCAGTTGGCGGACCTGCTCCAGGAACGCATCTACATCCATCGGGGTGGCTCCAGGGGGTGTTATATGGAGCATCGCCACACGCTCGTGCGCCAACAAGCGCTCGGGTGGAGCACCGTTGGCGCCGCTAATATCCGGCATCAGGACGAGGGTCTTGCCGTTGTGTTCGATGGCTTTCATTTTCATTCTCCTAGAATTGAAATAGCCCGACGATCTGCCGGGCCAATTAGAATATTGCTTGTTGGTGTGGTTTGGAATGAATTACGCGCGAGGTTATTTGGGGGTCTGATGATTGCGATCGTTACCCGTGGTTCCGTACCAGAGATGGATCGCGGCGACAAAAACAATTATGGCGGAAAGAGCACCTATCGCCATGATGATCTGTACTTCAATCGAGGCTCGTGTAATCACTTCCATCTTGATCTCTCCTTCCCTTCTCCCCGTCCAGAATCAATATGGATGGGAAAGGGATACACGTCGTGCACATAGAACACGGAAAGGATGCTTCGGTTTATTTGGTTTTGGGGGAATTTATGGTTTTTCTAGTGAACTACAAGACCGTAGTCCTCAGCCATCTCGCAGGCGGCTGCGAACTCGGCATTTGAAGTGGAATATCGGTGGATAAAGGACTCTCTGATGGAGTGGTTTCCAGTTGATACGGATGAGAGGATTCGTTCGGAAAGTTGGGGGCTAACAAGTTCAAGATCGGAGAGGGAAGCATCCTGGACATGTTGGTTTTCATTTTGGGCGGACATTTTAATTTCTCCTGTGGCCTTCAAATGCGCCGCGAGGATTAGCGGCGCTCACGGAAGGGCAGCGTTCTTCCATCGCCCAGACGGTCGTTCAACAGCTTTCCCCCACCAAACCACCATCGATAGATGGCTATAAGCGAGGGGCCTGCGACCACTGTAAGGAAAGCGGTCAATACAACAGCAGAGATCAGGTATTCGAGCATGGGATTTCTCCTACTATTGGCCGACGCGCAAAAAGCCGGGGGCGTGGCCCGGCTGATGCGATCGATATTCGGTTGTTGTCTTTAAATAGGAATTTGATCTAACGATGTGGGTTGGTAGTTATCCATAGCCTACCAGGGCGTGTGGACCCAAATGGGCCAAACAAGATTGAGAAGGAAAACCAGGATCATGAGCAACAAGAGCAGTGGCGAAGCCATGGTTGACGACTCCAGGAACATATTATCGATTATCAGGCCCGCCCGCCGAATGAATCCAATGCGGGCGAGGCTGATACACACCATCACCGGCAAGGTGGCCCTACGAAATTTAAGGTGGGGTTATTTCAAACCGGGACATTCCAGAAGCCGCGAGGCTATGATCCAGCGAGTAGCGGGATGACTATCAGGGGAGTATTGGAGAAGCGGAGAACAAATTCCGAAAATCAGTTTGTATGCGGCAATGAGATTTCAAAAAACCTGCTATTCGAAAACCAATCATACGAATTACCTCCTTTCTGTAGGATGATATGAAGTCGGCGGGACTAGAACTGGCTAAAGATTTCGTGTGCATGTTGGCCTCCAGGGGACATGAGATTAAAAAGGCAAAAACGCCCACAGGCTTAAAAAGCGAAGCTGGCCTTGTGGGCATTAGTTTTTTCAACAGTTTAGGTTTTCAATAGAGATAAAGCTTAATCAATGTACAACAAAAAGACATTGTGTCAAATCGACAATCGTGATCTGAAGGCTGCATAGACAACAACCAGAGACTCTAAATCCTGACGATCAAAGAAGACATATAGCCCCTGCCGGTCCCAGAGGATCATAGCAACGCCTAACTTGAATGCCTGCTTAAAATTAATTCTTTCGGTGAAAAGTAACTCTGTTCGGTTATTACCAGTTCGCCCAAGGCTCATCAATGTCTCTTCCTTTAAAGGGGATGCTTGAAGGGCATTACCTGAATATGCCGACTTATATGATTCACTCTTACTTTATCTTTTATTCACTATCACCTGATGTTTGAACTTTTTTTGGTTCTTTTCTTTATGGACTGATATTTGATATTCATATTCAATTTAATACTCACCCATTCAATACACTGACCTCTTGTCTACTTCTTTAAATTATTTTGGTCTACTCCATGCTGTTGATGAACAATCGTTGCTTGACTCTGTGCTATCGATTTGGCGTTTGTTAATCCTACGAAATGGACCTGGAATATCACCACCAGAAATAAAAGGGGCGAGGGGGGGGCGCATATGCATGGATCATAGAACGATTATTTCCGGAAATATCACTGATGGTCCCGCAACCGCAAATCGACGGCTCAAGTCAACAGCCTATTGTATGATATGCATGAAGGATGCGTCCGTGGGCAGGAAAAAAAGATTATATCTATTGGCTCTTGTGCTTTTGATTACTTTTTTTCTGCAGCGCTCCTCGTTTGCCGATTGAA
>DASRZI010000337.1:0-2181 GCA_035686605.1 Candidatus Zixiibacteriota bacterium
CTTTCACGCTAGAACGCGACTGCATTCCTATAAACTTGATAGAGTAGCTCACCAATTGTTCAAGCTCTATCTGGTTTCTTAGGCATACAGCAATCCGGCGATGATTTACTGATTTATGCCCTCATCTTCTGAGATGAAGCAGTGTCAAATCCGTGTTTGGCTGGCGATCGAAAACCACTTTGCTAACTTCCTTCAAGGAGGGCGAGATCATGCAGCCAGCCTACGAGACCAATCTTTCTTCTGGTTGATGTCTCTATAAACCGTCACAAACCAAAGGAATCCAACCCCTATGAAGAATACTCCTAAACCACCAAAGAATCCAAAAATACCACCCCAGAATTGACCTATACCTACTAAATTTTCCAGGCCATCCTCCATTTCAAAAAGCTATCCGCATGACCACCAATATCGGGGAGTGGTCAATTACCTTACTATATTGGTTTAAAAAACCTTTGATAGTGTTCTTTATCATTATCGAGCTGGATGAATGTCATTCGCGAGCGGGTTGATGACCGAACCACCTATCGCAATATCTGCTCTTCGATTTTTTATTCATTCAACATATTTGTGACAATTGTGTTCCTCAACAAACGCAAGACCTACACCTTCAAGACGATAAAATCACCCCCGTGCGGTGGACGCGTGTTTATAAATGATGTTGGCCAACATCAAAGTGAACCCAGGGGGTCATTACAACTAAATATTTCATTCTCCTGCTGTCAGTGACCCTGTAGGGCATCGGTCGGGCATCGGGGAGCGGGATACAAGGACACGTGCCTACTGTATCTCGTAGTCATTCGCACGGCTCTATTCAAGCCCGTCTCTTCGGAGGCGGGCTTTTTTTGTTTCCTAGAAAGGAGGTGATAAACATGATCGAAGTGTGCATCCTTGACCGCTAAGGAGACCAAAATGCAATCAAAGAACACATTTTTTTGCTCAACGACCAGTCATCTTCTTCAAATCTGCGGGATACCGATCCCCTTGTACGGTGATCTTAGAAATAGCACTTTCGATATCCCGCAGATCATCGGGCCTGAGTTCGACAGTAAGCGCGCCGATATTCTCATCCAGACGCTCGAGCTTCCGGCTGCCCGGGATGGGAACAATCCACGGCTTCTGAGCGAGCAGCCAGGCGAGCGCAATCTGAGCTGGGGTCGCTCCTTTTTCTTCTCCGACCCTGGCAAGCAGATCAATTACCACCCGGTTGGCTTTCCGCGCCTCCGGCGTATAGCGAGGGCTGCGGCTGCGGATGTCGGAACTGTCGAAAGTCGTGTTTTCGTCAATCTTTCCCGTGAGAAAGCCTCTGCCCAGCGGGCTGAATGGCACGAAGCCGATCCCAAGTTCCTCGCATGCAGGCAGCACTTCCTCCTCAGGGGTTCTCCACCACAGCGAGTATTCGCTCTGGACTGCTGTGACCGGCTGGACTGCGTGGGCGCGACGGATGGTTTCTGCTCCTGCTTCAGATAGCCCGAAGTGCTTTACCTTGCCGTCCTGAATCAGTTCCTTGACTGCTCCTGCCACGTCTTCGATGGGCACGTCCGGGTCAACCCGGTGTTGGTAAAACAGGTCGATGGCTTCTACACTCAGCCGCTTGAGCGATTCTTCAGCGACCATCTTGATTCGCTCTGGCCGACTATCCAGGCCAACCGTATGACTTGGCCCCTTGTTGGGATCGTGTTTGAACCCGAACTTGGTGGCAATCACAACCTGCCCGCGAAAAGGAGCAAGCGCTTCGCCCACAAGTTCTTCGTTGGTGAATGGGCCGTACACTTCAGCCGTATCAAAGAAGGTGATGCCACGGTCAACCGCCGCGTGAAGAAAAGCGATCATCTCCTGCTTGTCGCCTACCGGGTAATCGCCATAGGACATTCTCATGCAACCAAGCCCGAGAGCCGAAACTTCCAGGTTACTGTTTCCGAGTTTACGCGTCTGCATTTTCTGAACTCCTGTCTTTGGATTAGAAGTCGGAGCAACTGTACTCCGCTTTTGCATCGCTGTCTAACTGGTTGATTAGCTAATATCTCTATGTGCCATTTCAACGCAATCCATATTATCTGAATCAAATATGCGGCTTACAACAGATATAGTCATCCGTCCTGAATCAATGCAAGGAACGGAGATAGTGGTGCTCTTGTAAGCTAATATTAGTATATAGAAGAATATATCACAGCGCAACATATA
>DASRZI010000338.1:0-29017 GCA_035686605.1 Candidatus Zixiibacteriota bacterium
GCCGCTGCGTCGGCGTTGAATAGACCGTGGTATGTGTGAACGTAGATGGCGAACAAGCTCAAAACAACAAAGGCTGCGAAGGCTATTCTTTTTGCTTGTATACCAAGACGGCCGCGAGCCTCGCTCCAGATCAATATGACCAGCAGAATAAGGGCCAGAAGGCTCGCTGTTAGCAGCCGGGGGCCGAAGAAAGTGCCATCCCACCAGGCGACGGCCGTTGAGTTTATCAGCAGCGAAATGAGAAACCAGCTTGTCGCCATCCACACAAGAGGCTGGCGTATAAGGAAGCGGCCGACCAGAAAAATGCCGGGGATGATCAGCAGGAAGAAGGGGCTGAATACAAAGAGGCCTCTTGATGGGCTGGCGAGATTACCCAATACGGCGATCCAGACCGAGCCATGATCGTCCTGCAGACGACCGGCTGAGTAATAGGCAGGCAGCCAGGTGCCAAATTCCAGCCGGGACCAACTCATGAATATAAGTAATAGAAAGAGCGAGGTTGCGGCTGAGATCAGCAGCTGGCGACGCTCTTTTACCAGCAGGTATCCCATGGCGGCGATGATAAAGGCGGCCGACGATGCCCGGGAGAAATAAGCGAGAAAGAAGAGAATGCCAAGTAATACAGGCCGGACTGTTGGCGCCTTACCAGATTCATAGCGGGCTATGAGCAAAACGCTCAATCCGATGAAAATGGTGCTGAAGTTAAGGGACCAAAGGGCTGTGCCCATGCTGCTGATAAAGCTGGTTCCAAAAATAGACACGGCGGATAGGACGAGGCTTGGCGTCTCGTCCAGGAAGCAGCGACTGATGCTGTAGATGATCCAGACCATCAGCACGAGGGTCATGGCAGCCAGGAACTGCTGGAGCATGAAGTTGTCTGCCGCAAGACGCATATCCATGCCGGTCTGACGCATTACGGCAACAACCGGCAAGGTGAAGATGGAAGGACCGGTAGGGAAGAAATTGTAGAGGTGTCCGTCCTGCTTGAAGAGCATGCCGGTATCGAGATGTCTCTGGACAGGATCGCCCAAAAGCAAGTCGTCCTGATAGGCGTCGAGACGAATGGTATGGTTGTCGATCGAAATTGGGAGACTAGGAGCGTAAACTTGGGATCGGAGCCGCCGAAGGAAACAGATGCGCCCAGGACCAGCCAGAAGACGACGAGACTGATGAGGACCAGAATTAGGCGATGTTTCATAGACGCACCCGGACAGGGGTTATGATAAGCCAAAGACGAAGAAGAGTAAACATGACGGCTTGAAAGTGCGTAGAATCGATACCCCTCCCAAACCCTCCCCAAGCCTGGGGAGGGCATCGAACTCTCTCGAGGGTTGGCTCTCCAGCAACTGGAGACCACGGCTAAAAACCATAGTGCCCCTGTTGGAGTCAGGTGGCTGGATCGGTTCCCTCCCCAGGTGTATAGACCGGACACAAAGGTAACAGTCGTTCGGGGACATAGGTAACAGGTCGATTTTTTAACATTTCTCCTCGCGGATGTCCACTTTCTTCACCCATTGTTTGCAGAAAAAAACATCAAACACACCATAAGTATCAGTTTCTTCAATGGCCACATATTCGCCTTTGAAAGCTTTGCCAATGTTGAAGGGGTAACCATGCAAGGAGATTTTGCCCGAAAGGTCAACCTTCCTCAACATCTGACCAGATTCATAGGTAATCGGCGGAAGCTGATCGGGGAATGGGCGTGAACTGGGATGATACCGGTCAGCCGGCGCCGCCATCTGCAAGGCCTCATGTGGACGTTGGTAGTTGTACATCTGGCGCCACTGGTCGTAATCCGGTTGGCAGGCTGCTACTGTTGGCCACTGGCTGTGCTTGATGAGTTCTGTTTTGAGCGTACGATGGAAGCGTTCTTCTTTGCCAAGGGTCTGTGGATGTCTAGGCTTACTATAGCTCACAGTGATGTCTAGCCTTAACAACCAGGCTGAAAAACCTGTGTAACATCTATAACAGCCACCGCTCCATGGTGACCCGTTATCCATCAACATCTCTTGAGGTAGACCATACTGGCGAAAAATATCCGTCAGCTGTTCTTGGACTGTGACCCGTCTCTGGTTATCACACGCCCGAAGACCTATCAGATAGCGAGAGTGGTCGTCCAGCACTGTCAATGGGTAGCAGCGCTGCCCATCCAGAGTGGAATAGTCCCCTTTGAAATCCATTTGCCAAAGCATGTTAGGCGCTACCCTTTCAAATCGTATGAAAGCACGATGCTTCTCTGCCTCATACGGGTCAATACCATCGTGTCGCCTAATGATTTCTGTGATGGTGCTTGGCGCAGGTATCCCCTTGTTCCCCTGCCTTTCCAGAAATGCCTTGATCTTTCGACCACCCCAACTAGGGTGCGCCTCCCGAACCGGCATAACCTTATTCTCTGTCTCTGAGTCAGTGCGGCCAGGTGAATAGTTCGGTCTCCGGCTCCTATCTCGCAGAGCCGCGACACCGCCTTCTTGGTATCGGGTCAGCCACTTATATCCTGTTTTTCGGCTGATCCCGAACTCTCGACAGAGCCGACTCATATTCACGCTAGGTTCCATAGCAAGTGATACAAACTGTTTTCGCTCGGACGTCATGGTGCATTCCTTCCAAGGCATGATCTACCTCCTTTTTGATGTAGATCATGCACCAAAAGTGTTACCCATGTCTCCGAACATGTGTTACCCATGTCCCCGGTCTATACACCCAGGCTTGGGGAGGGACAGGGTGGGGTTTCCTAGGGTTGTCCTTGCCAAAACTAGGATTCACAAAATTCCAAGAGGATTGGAAAAACCGCTTCGATATCTTCGAATGCTTGCTGGTGATCGAGACCTTCGACAATCGAAACCTGATCCATGGATCCGGGCAGGGAGTCCTCGTACTCCTTTATACTGGCTATGGCATCCTGGTCTTCCGAACCAGCCAGCCAGAGAGTGGGACAGCGGAAGTCAGCAGGCTCAGTTACCGGCCAATCGAGCATGGCCCAGACCCAAGCCAGAACGACTGGGATTTTGAACTGCTGGAGCCACTCCTGGTCAGCTTGGGGAAGCGACTTGGTTTTTATTGTTCCGTCGTTTAGCCCCTCTAAGATTGGGGGCCAGTGTTCGCAGAAGTCATAGGCATCCTGCCGAAGTTGTCCGGATACGCCCGGACCTAGCTGCGCTCCAATCAGGATGAGTTTGACTACGCGATCGGACTGCACAGCCAGGTAGCGGCAGATTTTGCTGCCATAGGATATGCCCCAGAGGGTGAATTGTTCGACATCGCAGGCATCGGCTACAGCCAGAATGTCCTGCCCCATTTTGTCCGTAGTGTAGTCGGTCGGGTCGGTGGGCAGGTCGCTCTCTCCGTGACCGCGCAGGTCCACGGTAATGACCATGAAATTGTCTCGCAGTCATTCGACATAGCCCGCTTCATGCCATTCCTGACGCCTGCCTCCACCCCCATGGATCAGGACGATAGCCGGCCCTTCGCCGGAGCTATCGTAGGCGATCTGTTTACCGTCTGGCGAGGTAGCGAATTGTGTGCTCATTGGTTTTTCTCTGGTTTTGTCTAGGGGATTCCTGGACCCAGAATATGCCAGTGCATATGGGGAGTCACGCCTGGTGCGGCTGCGTTGACGCGGACATAAAAGCCCTCTTGATCAAGGCCGAGACTTTGGGCGACATTCTGTATCGCCAGAACAATCGACCTAAGGAGAGAGCCGTCGGCCGCCTCGTCATCAAGGATGGAGGTGATATGTTTTTTGGGAACCACCACGACGTGAATATCAGAGGTCGGTAGAGGATGATGGAAGGCCAGTACTTCATCGTTTTCCCAGACAATACTAACCTCTATCTTCCCTGATAGGACATCTTCACAGTACCAGTCACGTCTCGCCATCACTGTTTCTCCTTGTGTGATTGAGGATGGACATTCAGATTGTCGACTGCTGCAGATTTTCGGCCGGGATGGTGAGGACAGTAACGCTATTGTTGATATCTATGAGCAGGCTGTAAATCCTTGTGAAGAACGATTAACTCTCTGCTTGCTCAACCAGGAGCAGGTGGTTACCTTCGGAATCCTGGATGATGGCGAATGTGCCCCAGGGCTGGGTGTCGGGTTCTTGGATGAAGACAACGCCCCTTTCGCTCAATTGGGCGTGAACAGCCGCCAGGTTGCTCACTTCCAACGTCACTGCCTGAGTTTTACCCACAACCTGCCGGTAATGTTCCCAATTCTCATCAGGCAAATAGAGGATGATTTCTGTTTCCGCTCCCTCAGGCGCGACGGCGACCCATCTGACAGTTGCGCCTGGATAGAGCGGGGCATCGGTTCGGAGCTCAAGACCCAACACACCGGTATAAAAAGCTTTGGCCCGCTCCTGGTCGCTAACAAAAACAGAAACTGTGCTCACACGTCTAATCATGACTGCTCCTTCACTAAAGAGATGGCTTTTTAAATAGATCAGGTCCGGCCACTTTCGCCCGGCGATACTGTGACGGACGATGACTCGCGTCGATGGAGTTAGGTGACGACCTTGTCGTAGAGATCGAGGAAGGCGTCGTCCGGATCGTATTTGGCTTTGACCAGATCATATTTAGGCTTGTCGTAGATTGACCAGAACTGGTCTCGATCATAAAAGGTATCGGAATAAAGACATTTTATCCCGCCGATATCCACCAGTTTTCTCTCAATACGTAAATTGTAATGATGATCGTCCATGTGATCTTCAAGGTCTACGGAGATGTAGAAGCCAAAATCAAGGACCAATTCGGATTTCGGATGGTAAAGAGGATACGTGCCAAGGGGTTTGGTAGTCTTGATGGGACAGTACCATATCGGATATATCTGAAGATCTCCCGACAACCAGTTATCAAATTCTGGGGCAGCATCCATTGGAACAGCTGCGTCCTGGATAAGTGATTCCTTCCGCCTGGACTCCAGAAAGACGATATTGGCCAGGCCTAACTCTCGGAGTCTCTTCCTGAATCTGAAGATCTTTAGGAGCCTATCCGACCTAAGCACTAGAGGGCCGATGGTTCTCCGGAAGATGGGTTTTGGCAGGATGGAGCCAAATATGTTCTTTTGGTTTGTTGCCCAAAAAGCATCTGGATCCCAACGCCATATATAGTCTCTGATGGCGAGGTGTTTGGATTTGATGTTTGGGTCCTGGATGCTTTTGAAAAATGGTTCATAAAGGGGAACAAAGGTTATTTCGTTTGGAGGCAAAGTATCGGTGAAGCTGCCGACGAGCAAAATGTAATCATCGGGAGAAAAGCTAACCCCTTCTACAAAATCTGCCGCTTTTGACTCGACCTCGGCGACCAAGGCTTCAAAGAATTGCCCGGCGTTTGTGAACCGTTGGTAGTCCAGTTTCACATAGGGCGAAACCTTGTTGAGTATGATGGTGCATCTTAGGACATAACCCAGGGAGCCGTAGGAGTTGGGCAACATGTAGAATAGATCTGGGTTGGATTGGGGTGAGCAGTGGATGACTTTCCCCTCACCCGTGAGAAGGTCAAAATCGCTTATCATTTCGTGAACAAGCCCGAATTTAAAGCTGGAAGATTGTCCCCCTAACCCGGCTATCGCTCCACCAACGGTGATAGATCGCAGCTCCGGCACCGCCTGGGGCATCAGGTCGAAGGCCAGGGTGGCATCGACTAGATTATAGAAAGTGGTCATGCCCTCGACAGCCGCAACGTTGTATTCAGTGTCGACGCTGATCACCTGGTTGAACTGGCGAAGGTCTAAATTTGGTTTTCGGTCCTTATCCTTGAAGATGTGTTTTGCATCTTTCTTGATAGAGATGATGCTATCTTGGGACAGCAGGGTCTTGAATTGACGGATAGCCGCGGCTTCTTTACGTTTGTATTCATCCAATGGTATGAGTTCGTGTTTCACTGGGAGCTTCAGCGGTTGGGCAGAGAAATAGATGTAAAGTGTGTCGACAGGTCCAGCTTTATGGAATCGATGCGTAATATATTATAGCGCAGCGGGTCCAAGCGCGGGGGATCGAGGACTGACGAGAAGACTCGTCTTGGGCGAGAGGAACTCGCCAACGGGGCTGGGGAGAAGAATAGTACAAAGATGACACGAAGATTAGCTCATAAAAAAAGTGAAGATTTGCAGGAAGAGCAGCGCGTAGAAGACACGAAGATTAGCACGCAGATGTGCTCTCAAGAGAGAGCTTGCAGATGGCACAGATAAGAATCTGTGTCACAGATAAGAATCTGTGGCGCGGATTTTCGCTGATAAAAATATTGCGTTTAACAGTGTCCAGTTTGGGCGTAGGCGATGGCTTCTTCGATACCCATTAACTCGCCTTGGGCCCAGAGGGTCTCGAATTCGTCGTGTAGCGCGGCGCGCATGCGCTCCCGGGCCCGCTCGATCTCCACCCGGTCGGCCGGCCACCAGGCCCTTGATCTAATCCGGTTGGAACAAAAGACTGGAGGCTCTCGGCTTGCGCTTGGCGACTGACCTGCCTGGCTTGGGCTTCGGTGCAATGGTAAAGAAACAGGGCGTTTTTCGGAATAGTCTCAGGGGGGTAGTCTCAGGGGGGTTGACGTTACAAGTGACAGACCGGTGGCACCTGGAGCGATCATGTTTACTCGAACTGTTTGGCTACATATTCAGAAGTCATACTTCTTAAAATGCCACCGTACGTCAAGCAAAAGGAGATCTGATCTCCCACTTTATAGGTTCTGTCGCAATCTGTAACGTCGAGGATGAGGTGATCGCTGCTCGCCCCCAGAAGGGCTAGTCCTTCATCGTCAGGGATGATATCCCCGATTCCAACATCCTGCTTTCCAATTGCGCAGAGTGCCCTTTTCCTAATACCCTTATCAACGAACCTGGGTCTATCCCCAAACGCGTCCAGCCTGACCTCTCCGATTGGTAAAGACGGCTTCTCTTTAATTTCGATGATCTCGGCGATTAGTCTGAAACAGTCGTTATAAGTCCCCTCTAGTTGGCGGCCGTAAGCAGTCTCTCTGCCCAGGACTATCGATTCACCAAGCCTAAGTTGGTTGATCCCATCAGGCAGGCTTCCTTCATCTATCAGATATAGGCTGCTCGAGTTACCACCAGACACCACATCTAAATGAAGGTCAAACCTGCTCTCTATCGCCCTTTTTAGTTTTGTAAGCCGGGATAGATTTATTGGGATTGGGATTACGCCTCCGTAGCAAGTCATGTTTGTGCCAATGCCTATAAGAATTACACCTTTCAGTTCCAACAACTGTTCAACAGTGTGGAAAAGTTCGTTCTCATCAAAGATTCCTTCCCTTAGGTCTCCCAGGTCAATCATCAGGATGATCTCATGACTTCTTCGCCGGGCAATCGCCGCTTCTGAAAGTGCTCTTATCGTTTCTATTTCCGAATTCAGCGAAATATCGGCGCATTCGACAACCGCCTTTGCCTGACTGATCATAGGCAACCTGAGAAGTAATTTCGGCAAAGGAAATTCTCTCAACTTCTTCAAATTTTCGAGTCTTGAATCGGCAAGGATGTCTATTCCACCATCAACCATGGCCCTAGCAATTACCGGATGGCCACAGAATACCTTCGTAACCCCAGCAACACGAATGCCTTGGCGTTTGCATTTCCCGACAACAACCTGGGTATTATGGGTTATCTTGTCCAAAGAGATCTCTAGTCGCGGATAGGACAATATCATTGGCGTAGAATGCGACAACTTTACCTCCTCTCATAACGGCGCTAGTGGGGACGGAGAATGCTATAAACCAGCAGCCGTAGCCGGAACCGGTACTGTAACGCCTCCATGAAGTTTGTTGGTTGACTCATCCCTCATGATTCCGATGGGCAGCGCAAAGTCCCCATCAAGCTGCAAGGTGATTTCATGACCCCGTTTCGCCAATGCCTCGGTCGTTTCTGAGTCGATCCGTGCATCGGCAAAAAGATCTCTGACTAACTTGCCTTTGGGTATCTTTGGGTCGCTTCCTTCGATATGGATTCGCGGCGAAGCAATCGCCTCCTGGATGCCCATGCGATAGTCAATAACATTCACGAGGCATTGAACGACGGAGGTGATCACCCGCCGACCGCCTGGTGCGCCAATGGTGAGTAGCGGTTTGCCATCTTTGAACAGTAACGTCAAAGAGTCGTGGCTCGATGGTCTCTTCCAGGGGCCAATGGAATTGCTGGTTCCTGGTTCAGGATTAAACAGATTGGTGTAGTTACGCAAAATGATTCCGGTACTGCCCGACATCGTGTAAGAGCCGAACCCTCCCCCGAGCGTCTGCACCATGCTGACCATGTTGCCGTCCTTGTCCATGGTGCATAGATGGGTGGTGTTCCGTCCCGCGCCTCTGGGACCCAGCGGCCGGTCTTCTTCCGGCATCTGGCCATCTCCCTGATATCGCCAGGGATTGCCCGGTTTGATCTCATCGGGCGCTCTATCCAGGTTGAGAAATTGACGCATCTCTTCAGAGTATGCTTTTGAAACCAGCCCTTGTATAGGAACCTCTTCAAATTCGGGATCGCCCATGTATCTGAAGCGATCTACCCAGGCCCGGCGGAAACATTCGGCCAAGAGGTGCAGATAGTGGGCGCTATTGTGTTTCAGAGAAGGCACGTCAAAACCCTCGAGAAGATTCAGCGTCTGCAGAACCTGGATGCCCCCAAAAACCTCTGGCATACAGACTAATTCATAACCGCGATAAGTGCCTGTGAGGCCTTCATCGTACCATTTGGGCTGGTAGTCGGCATAATCCTGCACGGTCACAATAGAACCATGAGGAACTGTATCGGCAATAATGTCTTTGGCGATATCGCCTCGGTAAAAGGCAGCGGCACCTCCCTGGGCGATCTTGCGCAAGGTCTCTGCCAGCTCCTTCTGCACGATAATGGTGGGTTTATTGTATTGACTCGACGGGATCGGTGGATATCCACCAGGGAGGAGCAGGTTGTTGATAGGCGGATACTGTTCCAGGAGCTTCATGTTGCTGCCAATCATCAGAGCGTAGTATTTGTTTATCTCGTAGCCTTCCTCGCAGATCCTGACCGCCGGAGCAATCACTTCCTCCAGGCTCATCGATCCGAAACGCTCCAAGATTTCACACAGTCCTGCTACCTGGCCCGGGACTCCCAGCGAGCGATATCCCATCCAGCCAACGTTGTTCCTCGTGCCCCGCCAGCCAAAACTGGGGTGCGGTTCTATTCCCAGAGGTAACAAATCGTCGATGAACATGTCTTCAGTGGCCGACTTTGAGAGGCGGCCCTCGAATTCAACGGCTGTCGTCCGTTCCGTGTCAGTCAGGTGGATCAGGGCTGCTCCCCCTCCACCCAGGCTAGCCATGGCAGGCTCACAGGTGCAGGAGGCAAAAGCGGTCGCAACGGCCGCATCGACGACATTACCACCTCTCTCGAAGATCTCAAGCCCTGCATCGGCCGCCTCGACGCATTCGGCGACTACCATGCCGTTTCTGGCGACGATTTCCTCTTTCTTCTGTATTAATTCGCCTTGCACTGACATGAACTTTCTTCCTCTTGATATTGCTCCAGGACGTGAATCCGGCTTAATTTGAAACCTTCTCATCTTTTTCTGAGTTGTGGGTCCAGAGCGTCTCGCAACCCATCACCAAATAAATTGACACTCAACACCACGATGCTGATGGCGATACCGGGAAATGTAGCCATCCACCATGACTGTCGCATAAACTCCCGGCCATCGGCCAGCATCCCCCCCCACGTGGGTACCGAACTCTGAACGCCAATGCCCAGGAAACTGAGAGATGCCTCTGCGATAATGATCGTGCCCATTTGGAGGGAGGCGATCACCAGGATCGGCGGCAGGACATTGGGCAGGATGTGGCGCGTGATAATTCGCGTTTCAGTAGCGCCTATGCACTGAGCTGCCAGAATGAATTCTTGCTCTCGGAGGACAAGAACCTCTGCTCTGACGACGCGACTATAAACCACCCAGCTGGCCAGAGCCAGGGCGAAAACAAGATTGGAGATCCCCGGACCAAGAGCTGCCCCAAAAGCGATCGCCAGGAGCAAGCTGGGAAAAGCCATCCAGACGTCGACAATGCGCATGGCGACGTTGTCAAACTTACCCCGGTAGTATCCAGACATCGCACCAACCGCGCTGCCCGCCACGCTGGCCATAGCGACTACGCTTATTCCAACCAATAATGATACGCGTGAGCCAACGATAAGCCGGCTGAGTATGTCACGCCCTAGATTGTCATTCCCCAGCGGGTACTCATAACTTGCACCTTCCTTTCCGAGCCCTATGGGCGGCGCCAACCTGCGTTCCAGGTTCTGCTGATCCGGGTCATGGGGCGCGAGAACCGGTGCTAGAATCGCTGTGAGTACAAACAGGCCAAATACGATCGCCCCAAAAACCGCGGTTTTACTTAGCAGCAAAGTCCGAAATACGCGCTTAAGCTCACTCTGATGGGGCGTGAGTAGCTCAGGCGGCTTTACTGATGCAGTCACCTTATCCATCGGCTCAGACATGGCCGATGCGCGGGTCCAGCCAAACGTAAAGCACATCAGTCACAAAGTTGATTGTGAGGCGGATTATTGCAAAAAAGAGCACGACACCTTGCACCACAGGAAAGTCACGGTTGTTAATCGCTTGAATGACAAGCCGCCCTATACCGGGCCAGGCAAAGATAGTCTCCGTCACCACAGCGCCACCCAGAAGCGCCCCAATCATCACGCCAATGAGTGTTATCACAGGAATGAGGGCATTGCGCAGCATATGGCGGTGGAGTATTGTCCATTCCGACAACCCCTTGCCTCGAGCAGTGACCACATAATCTTTGCGGATGACCCCCAGCATGCTGGATCGAACCAGGCGCGTGGTAAATGTGGCCGCGGCAATCCCCAAGACAATAGCAGGCAAGATCAGGTGAAGGAAGGCATCTTTGAACGCAGGAATGTTCCAGGTAATAAGCGAATCAATTAGATGAAAGCCTGTCACCTTCTCAAGATTTGCCTCGTAACTGATTCTGCCGAAGCCCGGTAGCCAATCGAGATTGACGGCCAATAGCATGATCAGCAGGATACCGACCCAGAAGGTTGGCAAGGAAATGCCCAAAGTAGCGCCAGTCATGGCCATGTGGTCAATCGCCGAGTTACGCTTTAGGGCTGAAATAATGCCGAGGGGAAAGGCAATAATCAGGGCGATGAAAAGGCTGGCCATCGTCAACTCTATGGTGGCCGGCATCCGTTCCAGGATCAATTCCGTAACAGGTTGCTTAAAATGAATAGACTGGCCGAGATCGCCACGAATTGCATTGGAAACATATATCACATACTGCACCGGCAGTGGGCGATCGAGTCCCAGCGAATGGCGCATCGCTTGCTTCTGTTCGAGGCTGGCGCCCGTTCCAGAGAATATGAGCTGGACCGGATCACCCGGGATTACATGCATGATAGTGAAGACAATGATCGTCACGCCAAGGAGGACCGGAACGGTTAGAAACAGCCGCCTAAGCAGATATTGCACGCCTTACCTCCGCGATACGCCTCGGTACAAACGACCAAATTGAAACAAGGAGTAGTTGATCCTGTCAGCTTAACTGACCTGAAGATAATCTTCAACCCGTCGCCGTGTGAATATGCCCCGGCATTTGTCTAGAGAGTTATCCGCAGGTCAGTCAAGCACCTGTGGAGCTATCGGTTGTCGTCGTCGGCCCCCACTGCTCGATCACCACTAGATGTGGGTCAAGAAAGTGGGTCACATAATAATCCAACATCCGCCGCTTTTGTGCCAGCTCCCCCCCATCAAGGGGGGAGCCGGCAGGGTCATCAGAAAGTTATTCCGTAACCCAAGCATTCTCCAGATTAAAGAGGGCGTCGGAACGAGGTATCCAGCCTTCAACCCGACTACTCTGAGCGAAGATCTCGGAGGGATTGTACAGGAAAAGCCACGGGGCCTCTTCGACGATGACTTGGAGCGCCTGGTAATACGCTGCTTGCCGCGCTGCTGGATCAACATTTATCTTCCCTTCGTAGACAGCCTCATCAACGACCGGATGACCAAAACCGGTATAGTAACAACCCTTCTCCGAATCGCCGAAGCCGGATAGCGGGTCAGGGTATTCGTACGTCAACAGGTCGCAACCGTAGCGCGTGGAGGTAAACTGTTTGGTCAGGATGCCATCGGCATCAGCTTCTGAGTTACCCCAAGAGGTCACGAAGGTCTGGCTGCCACCAGGCTCATACTTGGCGTAGGTGGCTGCTTTCTCGTTGACATTGACAGTGGCGTCGATGCCGACAGCGCTAAGTTGACCGGCAATAGCCTCAGCAATTTCTTTCAAAACAGGATAAGTATCGATCTCCATCTCAAAACCATCGGGATAGCCGGCTTCAGCCAGCAAGCTCATGGCTTTTTCGGGATCGTAATGATAGATGGGGGTCGCAGTATAGCCGAAAGCTTCGGGCAACAGGGGATTGTCAATGGGTCTAGCTAACCCGTTTAGTACAAACTCAATGATGGAGTCGACGTCAACGGCGTAATTCATGGCTTGCCGGACTCGCACGTCATTAAAAGGCTCTACGTTGACGTTCATACCGAGGTAGAAAGAACGGGTACCGGGCACCGAGGAGATCTGAACACCCTCTACCGGCTGGTCAATGTATTCAGGCGGAACAGCGGTAACGATATCGACATCCCCCGCCTCCAATGCGGCTAGCCGGGTTGCCGTCTCTGGAATAGGTATGAAGATGACCGTCTTGATCTGGGGAGCGCCGCGCCAATACTCCTCGTTGGCCTCCAGCACTACCCGTTCGTCTTTAACCCATTCCACAAACTCGTAAGGGCCGGTACCAACCGGACTTTCCAGAAAGCCTTCCTCCCCGACTTCGTTGAAGTACTCCTCATCAGTCATGTGCCAGAGAACGAGGCGGGTCATGAAAGCAGCGAAGGGTTCTTGGGTGATGATGTCTACGGTGTAGTCATCGACAATCTCGACTCTGTCCACGAAGCTTCGCGCATTCCACACAGAATCATCTTCCATCAGCCGTTCGATGCTGAATTTAACATCGTTGGCTTTGAAATCGTTGCCATTATGGAACTTCACCCCCTCGCGTAAGTGGAAGCGCCAGGTGAGTTCGTCTGGGTTCTCAAGTGAGGTGGCCAACCAGGGAATGATCTGCATCTCGTCGTCTCTATGGTAGAGACTGTCGAACATCAATCGTACGACGTTCTGGGTCTCGCGTCCCCTGAGGTATTTTGGATCCACTGTCACGATGTCCGAAGTCTCCGAAATCTTAAGTTGGCCGCTGGGTCCTTCCTCTTCAGCAACCTCTTCGACCACCGGTTCCGGGGCTTCTGCAATGACTGTCACAGGCACCTCAACGATCCGGGTCACCTCGACACTCTCGCCTTCCTCGATGATCGTCTCGGTGACGATCACGGTTCTCACCACCTCAACCTCAGTTGGCTCGGCCTCGCAGGCCACCAATAAGCCAATAGCCAGTAACAGGAAAATAACGACCAATATGCTGGACCAAGAAAACTTCCTATACATTTCTTCTCCTCCTAAAACCGAAAACGCTCAGTCTGTATGAGCAATATTCGGATACCAACACCAATGTGCCGGTCTTGAATAGCCGGCGGTCGGGTCGCAATGAGGTTATGCTTGCACCTCCTTTTCTATGAGTGATTCTACAGCCATCCTTGTTTTAACTAGCGTCTTTGCCGATGCCAATATGTGCACTTACTCTACGATGTCCAGGGGAACCAGCTCGCGGAGCATCACCCGTAGCGCACGTTCGGGGTCTATGCGACCATACATCCCACCAAGGATTGACACCAGGTACGAGGCATCGAGGAGTACCGGCCCATTGGGCCGCAGCACATCCGGTTCGTCGGGATTGTAAAGCGCGCCCTGGGCAATAAGGCTCAAATCCTTCATTAAATGCCTGTTGCCACTCTTCATCTTGTGGTAGATCGTGCCACCGATGAGCAACGTGGTTACCGGTTGGTTGAAAAAATTAACCCCGTATTGCATGAAATACGTCTCGGTCTCTTCCACATGGCCCAGGTTGCGCCTGGTGGCGACGTTCATGATCTCGCTGGCCAGGAAAGAGCGGGTCGCATTTTCCAGGCGCGTTTGGGGCATGTCTAGCGGGTGCACCGACACCCAAGAAATATAACCGGCCAAATCCACTAAAATGCGCTTGCTTGTCCGGCTGACAAATTGGCTGAACTGATCGAGGGGATCCAGCGTTATCGCAGGATAGCGCTCAGTCAGGAATCGGTTGAGATCGCGAGACAAACCCCCGTTCTGATAGCGCGAGATCTCTTTGATGTTCTCGGCATTATAGCTGAGTCCGTATTTTCCCTCCACCCGGCGATAAGCCAGGGGTGTGTTGGGGGTCTTGAGGATGGCGCGTTTCAATCGTTTGGCGTGGTCGCGTCCCGGATAGGCATAGAGCGGATTGACGAGAACGTTGGAATAGAAGTCGGTCGTCGCTCCACCGATATCCAGGGCCATGATGCTGCCCAATCCTGCCTGATCCCCATACCCTTTGGCCAGTAGATTGATCCCGCGGAAAGCAGCGCGGGGTGTGGGGATGAACTTCTCATTCATATACTTTTCGGCCACATCAAACCCCTTACCACGGATGATGACCGTTTGAAACAGCTCCCGAATGGCCTCATTAACGACCTCGATGTGGAAGGTATTCACCTCAGGCATGACATTCTCAGTCATCCGGATGTCAATCCGATTGTCCGTGAAAATGCGTTCCACTTTGTCCAGGCAGTCCTGGTTGCCGGCGTAAATAACTGGCACGCCATAATCAGTATGGCTGGCGTACTGGGCATTTTCGGCCAGCATGCGGGCATTGTGAACCTGGGTTTCGGTATCACCACCATAGTCAACGCCCCCGGCCAGGAGGATGATCTCGGGCTGTTCTACTTCGTAAATCTGCCGTGCTTGTTCTGGCGTGAGTTTGCCTTGGTAGCTATTCAACAGTTTGGCCCCGGCCGTGAGAGCAGCCAGGTCGGCGGCAAATCCGCTTTCATCCTTGACCAGGCTGACGGTGACCATCTTCAAACCGCCCTTGGCGCTGGAGCAGGGGAGACGTACGTCAAATTTGTTCATCGACGCCTCGAGAGGACGCCAGTCGCCCTGTTCCTGGCATTCGGGCAGTACCCCCAGGCCATTTGCCAACCCCTCACGGATATCGTCGGGCGTGGTCGGCTCGTAGCGCAATTGAAACTGTTCAGTTTCGGCGTCGAGAATCCCGACCTTGGTGAAAGTGCTGCCGAAATCTACGACCAGGACTTTTAGCTTGTCCAAATCCTTTTTACGCAGGCCCAGACTTCGCCGCGCCTTCAACACAGTCGCCCGGTTAATCGGTTCGACTTCCTCGGTAATGAAGCTCTCGTCGGCCGCATCCCGGATGTTTTCGTCGAAGTACCAGGGGAATCGCTGGCGAACGAGGTCGACCCGCTCAAACTCACTGGACACCTTAATGCCGTAACACTCGTCAATGCAACACATCCCGTTCACTACTTTGATCCGGCAAGCCCCGGACAGTTGGTAGCGGCGGTCAACGACGGTGACGTGCGGCGCCTGATAAAGACCAATCTGCAAGCCCAGATCGAGAGAGTCGGGACTAATGACGCCACAGGTTCCGGTCCGATAATTGCCCTCGTCGGCAAATGAGAGCACTGCCGTTTCGAAATTGCGTTCGGGATCGTCCTCCGGCTCTTTCGCCCAGTCCCAGAAGTTCTCCACCGTGACCGGGCCACGATAGCCACCAATGAGTGCGCCGTGGAGGACATTGTATAGCGCCCCCTTTTTTAGATCGTGCTTGCGGGCCTGGAGGATGGGATCGGACCAAATATCAGGCACATGACCTTTTTGAAAGTCCCAACAGACTTGTTTCACCAGCTCGCACGATTCGATGATGTCTTCCGCCTTGGCCTCGTGGTGGGCTTCAGGGAAGGACACGACGTGCAAGATATCAGGTTCCATATAGAGTTGAGTGTAGGTTCCGAAGGCCAGGTGACCTTTGGCCTGGTGCAGGTTGGGTGGGAAGCTGGGTAAGCCGGAGCGAGTTTCGCGGATGATGTTGAAATTAAAGTGCCGGGTCAATGGCTCGACCAGCTCGTAGGCCGCTTTCATTTTGGCCAGATCGTCCATGGCACTGATTTCGGGGGGTAACTCAAACATCATCTGCATCACGTAATGTTTGACCCCCAGCTTGAGGGCAATGAGGGCACACAGTACGTGGTCAGTTACCTGCATGTCGTCGGAAGCGTAGCGCAGGCCCCACTGGTGCGGGTCATTGATCTCCACCGGCTTGCCCTGCTCGGCCCACCAGCGAATGACGCTGAAATGCTCGGTGAAGCTGTCCCGAATGGAAATGGGGCCACGACCGTCCAACTCGTTGTAGAAGAAGACTGGCACGGCCGGGAAGCAACTATTGAGGTACTCTTGCCACAAGTGGGCAAGGGCCAACAATTCATCGGTGCCGGTGTAGATGCGTGTCATTGGGAAGTTGCCCCGTCTGCTCGCAGCCTTGAGCCGAGTCAGGTCTTCCAGGGTGCGAATAGGCGCGCCACCCTGGCCACGCAAATATTTATCGGGATCTTCTTCACCGCGGATGAACTTGGCCAACATTTCCTGGGATGGTTGGTCAGGCGCCAAAGATACGATCTCAAAGGTATGGGCGTCAGCCAGTTTTTCGACAGCCTCTACCGTTGGCTCAATCGTGTCGGCGGCGATGCCAATGTGAGCCCGGAGAATTGGTCGATCTTCCAGTTCTCGGACCTGTTTAATACGCTCTACCAGAAAGTCGGACCATTCAATAGCTTGCTCTTGCCTGCTCAGCGCCCTTCCTTGAGCGAAACCCTCCAGCTCCTCCATCGTGATGAAGTCATCGGCGACAAGTTGGAAGAATCCCTGGAACTCTTCCTGGTCTCGGTAGGCCAGGGCGACTGCGTCGAGGTCAAAATGGCGTTCATCTTCAGGTGTGAAGGGATCCGGCTCCAGTTGGACGCCAGTCATCGCCCGAACCACGTTAGCCGCAGGACGCAGTCCACTGAAGGCGTAGCGAATGCCACTTCGGCTGGGATGCAAACCATGTTGCGTAGCCAGCTCGACGAATTCGCCGATGAGCTTGTCCACATGCAGGTCACCCAGGCGCATCGAGATGCCAACCACTTCCGGTCGCGCCTCACGGATCTTGCTGACAAGTTCGGGGATGGGCACAGCCGGCCCCAGCTTGACGGCGATGTAACCTAGATCCTTATCTTCCATCCATTCAGCAAAGCTTTCGACACCCAGGTTGTGTACACAGGCGCCAATGGCGGCAACCATCACTCGCCGCTTATGGGCATCGCTGGGAAAATCCTTCGCTTTAGGGGACATTTTATAATTACCTCATAAACACAGTCGCGACATCCTGTTTACATGTATCGCGAAGAAACTAGTCCAGCGAGTGTGTGGATACCATAGACTTGCGGGGCGCGGGTTTCGGCCAGATCGCGACCAGAGAGCGTCCCATTGGCCACGTATTGTCTGCCCAGCCGTGCTTGCGCCCAATCAATAACTTTATCAATAGTAGGTGTGCGCACGTCTACCAGTTCGGCCATGCCGCGAATCACAGCCAGGCCATACGGTACGTCTTCCGACAGGTATCGGGCCTTATAATCTACCACAAACGTATCCGGACCTGTTGACCTGGTGGGGAATCGCAACCCAGCATATGCCCGGTTGGTATTGAAGGCCCGTTGCAATGTACTTCCGTCGGATATGTAGTTGGGGTAGGAGCGGAGAAGCCAATCGTAGATAGGAAGAACATCATTCGTTTTGAAATCTGATAGGCGGTCGGCCAGTTCAATGGTTATTGCCTGAACTTCATCGCTCATGGCCTGAAGGAGCTCAGCCGTGGTTGGATCGACGCCCTGATAGAAGAGGGGAATCTCGTTCTGGCCAAAGGTTTTGCTTTCTTTATTGCGTGATAGGCCATACATAATGCCGGGGTGGATGAGTTGACCGGTATTGGCCAACGTTAACGTCAGAAACGAGTCTACCGCGACCAACTCCAGGCCGAAGAGAGTGGTTAGTTGTCGGGTCCAATCAGAGCTCTCGTCAGGAGGAGAGATGGCAAGCGCTGTTTCAGCTTTAGTCCCTAAAATATCTACTGTTTGCCCGTAGATGGCGATGCGACAGGCCCAGGGCAAAGTCTGTAAACCAAAGATGCGTGGCGACAATCCCCTTTCGTTCAATATGGAACGGGCCTGGAAATCAAAGCCACTCCTGGCTGGCACAGCGCCCAGGCAAACATTGGGTTTTATAAAGCCAGCAATGGCTTCCAATGTGGGACCATGGGCAAAGGCAGGCAGGGCCAGCAGGATAACGTCCGACTCTGGGATAACCTCGGCCGGATCGGCGCTGATGTGGTGAGGGATGCCAACGATGGATTCGCCTGCGAATCTAGCTGTTATCCCTCCCGCAGCCGTTATGCCTGCCCGCAGCCGTCTAGCTTCGTCAGCCAATGGAGCATAAACATCAACTTCCCAGCCGGCTTTTGCCGCTAAGGCGATGAGTACGTGGGCAGCATTGCCGCCGCCGCAGATGGTTAATCTGGGCATCGGTCAGTCACTTAGTAGCATATCGTTCTCTAGATAGAATGTGTCGATCCGCTGCAGCGCTTCCAAACTCTCTTGGGGCCTCTCGGCAACAATAGCGGCACTGATCAGATCGATGAGCGACAAAACACCGCTGAGCGAACGGCTGTGAACCGCGCCCTCGATGTCCGTTATGAAGACATGGTCGGCTAATGTGGCTACGGGTGCCACCGGGCTATCCGTGATGGCGATACAAGTTGCGCCAGCAGCGCGTGCAGCTTCAGCAGCCTCAACCGTACTACGAAGATAGCGCCAAACGCTGATGACGATGACTAGATCCTGGTCCGTAAGCCGCGAAATCTCCAACAGTTGGCCCATCCCGCCATCGGTGCAAGCCCGGACTGCAAAGCCAAGCACCGATAAAGCGTACTCGGCTGAAATTGCTGCTGCCGCCGATAGCCCATTGCCAAAGATACTAACGTTTCGGGCGTGAATAATCGCATCCACGACATTAGTCAGCTGCGAATCGGAAACTTGGCTCAGAGTCTTCTGGGTATTATTGATATTGGCCTGGGCTATTTGGGCTGGAAGATGCTCCGTGAGATTACCATCGGTGATACGCTCGGCAAGTTTCTGGACGGCCGTCCGATATTGGGGAAGTTGAGAACGGATGGCCGCTTGGAGGTCCGGGTAACCTTCATATCCTAATGCCTGGCAAAAACGAACCACGGTGGCTGCACTCGCCCCAGTTTGCGCTGCAATCTGGCCCGTCGAGGCAAAGGCGACCACGTCCTCATGGTCGATGAAGTAACGGGCCAACCGCCGTTGCTTGGGGGGTAAATTCGGAAAGTTGGCCAATATTTGATCGCGGGGACTCGATGCCGAGGTCATTAGTCTTCTTCGCTCCGCCAATCTAAGAAAATACCACACAAATTATAGGACAATTTGATACGGAATGCAATAAAGTTTTCATATATAAATAGGATGAGAAGATAGTTACATCAATGGGAGACGGGGTGACAAGTCACTTCACAAGGCATATAGCGGTACCAACCACTGCATCATCGTGTGGACAGCTTACCCAACCTGCGGGCTGAAACTTGGAAAAGACTCTCCCATCAACGCCAGAGTGCTATCGGCCATTTTGGTACGAGTACACCTTATGCCTAATATTGAGGGAATCAGGACGAAACGCGAGTTTTTCGCTAAACGGGTTTCATTTGAATAGGCAAGGTCTGAAGGAAACGATGAAAACAACTCAAATGTCACCTTTATTGCTCCATTACCGCTGATGGTCAGAAGCTCAATCCCGATGTGCTTATCCGGCTTGATGGGACAGTTCAGAAGCGAGAGGCGCATAAAAATGAGCGCGGACGGACTCGAACCGCAAACTGAGTCTTCTCAGCACCTCACGGATGTGAACCTAATTTAAGTGTCGCTAGCTGTTCGTCGTCCAGAGGTCAACACAGATAATTTCACTACCTACAAACTGCAAATAGCATTACTGTAACGTTGTAACTCGCTGACACCTCATCATTTCTGCCTAAATAAAATCCCGTGTCTTGACTGCTTCTGCCAAACGGTATTGAAACTCATTTAGCAAACGAGGTTTCTTGACAACTTCACCAGAGGTAAAAGAGTGGGCGACGGCTTGGTCTGAGAGGTCAATAAAACTGAGTATCTCTTGCATGTGTTCAGGTGCCGATCGGCCTGCATTAGCAAGGACATTTTTTAGATGAAACACCAGAGGTTAGTTGAGTTATCTAAAACAAAATTGTTAAGAAACTCATGCGTTAACTTTACTTTGGTGATCTTCGCCGATTTTTCTTATCAGTGTCCTGTTTGGGCGTAGGCGATGGCTTCTTCGATACCCATTGACTCGCCTCGGACCCAGAGGGTCTCGAATTCGTCGTGTAGCGCGGCGCGCATGCGCTCCCGAGCCCGCTCGATCTCGACCCGGTCGGCCGGCCACCAGGCCCCACCGAAGGCTTTCAACTGGCTTTCGGCAGCGCTCAGGAGCGGAGTGGCCCATTGGTGATTACCTTGTTCCGCAGCGAGACCGGCCAGGCCGGCGAGACATTCGGCCATACCTCGCTGGTTGCCCAGCTCACGGAAATCGGTCAGGCTTTCCTGGAACAGCTTCCGGGCTGTTTCATAATCGCCTTTATGCTGGGCGATGTATCCAAAAGTGTGTACCAGTCGGGCCTGGTCTCCTTTGGCGTCGGCCTGGGCATAGAGTTCCTCGGTCTGCCGGTAAAATCCCTCCGCCTTTTCAAATTCGCCTTGAGCCCGGGCAACTTCACCATAGTTATTCAAGGCAAAGGCCATTGTCCATATGTCACCGCTTATCTTGGCCAGGGGCGTAGCCATGTCCAACCATTGGATAGCTCGCTTCGGTTCACCCATGCCTAAGGAGACATTAGCCAAATGGACCAGGGTCACGGCCTTGGCCCAAGCTAGATTCTGCTGGTCATAGAGTTCGACCGCATCGACCAGTTGGGGATAGGCTTCCCTATCTCTGCCCTGGTTGATCAAAGCTGTGCCGTAGCCGAGCTTGGCCTGGGAGATGGCTTCATCAATGCCCAACCGCTCAGTTAACTCGACGGCTTTCTGGCCGCATTCGACTGCTTCGACAAGATTACCTGACCACAAACACATATAGCATCTGCCAACCAACGCCGCTGCACGGGGCAGCGAATTTCCCAGATCGGCTGAGGCGTTCAAGGCCCGTTTTGTCCATTCGAGCCCCTCCTGTAGATGGCCATAGCGATACCAAAACCAGCCCAAAGGAAACATCATGGCCGTGGCCAAGAGGATACCCTCGTCGTGTTCCAGGGCCCACTTGAGCGCGACCCGCAGGTTGTCATGTTCCTCGTCCAAGCGCTGCAGGACAGACACGGATTGTTCGCCCATAAACTCCGCACCCAATTCAACTCCGGCCAACTGAGCGAAGTACCGGCACTGAGCCTCCTGCATTTCCGACAGCGCGCCAGCTTCTACCGCTTTTTCCAAAGCGTACTCGCGGATGGTCTGGAGCATGTCGAACCTGGGCTCGTCACTTACCGACCTAACCTGGCGCAGTAAGCTGCTGTTTAAAAGGGTCTCGATACCTGAATAGACATCGATATCTCCCGTTGGATTGCAGACATTTTCGGCTGCCTCGAGGGTAAAGCCAGCGGCGAAGATGCCCAATCTCGCAAAGAGGATCTGTTCCTCCGGTTCGAGCAGCTCGTAGCTCCAGTCTATGGCCCCGCGCAATGTTCTTTGGCGGCTGGGTAGGTCTTTGGCTCCACCAACCAGCAGCTTGAGACTCTGGTCCAGGCGTTTCATGAGGGCCGCAGGTGGTAGCATCTTGATGCGGGCGGCGGCGATTTCGATGGCCAAAGGAAGCCCGTCAAGCCGGCGACAGATTTCGGTCACGGCCGCGCTGTTTTCATCTGTGATTTCAAAGCGTGGATTGACCATTCTAGCCTGCTGCCGGAAGAGGGAAACCGCCTCGTACTCTTGGATTTCCGCTAATGATTGTCTCGTATCCGGAGGCGTGGCTAGCGGGAAGACAGGATATTCGTGCTCGCCTCGGAGCTGTAGGGTGATGCGGCTGGTGACCAAAACCTTGACTCCCGGCGCCGCAGATAGCAGCTCGGTCACATCCTTCGCCGCTTCGGCTACTTGTTCGAAATTGTCGAAGAAGAGGAGCGTTTGTTTGTCGGCCAGGTAATCTTTCAGATTCTCTAAAGGTGGCCGGCCGCCTCCTTCGCGGATATCGATGGCATGAGCGGCGGTGGAGGCGACAAGGTCAGGATCGGTAATGGGCGACAGGTCGATGAAATAGACGCCTTGAGGAAAGTCTTCCAGCACAGCCCTGGCAGTTTCCAGCCCTAGGCGAGTCTTGCCCGTCCCACCAGGACCAGTCAAGGTAACCAGGCGTACTTCTGGGCTGAGCAGTAGTTCGGTCATCTCCGCCAGTTCGGCTTCGCGTCCGATGAAATGGGTCGGCGGCGCTGGAAGGTTATGGGGGCTCTTTACGGCTGGCGATGCCAGAGCAGCGACGGTATCTGTTTTGTCTCCGAACCGGCCCTCACTATATAGCTGGCTGGCCTCGGCTGGCATCGATAGACCGAAAAGAGTGAAGTATTGTTTCAGGTTGGCAGCGGCATAAATCAGCCCAGCCAGTCGTATTTCGTCTGCCTGGCTCGCCTTGTGGCAATAGCTTAGCCCGGCGGCCGCTCCCGCCAGCCAATATTGGCCCCACAGGTCGTCATGTAAGCTTGGGTGGTTGTCGCGAACCCAGTTTTCGAAGGCGATCCGACCAGCGCCAATGGCGGCGTTGACACCGGCCATGTCAATGGGAACCTGGTGGATATCTAGAATGTCGTGTTCCGCCAGCCGGACGATTAGGTCTATAACACTGGCCATCGATCCTTGCGTTCCGGCATGGATCAGGTAAGACATTTCCAGGTAGCGCTGGTCGTATAGGAGCGGCATATCCTCTTTGAAGAGGGCGAAATCGATGAGATTGTAGCCTTCTAGCGCGTCTCCCTGGCGCGTAAATTTCGCCAGGATATTGTTTGTGTTCAGATCGCTGTGCTGCAAGCCAACGATGGCATCGGCCGGTCGGACTCGGCCCCAGGGATCAGGGCTGCGGGCGTAGTTCAATGGGTTGGGAAAAATGTTACCCTGGATGATGAAGCCGGGAGTTTCCGGGTGAATTCGGCACACATCGCGCAGAAAGCCTTCGATCTTCTGACCGGGATTAAGGCGGAAGCCCAGCCATCTCTTCAACAGGGTCTGGGGGTGATCAACGGATTCGAAGGTCAGGCGTCCGTTCCAACCGTCCAGTATGTAGTCGTTGGTGGCGGAGAAAAGCGTTTCGAGCTGGCTCTGCCGCCGGTATTTGGACAGGGTGCGGAAATTGAACAATGAGTGACCGGCAATGGCGTAAAAAATGGCCTGGGCATTGTCGGCTTCGGCCGGTTCGTAAACCATCTCAGGGATATGGTCTTGGGCAAAGTTGGCTGGCGACTTATCCCGCGCGGCCTGGTGCCGGGAGACTTCGTCGGAAGTGGCCATGGGTCGTTTCCGGTCAAGTTTGAGGATCAGATGCTCGACCTGACCGGAGGCCAATGAGGATACACTGACCAAATAGATGAACGCGCCTGACCAGCCACCGACCAGCTCTTGGAGAGGCTTGATGGAGATGTCGTGCTGTTCTTGGGCTAATTGGATGACGTGCTGGTAATCAGCGGGCAACGATTGGAAGCTGAGGACAGATTCTGGCATATGGGTCTTCTTCCCCTGGAATTCATGTCTTGCTGGTGATTATAGCATCGATACACTATCCTGCGCTGTTCGGAAGAGCTTAGCTTTGATGTTGACAGGCGCTCATGATCACCGGAATATTGAGGTACGTGTGTTTAGAACTTGAAACGTTAACCCGAATTACTCTTTGGTTGGGTAGGTGAAGGTAGAGCGATAATGAGCTTATTGGGAAGGATAGGATTTTGAAAAAACGCCGGCTTGGTAAGAGTGATATTGAGGTGACTCCTGTTGGTTTAGGTGTGATGCAGTTTTCTGGGAATGGGCTGCCGTACCGGCTGATGTTGTCGGGGGTTCGCGAAGGCGAGACCAACGACATCGTTAAAGCGGCTCTTGACGGAGGCATCAACTGGTTCGATACGGCCGAGATGTACGGGCTGGGCCGGTCAGAGAGGAGTTTGGCCGCGGCATTGTCTTTGGCAGGCATGGAAGACTCGGAGATCGTAATCGGAACAAAGTGGAATCCATTGTTCAGAACAGCCCGCAATATTCCGCGGACCATAGGGAAAAGACTTCGCCATCTCAATGGGTATTCGATTGACCTCTATATGGTGCATATGCCGGTCAGCCTATCCTCGATCGAGAACCAGATGAATGTCATGGCCGATCTCGTAAATGCTGGCAAAATCCGCTCGGTTGGCGTGAGCAATTTCAGCGCTGACCAGATGCGGCGGGCCTACAAGACGCTGGAAAAACGAGGGCTGCCTCTGGCGGTCAACCAGGTGGAATACAGCCTGCTCCAACGCGAAATTGAAACGAACGGCGTATTAGAAACTGCCAAAGAGTTGGGGGTCACTATTGTTGCCTGGGGTCCCCTGGCATCCGGGTTGTTGACGGGTAAGTTCCATAACGATCCCCAAATCCTGGCCAAAACACCTGTTATGCGCAGGCGGAGATTCAGGCGGATGCTGGAAGATTCGCATCCCTTGATTAAGGCATTGGAAGAAATCGCGCTCCGCTATAATGCCACACCAGCGCAGGTGGCCTTGAATTGGCTAATCAATTTTCACGGGGATGCTGTCGTGGTTATACCGGGAGCGTCAAGAGTGAAACATGCCGAGGAGAGTGCTGGCGCGATGGCGTTCCAGCTAGCCGATGACGATCTAGTCGCCCTTGATCGGGTCTCGGAAAGTTGTTGATTTAAGAGTGATCGGAGTTAGGTTTGGGGATTGGGGGTCGGGGGGAAGATTAGCATGCAGAAGGTGTGAAGATTAGCACGCAGATGACGCGGATCAAACGCGGGTTTTCGCTGATAAAAAACCGATCTGCGTTTATCAGCGGTAGTAGATTCTTATCTGCTCTATCTGCGTTATCTGCGTTCGGTTTCGCAGGCTAGGGAAAGGAATAGCTTGCTGATCAAAAACTAAAGGCCTCCTGGGGTGCGAATGCAACAGCTACCAGCGATGGTCCTGTATGGGCGCCCAATACGAGGGAGATGGTCTCCGTTGGAAGCCAGGTGCAATCAAATCGTTTGTCCACTTCATCATGCAAGACGGCCGCTCCCTCCGGATTATTGGAGTGCCTCACCTGCACTCTCAGGGCACTGCCATGCCCGTGTTGTTTGACCATTTGCTCCGCTAAGCCAGCCATCGCCCGCTTGAAGGTCCGGACCTGGCCAAGCTGTACGTATGTTCCGCCCTCTTTTTCAACCCCTATTAAGGGTTTGATGTTCAGCAAGGAGGCGATTAGTCCTTTCATGTGACTTATGCGCCCGCCGTGGATCAGATATTTGAGCTCTTTCAGCGTATACAAGCTGTCGCTAGCATTGCTGATGTTTTCCATCAGGCCCAAGATTTTTTCTTTCGACCAACCGGCCTTGGCTGCTCTCGCGGCCGCCTCTACTTGCCAGCCGGCAGCGGCCGACAGAGTCTTGGTGTCTATGACGGTGATTTTTGCCTCTGGCACTAGTTCCGCCGCGAGTTGGGCGGCGTTAACCGCGCCACTTAGACCCGAAGAAATGTGTATGGAAATGATTTCGGGATCGGCTGCCAGCTGCCGGTATACGTCAACGAGATCGCCTGGAGAGGGCTGCGATGTGACAGGTAAGCTGTCCGAAGCTTCTAACAGACGATAGAACTCCTCCGGCTCGATGTCCAAACCTTCTCGATACGATTCCCCATCAAGCGTGACGGTGAGAGGCACCACATGGATATTCAATTCCCTCATCTGCTCGCTGGTTAGGGAGAGATCCGTTCCACTATCCGTTACAAATTGCATATCTACCCGCCTTTTCCTTGTAATCGCTTTCTGCCACCATCAGGCCGATCACGAGTTCATTATTTATTCGGATTCATGGTGAGTATACATTCAAAATATCGGAGCACCCATAAGCGTTCATGATAAATTGCCAGAATAGCTGGCTGAAATAGGGTTGGTTCGTGTAATCGAATTCAGGCGGGGCAGACAGCCGGCGCGGCCGATTATTTAGTCTCCCCGCAAACTCCCCTTAGCCTGTAACCGGTGTCTTGCCGCCGGCGCGATTTACTATCCCGCCGTCTGGTTCACCTTCACCAGCCAGCGGTGGAGCGGAGCAGTATTCTCACTGTGGTCCATGCAAATGTCTACTAGAGCCGGCGTGCTGAATTTAGCCAGATCGATCCTGGGCGAAGAGGCGTAGATGGCATTATATTTCAACAGGTCCGCCCTTGGATGGTCCGGGTCGAAACCTCTGGGGGCTTTTTTGTAGTGCTCGCCGCCGATTTCGTAGGCCCCGGCCGAGCGGACCGCAGCGATGGCCGATTCCAGTTCCGACCCAAGCTCGTCGTCCACAACCGCTTCCCGATAAGCCGTCAGCAGCGGTTTTGGGAAACCGTGCATACCGGTGTAAAAACCGGCGGCGGCCGATTCGAACCAAAGGAAGAAGCCAGGACACTCGGTCTTTTTGCCGGCCCCCTCCCAGAAGCGGATCCCGACCCAGGTCTTGTATGGGCTCTTGTCCTTGGAGAAACGGACATCCCGGTAGATGCGCATCAGGGAGCCCTGTCCGTTGGTCTGGGTGTCGTACTGGATGTGGGGAGAGAGGTATTTCAGCCGTTCGCCTAGCGCTTCGGTGAAGGCCACGGCTGGAGCGACGATACTATTCTGGTAGACCTGTTTATTGTCGTTGAACCAGTCGCGGTCGTTGTTCTCGGCTAAATCGGCCAGGAACTTCAGACTGTCCTGGGGAAAACCGGTGAATGGTGTGCTGCTCATTGGAAATCTCCTTTATATATGGGGATCGGGGATCAGGGATCGGGGGCTGGGGACTTGGCCAGAAGACTGGCCAGGGACTAGGGACTAGGGACTGGGGACTGGGGATCGGTCCCCACATCCAGCAACTAGTACTTGAGAATGGATTTCTGCTCGCAAAGCGACCGCCTCGCGAGCGGAATTTTGTTCCCTGGCGATGAACTCGCTTCTGTTCAATGCTACTGATCCCTGTTCTCTGCTCGCGAAGCGGTCGCTTTGCGACATCCCTAATCCCTGGTCCTTGATCCCAGATCCCTGGTCCCAGATCCCTGTTCCTTGATCCCTAAGCCCTAGTCCCTAGTCCCTGTTCCCTGATCCCTAGGCCCCAGGCCCTAATCCCTAATCCCTAGTCCCCCTCTTACCCCATCGAATGCAGGCCGACGCGGTTTCCTTCGGAATCCATGAAGAAGGCCACAAAGCCGTTTTCGCCAATAGCCATCTTGGCCAACATTACTTGTCCACCGGCCGCTTCCACGCGATTGAGGACATCGTTCAGATCCTCTCCGCCATTCAAATAGACGACGCTGCCCTTGGTGCTTGGAACGTATCCTTCGCCGGCGATGACAGCACCGCTGACACCGTCTTCAGTGGGGAACATACCCATCGGAGAGCTATCGGATCCTTCCATGTATACTAGCTCGGTCTCGAAGACGGTGTTATAAAAATCATTTGCTCGCTTGAAGTCCGTCGCGGGGATCTCAAACCAATTTACTGCGTTTGCCATTCTATACTCTCCTGTTGTGTGCGTATTGGGTCCAATATCGATTCTCAATGATAGCACGCATGTTCTATTAGAGCAAAGCTTGGTCATGTCTTTTTAGAAACCGTGTTTTGTCGAGTGAAGCTCGCCAGAAATATCGGTTTCTTCTTTGACGGATCGAACTTAAAATAAGTGTGTTGATAGGTTGTTGAATATACTAGGACAATTACGATGCTGTATGTCGATAATGACAATATAACTGATCCCAGGGTGAACCTGGCTCTTGAGGAGCACTTGCTGCGCAACGTGCAGAGCACGGAGCCTATGCTCCTCTTCTATATAAATGAGCCGTCGGTGATTATCGGCCGCAATCAAAACACCATCGAGGAGATCGATCCCAAGTATGTGGACCGGCGGGCCATTCATGTTGTTCGCAGGTTATCTGGAGGTGGGGCCGTCTACCATGATCTGGGCAATCTCAACTTCAGCTTCATCACCCCAGGCAGAGAGGACCTGCATAATTTCGCCCAGTTTACCAGCCCTGTCATCCAGGTCTTAGGGGAGTTGGGGGTCGATGCCGAACTTCGCGGCAAGAGCGACATCTTCGCCGCTGGCAAGAAGATTTCGGGCAACGCCCAGTATGCCACCGCCGGTCGCATGTTCAGTCACGGCACACTTCTCTTCGATACCGATATCAGGGAGATGCTCAGGGCGTTAAATCCCAGACTGACAAAGATCGAATCGAATGCGGTCCAGTCGGTCCGGAATTTCGTGACCAATATTCGCGAACTTTCACCATCTGATATGAACGTGGCCGAGCTAAAACAGGCTTTATTGCGGGGCATCTTTGGGACGGATGATGTTCCTACATACCAGCTAGGTGATTCCGACTGGGAGAAGATCCGAGAGATCTCGGCTAATCGCTACGGCACCTGGGAATGGAATTACGGGCATTCGCCCAATTTCAATATCCAGAAGAGCAACCGGTTTTCTGTCGGCGTGATCGATGCCAGGATGGACGTGGAGAAAGGTATCATTCAGGGGATCCGGATATATGGTGACTTTACTGGAAAACGGGATGTGATCGAAGTCGAAAAGCAGCTGGTTGGGACTCGCTATGACCCGGTGGCGCTGGCCCGCGTCGTCGCCGATATCGATCTCCGGCTTTATTTTGGCGAGCTGGAGAAGCCGGCTTTTATCAATCTGCTATATTGAGAACGCTTAATTTG
>DASRZI010000339.1:0-7686 GCA_035686605.1 Candidatus Zixiibacteriota bacterium
TATTGGCGCACATGGTCAAAGGAGCTCTCCCCAAGCACAAGGCCCCACCAGCATGGCAGCTCACATCCACCGTTGTTTGAGACAAGAACGTCATAGGCTCGACCTCGATTCTGTGGAGGAATAGTTGGAAGAACGCTGGGCGATGGTACAGATGCTACAGCAGCAGGCTCCAAACTGGGCGAGGGTATGGCTGATGGTAATAAAATAGGCGTGTCAAAAGGTTTGGGGGTGGGGATTGAGGTTTTGCTCGAAGTCGCCGAAGGTGACTGGACAGTTTTTGAAGGTCTCGGAATAGTTATTTCTACTGAGCCTCTATCCGAAAAAGGCGTTTGTGCAGGAGTCGTGCTCTCGGTCGGCTGTTTTGTGGCCACATCGGTTATTGCACTATCATCAGATTCTAGATTATCGCAGGCAACCAAAGAAAGAACAACGCAACCCAAAATCAGAAGGACCCCGTTTATTATCACCATATTTGCTTTATTACTCGAGTAGCTCCAAGCTGATCTGCCCATTCTTAAGGTAAAGGGATATTAGCATAACCCTCAATGACAATTAGAATTACGCACTGGTGACAATTAGAAATGCCCATTTAGGCGGAACGGTTTCTGTCGGTAAACTCGCCCTCATTTGTTTGAGGAGGGCTGATGACAGCAACCGACGCACAAGTGAGGATTCTAATGCGAGAACGAAAGAAAGGACGAACCCAGGAACAAGCGGCGGCCAAGGCAAATCTCAAGAGTCGCAAGACGGCTGCCAGGTATGAGCAGCTTGGGCTGTTGCCGAGCCGGTTGAAGCGACCTCGGACCTACCGAACGAGGCCAGATGCTTTTGTCGATGACTGGTCACAGGTCGAGCAAATGTTGAGCGATGCGCCCGAATTAGAAGCGAAAGCACTGTTCGAGTGGCTCCAGGAGAAGAATCCAGGCAAGTACCAGGAAAAGCAGTTACGCACCTTTCATCGACGGGTTGCCCGTTGGCGTGCGCTTAACCAACCACAAGTAGCCACCCTAGATCAAGTCCACGAACCGGGTGAAATCATGGAGCTGGATGGCACATGGATGACAGAGCTAGACGTTGCCGTCCAGGGACAGCCCTTCAAGCACCTACTCATCCATTGTGTGCTGCCTTATTCCAACTGGGAATGGGGTCGGGTGGTGCAGTCGGAGTCTCTCGGTGCAGTCCGTCTGGGGCTGCAGAGCACACTGGTCAAGCTGGGCTATGTGCCTCGTATCCTACAAACCGACAACAGCTCGGCGGCAACCCGGTGGCTAGGGGTCCGCGAGGAAGGAGAAGAAAATAATCGCCGGGCTTACACGAGAGACTATCTCCATTTGTTGGAACACTATGGTCTGGAGCCGCAAACGATCCATGTGGCTAGCCCAAACGAAAACGCCGATGTGGAGGCCGCCCATGGTGTCTTAAAGCGAGCACTTAAGCAAGAACTACTGCTTCGTGGCAGCCGGGAGTTCGAAGACATCGCGGCTTATGAGGCTTTCCTGTTCGAGGTGATGGACAAGCGCAATAAGCAACGGCAGGAGCGCCTGACCGAAGAGGTTGCGGCCATGAAACCGTTGAAGGCGACACCCCTGGCTAATGGCGTCAAGCGCAAGGTACGGGTTAGCAGCAGCAGCCTTATTCGGGTGTTGAAGAAAACCTACTCTGTGCCGACCTCCCTCATTGGCAAGGAGGTGACCGTCTATGTTCACGAGTGGTCCTTGGATGTCTACTATGCTGACCAGCTGTTGGATACCTTGCCCCGACTAATTGGTCAGAAATCGCACCACGTTAATTACCGTCACCTTATCGACACGTTGTTGCGCAAACCAGGTGGCTTTCGTCGGTATCGCTACAGGGAAGACTTGTTCCCACAGCTCGTTTTCCGCCAGGCTTGGGAGCAACTGAATCAGTGGCAGCCGCCGCGACGGGCGGATATCGTATACCTACGGGTCTTGCGGTTGGCCGCCCGCACCTTTGAAAGCGACGTGGCTGTGGCACTGAAGCTACTGGTCAATCGTGGTCAACGATGGGATGAGACCGATCTAGAGCAATTGCTGGAACAAGTGCCAGTAGCCGTTCCGCGACTCAGTCGTGGAGTGGTCGAACTGGGTCACTACGACCAGTTGTTAGTGGAGTTTGCCCATGAGCCAGCATGAGGTTCTCCGCTTACACTGCAAAGTGCTGCGCCTGCCAACCATCCGGGAAGTAGCCAGTGACACCATCGCCCGCGCTGAGCGCGAATCATGGTCGTTTGAAACATTCCTGACCCATCTACTTGAACAAGAACTGGAAGGACGACGCCGACGACGGATAGAGCGGCTGCGAAAGCTGTCCCACTTGCCGCCCGGTAAAACATTGGACCAGTTCAACGAAGACCGCCTGCCGCTCCGATTTCGGCGACAATTGCCCCAACTACAAACTGGCGCGTTCGTAGACCGTGCCGAGAATGTTTTGTTTTTTGGTCTTCCCGGCACTGGCAAAACCCATTTAGCCGCTGGGCTTGGCCACGCCCTTGTAGAAACGGGCCGAAGTGTGCTCTTTATCCCCACCTACAAACTGGTAGGCTGGTTGTTGCGGGCCAAGCGAGACTACGAACTAGAAAGTGAGTTGCGCCGCCTGGACCGCTTCCAGGTAGTTATCTTGGATGACATCGGCTATGTGCAGCAAAGCCGGGAAGAGATGGAGGTGCTGTTCACTTTCCTGGCTGAACGGTATGAACGCCGTAGCGTGATGATTACCTCTAACTTGGTCTTCTCCGAGTGGGACCAAATCTTCAAGGACCCGCTGACCACTGCTGCTGCCATCGACCGGGTGGTTCATCACAGCATCATCATTGAGTTTGGCAAAGAGATCCCCAGCCTCAGAGCCGAGGAAGCGGCCAGGCGAAACAAGATCTCTTTCAGCAGTTCTCTAGAAGGGAAAAGGAGACAGGAGGAACTGAAAAACTGATAAAGGATTGGGTGTTTTTAATTGACACCGATGTGCATTTCTAATTGACGTTGACCGGGAGACGAGCCAGAGCAAGAAGGCGTTGATAACAAGGGTAAACAAACCCATAGAGACGATAATGATTGGTGCGCTTATCAGCTTAAGGAAGGGTTTGATAAGAGCGTTAACAATGCCGAAGATCAACCCAACGAGCAGGACCTGAAGGACTGTTCCATTGAAGGTGACCTTGTCCAATATCAAGCTCGCTACCCATATTGAGAACGAGTTGACCACAACTCTGATCAGGAATTTAATCATAGGGACCTCCTAAAGACTTTACCATCGAATCTTCTAGTAACGGAGAGCGAGACTCGGTTACCTAGCAAACAACAACATGAAAGTGGGCCGCGCTTGGTATTTATGTAAAGTAGATGTTTGGATTAACGAACCGTATATAAACGATTCGGAGAGTGTTTGGATTGGAACGAACTAGAGCTCTTTACAGACTCAAGCCTCCGCAGTGTAGTATATCAATCAGGTAGGTTAGCTTCAATACGTTATTCCTAAATCAGGGTCTGGTCTCTGGTTTATTGGTTGGGCTTTGTTAAGGGAGGAATGGCCATGGATCAGTGCGACTTCGGAAGGTCTGAAAAACTATTAACCATCAAGTTCATTCGTTGTAGAATACGCATGATATTCCAGGATGGGGTGTTTCTGGGAGTGTAACGAAAACCGAAGGATTCCTATGACAAGTTTCAAGCTAGTCCACGAAATAAGGAAGGGTCGTCTGCTGCTTGGTATGCTACTCCTACTTATCATATTCATCAGCGGCTGCCATGAGGGGGGAGGTGAGGGCTCAACTGAAAAGGAGGAAGCCTCGGTCTATACCGGATCGTACTTCCTGAACGCAGGCGTAAATGATCCGTTTGGCCCTCCGGTTTACGTTCTAGAGCTGTCTGATTCATCCAATGCTATTTTGACCGAATATCCGACCGATACTGATGAGCCTGTATCCAATTATTCGGGAAGTTGGAAAGAGATCGAAGGGCAAGCAGAGGTCCTATTCAATGAGGAAGATGGCCAGGATCTTGAGGTACCGATCCGAGCGGTCTTCGAATTCCGGGATCTATTCCTTGTCGCGGTTGAGCATCCATTTGGAGACGTGGATTTCGAGTTTACGATTGGAAGTGGGGACGAGCATCCGGCGGTGAGACTATTGCATGAAAGATTGGCCGCAGTGCCCTGGCTTGGTTTTTCAGATCCTGGCTCTGTGGGTACATTGTATGATCCGGAGACTAGGCGGGCAGTGATGGAGTTCCAGAGTAGTCAAGGATTGTCTCCCAGCGGGGTCGTGGACCTGCAAACCTGGGACGCTCTGAAGGATCCATTTCCACCACAAGAATCGATTGCGGAGGGTGCTTTGCCCGAAAATGGATCGCCTGATATTGGGCAAAATCCGACGACTTTGAAGGTGATGGGTTCAGGCAAGGCTGCCAGGGTACAAAGTCCGTCGTACGTAGGGATGATCGAGGACCGGCCAACCCATATTGACGGGCAGCCAGTTGTTTACCTCACTTTTGACGATGGCCCGACGAAATACACACCTCGATTTGTAGAGCTATTAACTCGCTATAATGCTCGGGGTACGTTTTTTGTTCTTGGTTTCCAAGTCGATGGTGCGCCCCATGTCGCGGGCCAGGCAGCTGAGGCAGGTAATTACTTGGCCAATCACACTTACAACCATCCCTATTTGACATGGCTGGGCCAGGTCCAATTCAACTACGAGATCCTTTCCACCCACGATGCCATCCAACGGGCAACGAATGGCCAAGATCAAGAACGGACCAAACCGCTCTGTCTTAGACCGCCTTACAGAGCAAAGAACGCCAGCACATACGCTAACGCGGCCGCCCTTGGATATGAGCTTGTACTTTGGGACATTGACCCGCAAGATTGGCGCCAGCCAGGTGCGAATCAAATCGCCAATCACGTTGTCTCCTATGCTTATCCTGGAGCGATTATCCTGATGCACGATGGTGGTGGATACCGGGAACAAACCGTGGCAGCTTTGGAAATAGTCCTGCAGTCTCTGAGCGAGCAAGGGTATCGTTTTGAAGCCCTATGCCAGTAGGCGTTTTATCTGGAGCGTGTTCTAGTCGGCTACAGTTAGACTCGAACGATTACTTCCCTTGGATGATGTTTTGCCCTGGATTCGAGGAAGCTGACGATAGCGCGAGCCTCATTCTCAGCGGGGATGTGACCAACGCCAGGGAGAAAGGCTGTTTTGTGATCAATGCCTGACTAAATGCCAGGCTAGCCAGCCGAGTTTCGTTTGCGGAAAGACTTGATCCAGCGCATGGCATACTGATCGCGACCCATTGCCAGGTCAGCCGCAAGGATCGACGCCGTAATCTCCGCTATTAATGGATTCGTTATAGGGCAAGTAACACCGGCGTGTATGGCCATGGCGATAAAGGCGGCGTTTATACCTTTTCGGTCCGGAAGACCGAACGAGATATTACTTGCGCCCATGGTCATATTAACTCCTAACTCTTCGGATATGAGCCTGGTTGTCTCCAGGGCCATCCTGCCGGCATTGCTATCTGCGCCCATGCTCAAGACCAGTGGATCGACGACAACGTCTTCTTTTTCGATGCCGTACTGGGCGGCGAATTTTATGATCTTCGCCGCTACCGCCATCCGCTTTTCGGGCGTATCGGGAATGCCAGCGTCGTCCATGCAGAGCGCGATCACAGCCGCGCCATGCTCGCCGACCAAGGGCAGGATGGTCCGCATAGATTTCTCTTCGCCACTGACCGAGTTGACCAGGGCTTTGCCATCATAACTAGCCAGCGCTGCTTTCAGGGCTTCTGGATCCGCGGTATCGATGCAAAGAGGGACGTCGACAACACCGCCAATCTCTTGAACTAGTCGCATAAGAAGATCAGCTTCGTCAATACCTGGAATACCCGCGTTCACGTCGAGGACTGCGGCACCAGCAGCCACCTGAGCGATGGCATCCTGACGGACCATATCGAAGTCCCCCTCTAGTAAGGCAGCCTGCATCACTTTTCGCCCGGTCGGGTTGATCCGTTCGCCGATTATCGCGGTCGGAAGATCCCGCCCGATGCTCACGCTCTTTCGATTGCTTCTTACGGTTGTAATCATCTCTTTAAAAACCTCTTATTTGGACTGCACACGGTAATCGCAAAAATTCTGCCCTGCTCAAGAGCAATTTACAATAAAGATGCGTTCTTAATCTACGAGCCGCCTTTTGTCTTGATAGCTGGCAGAGACTTCACTGTCTCCTTATCTAGTTTCAAGAAAACAGTGTCTTGCTCGATACGCTCGATATCCGAGATGGGAATCGTCACCGATTTCTTGCCCCACAGGTGACCTTCCTTGAGAACGAGATAGGTGATGTGGTTGTTTTCGGGATTGATGATGAATTCGTCGACCGTCCCAATGTGTCCATCATTGGCTTCGACGTGCGCTCCCCGGTGAATAGCTAGCTCGTCATGGGGTATCTGCTCGACTTGAAGATACATATCGAGATAGCTGTCATCAAGCGAATCGTAGGGCCACATGACGGTATCCATCTCGGCCGCGACTGTAGCAGCGTCGTATCCTTCATCCAGCAGTTCTTGGCCAACGAACTGGGTCCTCACGAAGGGCATTTGCCGGGCCAGCTCCTCTCGTTTCACATTCAGCGTTGCCAAGTCGCTCGAGCTTTCGGAAACCAAGCTGAGAGGAACTATAAACTCCCTATGGCGGTCCTTCACAACCACATGAGTAATCTCTGTGGTAACGGGATTAAGTATAATGGTCGCAGTCTTACCACAATCGCCATCAACGCAGCGGACATTAACATTCAGGGGAATATCCATCGTCAGCACCTTTGAATTATCATAGCTGAAATATGCAGTAAGGCTTTACGGGTGGAAGCAGCATAATACCAACCTGATTATACCCCCAGTCGGCCTTCGATTCTATCAGGATGAGAGGCCATGAAAAGAAGAGCCAATTTAGTGACTTTGGTTCGCGGTTGTTGAATGACTCTATGATAGCGGTTATTTAGAAGACGGATTCTGATGCGATTCAAAACGACGATGAATATCTTCCTGACATTAGAAAAGAAGGTCAAGTAACGTTTAGATAACGACGGCCAACGAGATAGAATCTGCCTGGAAAAATGAAGGTCCATACCTAGCAACGACCGATGACCGAGCGATCATTAGCTGCCAGCCCGGCGTCACTACCGACACGTATTCGAGCTTGCCAGGGTGCTTCATCAAGCATTGTGTTAAGGAGAATAGCCTGATGACGAGCAAGAGTGCAGGTCGAATCATTACGATCATCGGAGTCATCATTCTAGGCGTATTCGCCTTCGCCGATCTACTTGGAATTGGACAGACGCCGGATGAAATTGGATACCGGCAGCTTATTGGGGTGGTAGTTGGGGCTCTAGTTGTGGTTCTTGGATCTTACGTATCCCGCAGGTAAATTATCCGAGATGGGCTTCGTCGGTTTTGTGGTTTTGTTCTGCCACGAGTGGGATTTGGGAGACATCCAGTGATGTCCTCGAAGCTATTGATTAGAGGGGCCAGATAATTGGCACCAAGAACAGGCTGATTATCATGAATATCAGGACGAGGGGGATGCCGACGCGTAGAAAATCCTTGAACCTGTAGTCACCAGGTGTGGTTACCATCAAATTGGTCGTTGTGCCGATGGGTGTCAGGAATGCGGTCGAAGCACTGA
>DASRZI010000340.1:0-3278 GCA_035686605.1 Candidatus Zixiibacteriota bacterium
GATCTCCAGTCGGGAAACCACTTTCGAGGCAGAAGGACTCCCGCTAACGGCTCGCACGAATGGCCTGACCGGCGGCTTGCGGCCAGCCTCGATCAGCAGGCGTTTTGGTGATGCGGATAAGGTCCACCGAGTGCGTTCTGACGGACACGATTTCCACATCCACCTGGCCGCCAGCGGTTCTGGGCGTCAGCTTCCCCTGCTCAAAGCCATGCTTACTTCGGCTTGTGAACGGAATTGTAAGTATTGTCCCTTTCGTGCCGGTCGAGATTTCCGCAGGGTGACTTTCCAACCGCAGGAACTCGCACATACATTCTTCGCTGCGCATCGCTCCGGGCTTGTTGAAGGCCTCTTCCTCTCGACTGGCATCTTCGCCGGCGGGGCAAACACACAGAACAAGCTTCTGGAAACAGCCGAGATTCTCCGCAAGAAGCTCAGCTATCGCGGTTACCTGCATCTGAAGATCATGCCGGGGGCGGAACGCGGGCAGGTGCTGCGGGCAATGAAGCTCGCCGACCGGGTATCGACGAATCTTGAGGCCCCCAACGCATCTTGCCTTTATAAAATAGCTCCACAGAAGGCGTTTGAAGAAGAGCTGCTATCTCCACTTCGTTGGGCTCAAGAGATTCGCCAAACCCTGCCAGCCCATCTTGGGTGGCGCGGTCGTTGGCCCACCACAACTACCCAGTTCGTGGTTGGTCCGGCGGGAGAGACAGATCTGGAACTCTTAAGCACCGTCGACAGCTTGTATCAGCAGACAGGTCTGCAACGCGCCTATTTTGAGACTTTCAGCCCTGTAGAAGGAACACCGATGGAGAACCATCCGCCAGAGGATCCACAACGCAAGGTGCGGCTCTATCAGGCTTCTTTCCTGCTGCGCGACTATGGCTTTAATCTAGAGGAACTCCCTTTCATGTCAACAGGCAATCTCCCAAAAGAGCGCGATCCAAAGACGGCTTTTGCAGATCAGGTGATCCGCGGGAATCCCATAGAGGTTAATAGCGCAGATCGCCGCGCTCTTATGCGTGTGCCCGGGATTGGCCCACGGGGAGCAGATCAGATCTTGAAGGCACGCCGCTCAACTAACATCCGTGAACTTGGTCAACTCCGTCGCTTTGGGATCCTCACCGAGCGCGCCGCACCGTATATCACCCTGGATGGGTCCGCTCCTTCCAGACAACTAACGCTGTTCTAAATATCTTCACCCGGATTTGCCTTTAAATAAAACACCCCTAAGTGTTGGAGGGGGGAATGTGGTGGCGAATTACAATCAATTGGGGTCTACGGATGTTCGCAAAGCTCAATGTCTATGAAGTAGTCTTAGGCAATAATGGAGACAGTATCTAAAACTAGTTCACCCAACTGTCGGTTCCCTTCGATTTGAACCAGTTTTTTTGCTTCAGCCGCTGATATTTCATTTGTAAATATTCTCCAGGCCACATCATCTTCGACGACGACGGTTACTTGATCCTCTCCCATACTTCCTTCATATAGCCGCCAATCCCCGAGGGTATTGTTCAAGGTCCACTGCTTTCTAATCGAACCTGAAATGCCAATTCCGATCGATGTTCCGCTTTCTGCTTCTATGTCTTTAAAAGTCCGCGGCAATGCCAAAATGAACGTATCGAGGATGGGCGCCAGGAATTTTGGTTCTTTTAGACCTTGTTTCCCGACGGAATCACGGATATGTTGTTGATGATGCCACCTCTCGGTATATTCCCGAGCCAGATCCAGCCAAACCGGTGCAGGATCTGGGCTGACCCAACTAACCGGCGTCCCAATCATCAAAGGGTCGAGTGACTGAAAATAATCGCTTACTTTCTCACCCATGAAATTCAACAGCTCAATAATGAGTTCCGGGCTCATCCGTTGTGCGCCTTTTACCCATCGTTCATTTTGCTCGTTGATCAGGCTTACCAGATGATTCCAGGAATTAATCGAAGAAAATATTGAAAACCCATCGCGCTTCCCAGAAAGAATGCCAATATCCCCGCCAAGGAGATGCAAGGCGACATCTTTGACCGACCACGAAGGACAAGCGGTCGGCAAATCCCATTCGGCTTTGGATAAACCCTTAAGCAGGGAAACGAGTTCGCTCAACAGGATGGGGAATAACGCAGAAACAAAGATGGGTTGAGGCGATTGCATAGTGAAAGACCTGCCTTCTTTTTTAGTCATCGCCCAATATCTACACGGTTCTGATTCTCTATCAATTAGCTGTATGCGGCCTTAATTTCATCAAGTTGGGCATCGGTTAATGGCTGGGGTTTGCCAACCATTAACGCCTGGTGATAGGACCGCAAACCCACCTCGGCGTTAAAAGCCATTTCAAAAGCATGGTTCAAATCTCTGCCAATGGCAACCAGTCCGTGCTTGTTTAGTAAAACGACTTTTAAATCGGGACGGCTTCTGAATATCTCAACAGTAACTTCACCGGCTTTTTGTGTACCTGGGCAAGCCCAGGGCGCCACAGGGATTGGGGCACCGCAAGCAAATAATTCAATATTCGCCGGGGGTATTTCTTCTGCCAACATCGCAAACGTGATCGCGTAGGATGAATGCGTATGACAAATCCCACCAACATCAGGTAGATTCCGATAGATGGCTGTATGCATAGGCGTTTCAGAGGACGGTGCTAAGCCATCGATTAAATGACCTTCCAAATCAACGATGGAGATATCATCCGCCTTCATTTGGTGATACTTCACACCACCGGGGGTGATGGCGACCAGGTCTTTGCCTTCTCTGGTGCTGATATTTCCTGCTGATAACCGGATCAAATCGGCTTCATTGGCTTGGACGACAGTTTCTAATAGTTGTTCACGCATGGCTTGATACTTCACATCAGCGCTCCCGAAGACACAGTTTCTTAGGGCATTTCACGTCTTTGCTCGCGTAGAGCTGACCTAATCCCCAGAATGATTATCAGGCGACATGGCTCAAGCTTTGGTCCAAATCAGAGATCACATCTTCAATCGATTCTATGCCTACCGAGAAACGAATCATTGCATCTGTGATGCCGACTTTCAATCGGTCTTCAGAGGATACTCCTGCATGGGTCATGCTTGCCGGATGTTGGATCAATGAATCAACGTTTCCCAAACTCACCGCAAGCGTGATGATTTCCAAATTTTGCATGAGTTGTACGCCGGCGTCAAAGCCACCCCTCAGTTCAAACGAAAGCATGCCCCCATATCCATTTAACATCTGTTTCTTGGCCAGATTATGACCCGGGAAGTTTACTAATCCTGGATAATAGACGCGCGACACTTTTGGATGAC
>DASRZI010000341.1:0-34081 GCA_035686605.1 Candidatus Zixiibacteriota bacterium
TATAGCCGGACAGATGGTTCTGCATACTTTTTACTAAACCTGGCAAATGCTTCCCGTCAGGATAGAAACCGAACGCTTACGAGTCTTGCAGACGGTCTATACCTCCTAGATAGTCGTCCAGAATCAGCTCTGCGCATTATCCTAGGCGCGCTCGATGAAGCTGAAACCGAGAGACTTCAGTGGCAGAATCTCGATTCTTGGAAAGCCCTCTATCGGACTGCGTTAATCCTTATGACAGCACCTTCAATTGTCGAGTTGAACCTCCTGAAACCTCGATTGGAGCAATTGTTGGAAGGAGAACCGGTGCAAAGCCCAGAAAAACGGCAGTTGGAAGGTCTAGTACCTGTACTCTCAACATTGCAGGATAGTGAGCGTGTTGATCTGGTCGAGGACAGGCTGGTCTATTTGAACAAATCTATTGGACTGCTTAAACAATTACAGCACCAGTCATCTGGAAATCCGATAACTATAGAGAACACTGTCCTGACTGCCATCGTTATCCGCTGGCTGGGACTTGTTACAGTTGAGCAAGAGGAAACGCATGGTCGTGCTCAGCTAGTTGTCCAGCTGCTTACGAAGCACTTGGCTCCAGAAAAAGAACCTCTGGTTGCCCTGGAGATATCGAATAAGGGACGTGCACCGGCTGAGAACGTCGTAATCACACTTCAGGCGAATCCGGGATACAGCAAGGTTACAAAGTCGCAGCTGCTTCCGATCCTCTCACCAGGACGAAAACGACAGGTACAGTTCGCGATCGATCCTGAAGTTCGAGAGGCATTTAGGATTGTCTTCTCTGTCAGTTACGATGACCGTCAGAGCGCCGGTCAATCGCTTGACTTCGCCGACATGGTTAACCTATTGCCGCCAATACTCGACTTCACCCCGATTCCCAACCCCTATTCACCTGGAATGCCCCTTCGTCATAACAGTCAAGTATTCTACGGGCGCGAGGATCTATTCGAATTTATTCGTGAAAACACCGGAAGTGGGAGTCAGCGAAACGTCTTGATATTGATAGGCCAGCGACGCACTGGCAAGACTTCCGTCCTCCTACAGCTCGACCGGCACATATCAAAGGACCAGTTTCCTATATATGTCGACTGCCAGTCGTTGGGCGTCAGCCCTGGAATGCCAGCTTTCTTCCATGACCTTGCCTGGACCGTGGCTGAGTCTTTGGCTGCCAAGGGTCTAGATATATCTGTGCCAAAACCCTCTGATTGGCAAATAGATCCTGCTGGCAAATTTCAACGAGAATTCATTCCTGAAGTACAGAAACTGCTGCCTGACAAGACAAAGCTATTATTGGTCTTCGACGAATTCGAAGCATTTGAGAATCTCGTACGAGACGATATTCTGCCAAAGACCTTGTTCACTTTCTTGAGGCACATGATGCAGCATAACGAGGGAATGGGTTTCGTCTTCGCCGGAACTCACCGCCTGGAGGAAATGGGAAGCGACTATTGGTCCGTGTTGTTCAATATCGCCCTTTATAAGCACATTGGTTATCTAAGTGAGGATGCGGCAAAACGACTGATTCGCGATCCCGTTTCCCCTCATATCATCTACGATGACCTGGCCATAAACAAAATCATGCGTGTGACCTCAGGCCATCCATACTTCCTGCAATTGGTGTGCTACTCGCTCGTAAACCGAGCCAACAATCAGCGAAAGGCGTATGTGACTATCTCCGATGTCAACGCCGCCTTGGATGGAATGCTTCGTTTAGGAGAAGTTCACTTCGCCTATCTCTGGCAGCGATCGACGTTCACCGAACGCGCCTTGCTGGCAGCAGCTGCTCGGCGTGTCGAATCAGATGCGACCTTTCATCCGGGTGATTTGGTCCACTATTTATCTCAGTATGGAATATATCTAGATCCAGCTGAGGTCACCGCTGGTTTACACAGGCTAGTGGAAAGAGAGATCATGAGCGAGGTAAGCAATGGGGCGACATCTTATTTTGAGCTCCGGATCGGATTGGTCGGTCTATGGGTCGCTCAAAACAAGAGCATGAGCAAACTGTACGAAAGTCAAGGAGTCAAGGACCTAATCCAGCCCCGACCCGGATCTACCTCATAAGCACGACTTGCGATTCATCTTTGGCGGTGAGGAACTAGCCAGGGTGATCGTGGCTCATACGAAAGATCTAATTTTGGTTAGTCAACGCGGATATCGTTCAGGTCCCTTGGAATCCAGAAGCCTTCCAATGTTCCACGCACTGAATCGTCCAGCTGCCGCCATTCATCGATAGGAAGTGATACATGGGCCAAGGCAGCGGTGACCACTCGTTCGTTTACGTCAGTAAGTTCTTCCAAGAGCTCTTCCATGCCTGGATTGTGACCTACCACCATCACACGCTGGTATTTATCGCCGAGCTCGCTCAAAACTTCGATATACGATTCTGGGCCGGCAAGATAAAACGAGTTGGCTATTTGCAGCTCACCGCCATAACCCGAGTAGTTGGCAACGGCATCTGCGGTTTTTCGCGCGCGCATGGCCGAAGAGGTGATAATCAAATCTGGAACTAGCTCCTCTCTTCTCATCAGGATACCCATTCGAGGCGCATCTCGTTTTCCACGATTGTTCAGAGGTCGGTCATGATCGCTAAGAATAGGCTCTTTCCAGCTAGATTTAGCGTGTCTGAGTATCAATAAAGATTTCACAATAAAGCACCAATTATCCCTTCGAGCAGGACCGCATCTCGAGCAATCCTTACACGCTTATCTTCAAACTGTTCATCTGTGATCGTTACCAGTATCGACGCCAATCCAATAAGAGAACTACCTCCCTGAGGTCTTGTGGACGCGCTTATAGTTGTGAGAAAGCTATGTCCACGTCGCTGGTTTATTTAATTGTGAGCCCATCCAACCTTCATATCAAAATCGGCGTATCGAGCGAGTATCGATGCTAACTATTTAGGGTCGCAAAAGCACCCATACCCGGATAAATGGCTGCGTCACCTAATTCGTCTTCAATGCGCAGGAGCTGGTTGTACTTTGCCACACGGTCGGTCCTGGCTGGTGCCCCAGTCTTTATTTGACCGGCATTCAAGGCAACGACCAGATCTGAAATAAACGTATCCTCAGTTTCGCCACTCCTATGTGAAACAACGGTCGTCCATCCATAACGGTGGACCAATTCGACCGCTGCAATAGCTTCCGTCAAGGTGCCGATTTGGTTTACTTTGCACAGCAGGCTGTTCGCGGCTTTTTCCTGGAGCGCTCGTTCAATTCTCTCGATACTAGTAACAAGTAGATCATCGCCTACCACTTGCAGCCGGTCTCCCAACTGTTGGGTCATCAGCGACCAGCTTTCCCAATCATCCTCGTGCAAGCCATCTTCAATGGAGACGATTGGGAAGTCGTTTACCCAGCTTGCATACAAATCCACAATCTCAGCGCCGGATAAGACCTTTCCCTCCGTCGCAAGATGGTAGGCTCCTTCCACGAAGATTTCGCTCGCCGCCGCGTCCAGAGCAAGCATGATCTGGTCACCTGCTTGATATCCTGCCGTCTCGATCGCTTCCATGATCAGCTCGAAAGCTTCGCGATTGGCTGAAAGACGAGGTGCAAAGCCACCCTCATCGCCAACTGTTGTGTTAAAACCTCTTTTAGATAGCACCTTCTTTAAGGTTTGGTAAATCTCCACTCCCCAACGAAGTGCCTCTGAGAAGCTGCTCGCCCCCACCGGAACGATCATGAATTCTTGCAAATCAGTGGAACCAGCCGCATGCTTTCCACCGTTCATGATATTCATCATCGGCACGGGGAGCGTCCTGGCAGATACTCCGCCGAGATATCGATAAAGCGGGAGTTCAACACTGCTGCTCGCGGCCCTAGCCACCGCCATCGACACAGCCAGGATTGCATTTGCCCCAAGGCGACTCTTGTTGGGTGTACCATCCAATTCAAGCATCAGCTGATCAATGCCAACCTGATCAGTGGCATCCCAGCCAACCACAGCTTCAAAAATCTCCTCGTTAATATTGGCTATCGCCTGCAGAACGCCTTTGCCACCGTAGCGGTCCTGATCGCCGTCGCGTTTTTCCCAGGCCTCATGCACGCCGGTTGATGCACCCGATGGAACGATAGCTCGGCCTGCCGCCCCATCCAGCAGCGTCACTTGCGCTTCGACAGTGGGATTGCCCCTGGAATCCAATACTTCTCGCGCGTAAATAGAATCAATGTAGGTCATGCTAACTCCTCATAGTATTATAGTGGTTGGAAATCTCGGCTCTTCTTAGTGCTGTAGAATGTAAATTCTGGTCGTACTTTTTCCAGGATAGTCTTAAGCTCAGGAAGGGCTAGATTATCTTCCTATCGTCATTCATTTGTGCATTTATGAATAATATCAGAATGCCTATCTGAACGGAAATGACAACCTGTCTTCGAATCGATTCTCTAGCTTTGTGAACCAAAAACAGTACTTAGTGGTGCTTGCCAAGTCAACGCCTGCTGGTTATAACTTAACGTAATGAAGAGTGGGCCGGAGTTGAGTATATATGCTGACCGTTATCCCTTTTGGATAACGCTGTTGGATCTACTGGGCGACGTTCTCGATTCGCATGGTGTTTGTGCTGCCGTGGCAAAATCCCTCTCGGACTTTCTGTCTGCGAGAGTGATTGTCGTTCTCAGAGATCCGTCCCGGGATCGCCTGAACGTGTGGCTCAGCGAACCGAACGCCGATACGTTCCAGACCCAGTGGCTGAAGAGCAACGACTTGCTGAATTTCCTGATTGATGAGGGCGTTCCGGTCGTTCTCGAAAGATCGGAGCACTCATCAGTGAACCTCCGCCAAAGTGACCTGTGGTTTAATGGATCAGAGAAGATAATAGCTGCTCCCCTCCCCTTCCCCGTTAATAGAGAAAAGTTCGACCAGTATGGCGCCATATTTGTGCATGACCCGATGAATGGCGTCGTTCTTGAATTGGAGCATCTTGGATTCATCGCCTCCCAGGTTTCCGTCTATTTGGATCGGGCGCTACTTCGACAGAAGACAGATCGTCAGGAAGTGGAGTTCGGGCTCGTTTCAGACATTGGCAATTCGATCACATCGTCCCTCAATCTCGACGACATTGCATCGTCGGTCGCAGATTCGATCCGAGGTTCGTTGGGAGTAGAATGCATATCAATTGGCCTGCTAGAGCAATCAGGCGAGCGGTTGGAGTTTATCCAATCGATCATGGATTCGCGTTTCCAGAAACTCCAACGAGTCCAGCTAAGAATCGGAGAAGGAATCGCCGGCTGGGTAGCAAAAAACGACACCCACGCGATTGTGAATGATGTCAGCAACGATGATCGTTTTTACGCTGAATTTGACGCTCAGACAGGATTCACGACGAGGTCCATTCTGTGCGTACCACTCCGGATGGAGAACGAAGTAATCGGTGTTATCGAAGCGATCAACAAGACACAAGGCTCCTTCGACAATCTCGACTTAAGGCTTTTGAAGTCCATAACTGGCCCGCTCGCTATCGCCATACAGAACGCTCGGTTGCACAACAGCGTCATCACAGAAAAACGTCGAGTCGAGACTATCTTCGCCAGTATGTCAGAAGGATTGCTGACTGCGAATCATGAAAGAAAGATCACGGCAACGAATGATGCGCTTGAAAGGCTTATTGAACGCGATGTTCAGGACTTGATGGGCAGTGAATTGATTGACGTCTTTAAGACCCGCCAACCTGGATTCACTGAATTCATCGAAGTCGTGCGCAAGAATGGCAATCAATTCCAACAGTTGATATGCGATATCGAGAAACCCGATGGTGGATTTGTCCCAGTGATCATTAGCGGATCAATAATCAAGCATAAACCCGACGGTGGGGATGAGCTGGTCTTCGTATTCAGCGACCTGACCGAAATCAGGGAAATCGAAAGAATGCGTGACGATTTCTTCAACAACATCGTCCACGAGCTGCATACGCCTTTAGCAACGATATTGATGTATGCTCGCCTATTGATTAAAGGTAGAGCAGAAGGCAACAAGGTGAAGGAGAACAGGTTCCTGAAGACTATCGAGCAGGAAAGCAATCGTCTTCAGATCATGGTTCGCCAGATGCTTCATTTGGCCAAGTTGCAGGCGGCAGAGATGCACAAAATCGAGGATTCATCTTTATTGAATCCTGTATTCGATCAGCTAATACCACCACTGGCAGACCGAGCAACTAGCAAGGGCTTGGACTTTGAAGTAACGGCCCAAGCAGACCTCCCGCATATCCAGGGTGACGAAGATACGTTATATATGATTTTCAAAAATCTTATCGAAAATGCGATAAAGTTCACCCCCAAGGGTAAAGTTTCCGTACGGGCACTATTAGAGGATGAATGGGTAGTGGTCAGGATCGAGGACGAAGGGATAGGAATTCCACCACAGGGGATTCCAAATTTATTCTCACGATTCTACCGGGCCCAAACTGCTGTCGAGCAAGGCATTGCGGGTACTGGCCTCGGGCTTTACATGGTTAAAGAAGGTCTTGATTATTGTGGTGGTACAATAGAGGTTTATAGCGAGACTGGAATTGGCACGACCTTTATCGTTCGAGTACCTGTTGCCCAATAATTAACTATCTTGTAGTGGCGGGACTGCGTCAGCGATTATTCCTCACCTCCAGAAGTAATAAGCGAATAGAATAGATGATGAGAACGAATCATATCTACCTGGATCATGCTGCCTCTACTCCTGTGCGCGAGGAAGTTATTGAGGCCATGAAACCATATTGGACCGACTTCTATGGGAATCCATCTTCGGTTCATACGTTTGGTCGCAAAGCTAACAGGGGACTGGAGCAAGCAAGAGAAACGATCGCTGGCATACTTAACGCTAGTGTGGAGGAAATCGTTTTCACAGGCTGTGGATCCGAGAGTGATAATCTTGCTCTGCGAGGAACCATGATGGCCGCGAGAGCGGCGGGCAAAGGGAATCACCTCATCACTTGCAGCATCGAGCACAAAGCAGTCCTGGAAACAGCCCGACAATTGCGTGATTCATATGGCTTCGATATCACGATTGTCCCGGTAGATCGTTATGGTCGTGTTGATCCGGATGATGTTCGAGCAGCCATCAGAAGTGATTCAGTCCTGGTCAGTATCATGGCCGCAAACAACGAAATCGGCACCCTGCAGCCAATATTTGAGATTGGAAAGATCGCTAAAGACAATGGCGTCTTGTTTCACACAGATGCCATCCAGGCGGCTGCGACGTACAAATGGGATATGGCCGAGATGCCTATTGATCTATTGTCTCTGGCTGCTCATAAATTCTATGGGCCGAAAGGGATTGGAATTTTGTATGTCCGGCAAGAAGTCGAGATAGTCTCTCCGCTTACCGGAGGTGGACAAGAGGATGGTCGTCGCTCGGGAACGGAAAATGTGCCATATGCCGTTGGTGCAGCGGAAGCATTTCGACTCGTAGCCGCAGGGCGAGAAGATGACCTTACTCATTATCGGAACCTTAGGGACAGAGTGATCTCGGGATTGATGGCTGCCCTTCCAGATGATTGTCAGCCTACTGGTCATCCGACGGAGAGAGTGGATCACACGGCAAGCTTCGCATTTCGGAATGTTAGTGGAAATGACCTGCTCATGCATCTCGACGCGAATGGGATCAGTGCCAGCAGTGGATCGGCATGTCTTACGGGTGATCCAAAACCGTCGCAGGTGCTTGAGGCGATAGGACTAGAGAAGGAATGGACACGGGGTGGTCTGCGTATATCTGTCGGCCGTCAGAACAGTGTCGACCAAATTGACCTGGTAGTTAAAACAGTTCCCGATATCGTCCACAATTTGAGGCAAATGTCGTCAATATACCCTGGCGCACATTCATGAGAGATGACACTGCGGTTTAGAAGCACAAAATCAATTTCCAAATGGATACCCAGAAACCAGATCAAAAGGTTCAAGATATACAGGTTGCCGTGGCCATGAGTGGTGGTGTCGACAGCTCTGTGGCGGCTGCGCTTTTGCACGCACAGGGTTACGAGGTCATTGGAATCATGATGCGTCTATGGAGTGAGCCCGACGGTCAGGAAAAACAGCGAACAAACCGTTGCTGCACACCCGACCAAATGGCTGATGCTCGCAGGGTAGCCGATCTCCTTAGTATTCCGTTCTACGTCCTGGATGCTCAAGAATATTTTCGAAAAAAGGTTGTGGACTTCTACGTTCAATCGCATATGGATGGTCTCACACCTAATCCCTGCATCCAGTGCAATCGACATGTTCGATTTGAATATCTCCTCGATCATGCACTGTCTCTTGGCGCAGACTACTTGGCCACCGGCCATTATGCGCGGAAAATTCGTGTTAGCGATAAGTACCAATTGCTGGAAGCGATCGATTCTACGAAAGACCAATCATATGTGCTGCACGTGTTGGACCAAGAGCAATTATCAAAAGTTCTTTTCCCCATCGGTGACTATGTGAAGGATGAGGTTCGTGACTTGGCGAGGAAGTTTGGATTGCCAACGGCTTCAAAAGACGAGAGCATGGATTTGTGTTTCTTGTCCGATGGTGATCCGAAGAGATTCTTGTCAGAGAGACAGACGTCGGCAGTTCAACCAGGTCCCATAATTACTCAAGAAGGGAAACCTCTCGGATGGCACGACGGTCTCCCCTTCTACACAATCGGCCAACGAAAAGGTCTGGGCATCGCGGCTGGACAGCCGATGTATGTGCTCCGCAAGGACGTAAACAGTAATGCGCTTATTCTTGGCACTCGCGATCAGCTTGGGCGACGCTCACTCCATATTCGACAAACAAATTGGGTATCAGGGAAGCCGATAGGCGAAGGGAATCGAATAGGAGTAAAAATTCGATATAAGGCTAAGCCGGCAGATGCCATTGTAAATTATTGCAATGGTGACGATGTCAGGGTAACTTTCATGGAGCCTGTCTTTGGCATAACAGCGGGACAGGGCGCGGTTTTCTATGATAACGGCGTTTGTCTTGGAGGTGGCATTATCACCGGCGAGGATGTTGAATGATCGGTACTGCATCTGGAATTGTTCTTGGTTTTCTTCTGGCAACTATCTATGGGGCCTTATTTCACGTATTTGTTGGTGGACCTCCCAGAAGAATCATACTATATATCCTGGCTTCCTGGGTGGGTTTCACTATTGGACATCTGGTTGGCGACTTGCTCTCCTTAGAGATTCTTAAATTGGGTGCCGTCCATTTACTGAGTGCCAGCATTGGATCTTGGATGGCACTGATATTAAGCTGGCTTCTCGAACGGAGCCGGAGCTAATTGTTTACCTCCTTTGTTAATGCTATACTTGAAAGTGACCAATCGATAGCTACTATGGAGACAAATACAACTACCTCGGAGATCCCAGAATCGCAGCTAGTTCCTTCGCGATTCGTTTTCATTGGAGTTATCGTGCTCCTGGCGGTAGGCATGCTTTCCGTCGTCTTGGTAGTTTGGTTAGCGGTCACTTATCCGGAGCAGATTGAAGCACTGAGGGATGTATTCGTAATAGCCCTGGCTTTGGAAACCTGCGTTTTCGGAATCGTACTCATGCTGATGTTAGTAATGCTTATTCGCTTAGTTAACACAGTAGAATTCGAGATCAGACCCGTACTGGAGCAAACCAACGAGACAATAGGAACGGTTCAAGGTACGACCCGATTCGTAAGCAAAAACATCGTCGAACCAGTGGTTAAGACGACCTCTGTTATTGCCGGTGTGCGACAGGGAGTCAAAGCGCTATTCGGCGATCCCAAGAAGAATCTGCCGGACTAGATTGTAGGACCCAGGTTAGGACAAGAGGAAAAGGAGTAATCAATGAATGAGAACGGGGGCGAAATTGGTGCGTTTATGGCTGGTTTTGTTATTGGTGGGTTAGTTGGAGCTGCGACCGCGCTTATTTTGGCGCCCCAGTCTGGTGAAGAGACGAGGGCACAAATTGCGGCTAAGGGAGATGAATGGCGCCAGTATGGAGAAGAACAACTTCAAGATTACCGGACATATGCGGAATCAACCGTTGGTGATGTCCAAGAAAGAGCTCGTATTGTGCTCGATGAAGGGAAATCAAGAGTCTCCAGAAAACAAGCGCAAGACGAAGAACCTGAGACCGAAACTGCTGAGGAGTCTGATGGCGGCGAGGATGAAGGGGAACAAGCCAGCTAGAATTCCCGAACTAGACTTGACGTAGCAAACAAAAACAGGCGTCCCGCAGATTCCAAGGGAACGCCTGTTTTTATTCCAAGTGTTAGCGATCCGACGGTTTTCATATTCCACCATACACTGTGTAGACAAGTATGACAAAGATAGCACCTGTTACGATATCTCAACTCATTAAGGCGTTGCCCTCAGGATCGTCCGAAAGTGAGGCGGAGCTAATAACAGCTGCCTACGAATATCTCGTCGAGGCTCATGGGGATGCAAGCAGGGATTCTCGCGAGACCTATGTGGATCACGATTTGTCGGTTGCTTTCATCGTTGGTCAGCTTGGACTTGACATCGAAACGACGATCGCTGCCTTACTCCATGACGTGCTGCTACCTCATACTGGAAAAAGTGAGTCAGACGTTGTAGCGAACTTCGGCGCTGAGATCGCTTCGTTAGTTACTGCCCTCGATCGACTTGCCCCTTATACGGAAACACATGATGTGACCAGGTCTGATAAGAGCCTGGAAGCGATTAGACGAGCGATCTTATCGATTATCGAGGGTGATACGCGCGCTATTTTGATTCATCTAGCTGATAGGTTGCAGGATCTGCGTAAAGCGAGTGAACTTTCCCCAGAGAAGCGCAAACAGCTGGCTCTTGAAGCTCGAGATATTCACGCACCGTTGGCGAACCGGCTGGGGATCTGGCAGGTAAAGTGGGAACTCGAGGATCTTGCCTTCCGATATTTGGAACCGCAACAATTCAGACTGATTGCCGGCTTGATTGCCGAACGACGAGATAAACGGAGTGAACGAATTGAGGCTGCCGCTCAAATATTGGGTGACAAGATACGTGAGGCCAATATCGAAGTTACGGTTGTTGGTCGACCAAAGCACATTTATTCAATTTACAGCAAAATGCGAGACAAAGGTCTCAATTTTGATCAGATCTACGATGCGCGGGCCTTGAGAGTCATCATTGAAGACGAACAACCTTACCTCTGTTATCAGGTGCTCGGCATCGTTCACAATCAGTGGATACCGATACCAAATGAGTTTGATGATTACATAGCCCGTTCAAAACCAAATGGATACCAATCACTTCACACTGCAGTGATCGACAAGAGTGGGCAGGCGCTGGAAGTGCAGATCCGTACCCGAAGCATGCACGAGGAAGCGGAGCGGGGTATCGCAGCCCATTGGGCTTACAAAGAGGGCGGTCGAACCAGTAAGGCGATTAACCAGCATGTTAACTGGCTTCGCCAAATCATCGATGGATTGACCGATTCCAACGGTTCGACGTCCGAGTCAGAAGTATTTGGATCCGAGCTTCTGGGCGAGCGGATATATGTCTTTACACCCCAGGGAGATGTAATCGATCTACCAGCGGGATCAACGCCAATAGATTTTGCTTATGCTATCCACACGGAGGTCGGTCACCGGTGCCGTGGTTCCCGAATCAATGGAAAAATGGTTAGCTTAGACCGTGTTCTGGAATCCGGAGATCGGATCGAGATCATCACCGCAAATAAAGGTGGCCCAAGCAGAGATTGGATGAATGAGAGTCTTGGCTACACTGGCAGCGCAAGAAGCAGAAGCAAAATCCGGAACTGGTTTAGGAAACAGGAACGCGAAGAAAACATATCGTCGGGTCGCGATATCGTCAATCGCGAGCTAAAGCGCCTGGGCGTTTCTGATGTGTTCTCGTTGGAAGAGATCGGGGAAGCTCTGAAATATGATGATGCGGATCAGTTCCTGGCCAATGTTGGATTCGGAGATATCCAAAGTACTCAGATTGGAGGGGCTATATCATCGCTGCAGCAAAAGCTGCAGCCCGATGACGATCTACGACAGCTCATTATTCGACAGAAACCGCAGTCAACGAAATTAACTGTAAGGGGTATTGCAGGGCTTCATACGATCATGGCGGGTTGCTGCAGTCCAATTCCTCCTGAGCCAATTATGGGGTATATCACTCGGGGACGAGGGGTAACAATCCATACCATGGACTGCAAACAGCTGCTGGCTACCGGAGAGCCCGAGCGTTGGATAGAGGTCGAATGGGGTCTTGACGACGAGACTTATCCTATTCCAATCGTGATCAAGGCATACCGTCGACCAGGATTGATGGACGAAATCGCCAACATCCTGAATGGCGCAAGAGTAAACCTGGCGAAAACAAAAACGATCACCGCTGACAGCATTACTTCGATTTACATGGTCGCGGAAGTGATAAGTCTTGACCAGCTCAACTGGATCTTGGGCAAGTTCGAGCGTATGAATAACGTCATAGAAGCGCGACGCCAGCAGTGGACTGACTAAGAACTCCCCCTTGAGTTCAGAGCCAGAATTTCGGAGTGAACAGGCAGGTTACTTCTGCAAAGAACCGCTATGCCGAATTGTGTACACAGCTCCTGTCGGCAAGAGTTGGCTCTCAACCAGGTGTATTGCTTGTACGTCTATTCTTCCTTCTGCCATCACCTCACCCCACGGAAGCTGAGAATTTACTACTCGGTTCGGGTCCTTGACACGACCAAGCGTCAGATGAGGATGGAAATCTCGGCCTTCTGACTCCCAGCCAAGGGTGTCCAATACCCTTTCAATTGAACCGTTTACTAGGTTGAGCTTCCCGGTCTCTCCAGTCAATCCTACCCAAATTACTCGAGGTCGGCGGGCATTAGGAAAGCAGCCAAGGACATCCAGATCTAACGAAAACGGGTTGTTTTGTGCAGCGACGATATCAAGCCCCTCATAGAGGGCTGGAAGTTGTTCGGAATTCACGTTGCCGAGGAACCGCAGGGTCAAGTGAATATTCGATGTCTTGACCCATCGAATTCCACCTAGCTCTAGCCTGCTGTTGAGAATGCGCCTGGTATCGCTTAGGGCCTTACCAACATCGTCAGGTACTTCGATGGCGATGAAGGCCCGGATATGGCTCATAAAATTAGCTTCTCTTCGACCAGACAGAAAGTATCGAATCACGCACAATCGTCAGCATCTGATCGATTTCACTTTCGCTAATGATCAAAGGTGGGGCGAACAAGAGACTCTCACCCTTTACTCTTGAGATCAGGTGACGTTCCTGGCATTCGCCAAGGATTGCTCCGGCGATATTTGCCGATGCCTTCGTCTCTTTGTCGGCAACAAATTCAATAGCGCACATTAACCCCAGACCTCGTACATTCCCCACACACTCAAGATCTTGGAGAGACTGCAAGCCCGAGAGCAGCTTGGCACCCATCTTTCCAGCTCGATCGGCCATGTTCTCCCGTTCTAGTATGTCGATGTTCGCCAGAGCGACAGCGCAACATGTGGCATGTCCAGAATATGTGAAGGCATGCATCCACCGTTCACTTGGAGGTGCTGTCATAATTGCTTCTCGAATCTTGTCTGATATCTGTATTCCACCAAGCGGAAGGTAGCCGCTGGTGATACCTTTAGCGAAGGACATTATATCGGGTTCGATTCCCCAATGGTGTAAGGCGAACCATTCTCCGGTTCTTCCGAATCCGGTGATTACCTCATCGGCAATCAGTAATACTTCATACTTGTCGCAGATTGCTCGCACTGCGGGAAAATAGTCATCAGGAGGGACAATGACACCACCCGCACCCTGGATCGGTTCTGCAATAAACGCCGCGACGGTATCGGGTCCTTCTCGAATGATGGCTTCCTCGAGTGCCCGGGCTGCTGCCAGGCCAATCGTCTCACCTTCCTTGACATCACCTTCGTATCGATATGGGTAAGGCGCATGAATATGAAGAAAATTCGGGACACGAGGTTCGAACATGGGCCAATAGGGTGCAATTCCGGTCGCGCTCATGGCCGCAAGGGTTACTCCATGATAACCATCTTGCCGGGCGATCACTTTCACCTTGTCTGGTTTACCCATCCGCTTCCAGTAATAGCGAGCCGTCTTGAAGGCTGATTCATTCGCTTCTGCGCCTCCTGAGGCGAAGAAGGTCGAATTCAAGGATGGGTAAGCGTAACCGGCTAATTTATTGGCAAGTTCGATGGCGGGAACATTTGATACGCCAACATAGTTTGAGAAATAAGCGAGTTCTACCATCTGCTTCTCAGCAGCTGCGGCCAATTCTCGATTTCCGTGTCCAATCAAGACATTCCACAGTCCGGCCAGGCCGTCAATAAATTCTTCGCCCTCAATCGTTCGCAGCCAGATACCATGTCCGGACTCGATGATGAGCGGCGCCTTATGGGCGTCGGCAAGGTGCAACGGATGTAGCAGATGGCGCTGATCTCGGTCCTTTAATTGTGATTTCTCAAGCATCATTCTTTCCTTAATTAAACATCCAGGTTTCTAACTTCATTGGCGTGGGTCGTAATGAATCTTCTGCGAGGGCCGACCTCACTCCCCATCAGCATATCGAACGTTCTATCAGCCATCACGGCATCCTCGATGGCAACCTGCAGCAGCGTGCGATTGCTGGGATCCATGGTCGTATCCCATAGCTGGTCAGGATTCATCTCGCCCAGACCCTTGTACCTTTGGAGCTCGTATTTCTTATTGGCGTTTTGGAGCTTTCGCAGCAGTTTGGCATTCTCAGCTTCAGTATAAGTATAGTGGACTATTTTGCCCTCCTTAACTTGATATAGAGGTGGTTGGGCTATGAACAGATGTCCATCTTCAATTAGCGTTGACATATAGCGGAAGAAAAATGTCAAAAGGAGAGTCCGGATATGACTACCATCGACATCAGCGTCGGTCATGATAATAACTCTTCCATAGCGGAGATTCTCGATATCAAAAGATTCTCCAATACCAACACCAAGTGCGGAGATAAGGGCCTTGACTTCGTTATTGTTTAATATCCGGTCTAGCCGTGCTCTCTCGGTGTTCAGTATTTTTCCGCGCAAAGGAAGAATTGCCTGAAAATGTCGATCTCTGCCTTGTTTGGCAGAGCCACCGGCTGAATCACCCTCTACGATATAGAGTTCGCTCTTCGATGGGTCTCGCTCAGAACAATCAGCCAATTTTCCAGGCAAGGTCAGGCTTTCCAATGCACTCTTTCTCATGACCAGCTCGCGCGCTTTCCGCGCAGCATGCCGAGCTCGCGATGCTGTCAAGCAGCGCTCAATTATTCGCCTTGAATCCCTCGGATTTTCCTCAAGGAAATCTCCAAGGGCCTCAGACGCCACTGATGAGACAATTCCGCTGACCTCAGCGTTCATCAGCTTTACTTTCGTCTGACTTTCGAATTGTGGATCGGGGTGTTTAATGCTTACTACGGCTGTAATACCTTCACGAGTATCGTCACTTGTAAAATTGCTGTCTTTTTCTTTCAGAAAGGAGTTCTTCCGAGCATAATGATTGACAACGCGGGTTATCGCGGTCCTGAGCCCGGTCAAATGAGATCCCCCATCGGGCGTATGAATCGTATTGGCAAACGCATACTCAGATGTCGCAATACCATCGGTGTATTGAATGGCAACCTCAACATCGATATTTTCAACTTCTTTCTGAGCATAGATGGGCTCATGCAGAGTTTTCCGATTTCTATTGAGATAGCGTACAAATGACCTCAATCCGCCTTCAAAGTAGAAACTCATTTCACGAGCTAGCGCTGGACGCTCATCACGAATCGAGATGAATACCCCCTTAGTCACAAACGCCATCTCTCGGAAGCGGTTAGTAAGAGTTTCGAAGCGATAGTCCACGTCATCCTTGAAAATCGTGGAATCAAACTTATACTCCGTTGTAGTTCCAGTTTCCTTATCAGTTCTTGGAACTCGAGCAATTTTCTTGACGTCGGCTACGGGAATACCTTTCTCATATCTCTGCTGGTAGATACCTCCGTCGCGCTTGACGGTTACAACCATCCACTCTGACAGAGCGTTTACCGCCGCGGCGCCTACACCATGAAGACCACCAGATACCTTGTAGGCCGACTCATCAAATTTGCCGCCAGCATGCAGCATAGTCATAACTACTTGGAGGGCCGAGACATTCTCAGTAGGATGCTTATCGACCGGAATCCCGATCCCATTATCCTTCACGGTGACGCTCGAATCCTCATTGATCGCCACTTCGATTCGATCACATCTACCTGCTAACGCTTCGTCGATCGAGTTATCAACGATCTCGTATACGAGATGGTGGAGAGCCTTTGAATCTGTTCCTCCGACGTACATTCCTGGTCGCCGGCGGACAGCTTCCAAACCCTTGAGCACCTGAATACTACGTGCATCGTAATTACTGTTTCTCTTCGTACTACTTTTTGTCATTTGATTCCTTCGCCCAATGAACGTGGACCGCGGTTCTGTCCTGATAGTATATGAAAATGGCGGAGACAAGGGCCGTGCTCACAAATCCATGTCCTGCGATACTTACTATAGTTAACCAATTACCGGTGTCAGCCAAGCGCCAGAGAAGGTTTGTACCCCAGCCGACAATAATGATCACAAATAGTATATTCATAGTAGGTGACATGAACCGGCGAACAAATCTAACGCTGTGCACAACGGATTCGCCTACTGGCCGGCCATCGAGAACGATTCCGGGAACTGACATGCTGAGATATGTGACAACAAACACGATACCAAGCATAAGCACAACGATGGCCAATCCTTGACTCAACAAAGCCGCTAGATAGGCGACTGGTAGGAGGGGAAGCAGGATAACTAATATCGTAATGATGAGGAAGACACCAAGCGCGAGCAAGCGAATCCAAGCTAAGGCGGTTGACTTGGCAAAGTTCACAACTCTCTTAAAAGCAGAAATCGCAGCTTCATCAGGTTTTCGCAAAGCCAGGGCGATAAGGCTGAGGTAGCTTGCCGCGAGGAACACACCGGCGAGGGTTAAGACAATAAAAAGACCGCCAAATCCCAACCAGCCCTCTACTCGCAGAATCGCAGGTGCTAATGGCGTCGTCTCCGGGCTTGCCCCTCCCATGAGAGTCGGTACGCCGGCCAATGGGACGCTCAATGCCGTAAAGAGATTGTAACCGGATGCTAGTTCCGCTACCTGGTCTGCCATTCCAGACAATCCAGGTTCAGCTGCGAGGATCCTCTCATATCTCAACATCATGCGTTCGACACTCAGTCTAGGACCAAGCCAAAAGAAAAGGTCGACTATGATGGGGAGTGCAACTAGCCAAGGATGGCTCGTAGTTAGCTCGAAACCAGCCGTTAGGGTGGCGATGAGGCCGGGCAGCGGCTTCGAGTTTTCTTGTTGTGCCTGCTTCATAATTACCCCCTAATTTTACCACATTTGTTCTACATAATCGACATTCAATCGGCATTGAGATTAGGAGGTAGGCTTATCCTGTCACTGGGTGCCAAAGCTGGTATACTTTTACACAAATTCCAACCCAAGGAGCAATTGATGACAGACGTACAGGGAATCGCCAACACACTAGTAGACAATATTGAAAATGTGATCGTCGGCAAACGATCGGCCGTACAGCTTACTGTCCTGGGTCTATTCTGCCAGGGACACATGCTCATTGAGGACGTACCCGGCGTCGGAAAGACTGTCTTGGCCAAGGCCGTTGCTAGATCCGTAGGCTGCAAGTTTCAGCGGATCCAGTTTACACCCGACATGTTGCCTACAGATGTCACTGGTGTCTCTGTCTACAATCAGAAGACCATGGAATTTGAATTTCGACCTGGACCAATTCACGCTCAAATAGTGCTGGCCGATGAAATCAACCGGGCGACGCCAAAAACTCAATCTGCCTTGCTCGAAGCAATGGAAGAAAGACAGGTCACAGTCGATGGAATAACGCATCATCTAACCCCACCTTTTATGGTTCTTGCCACGCAGAATCCCATCGAATATGAGGGAACCTTCCCGCTTCCGGAAGCGCAGTTAGATCGGTTTATGCTCCGAATCCAGCTCGGATATCCTGAGAAAGCCGAGGAGATTGAAATCCTCGACCGGCAGCAATTTGTTCATCCTATCGAGCAGATAAAGCAGGCGATTTCAGTAGAGGAGCTGCTGGAAGCCCAGAACGCGATTAAAGAAATCTACCTAGACGACCTGATCAAGGAATACGTGGTGGATATTGTGCGCCAGACGCGAATACACCCTGATGTCTATTTAGGCTCCAGTTCGCGAGGCGCATTGGCAATCTACCGCTTGAGCCAGGCAAGAGCCGCCATATACGGACGGGACTATGTGCTACCGGATGACGTAAAAGCCTTAGCCGAACCCGCTTTGAGTCATAGAATCATTGTCGGCCCTGCTGCCCGTATTAAAGATGTGGAACCTTCAGCCATCGTCCAGGATATTCTCGACAACCTGCCGGTCCCAGGCGCCCAGGTAAATGCGTAAATTTCTAGGCCAACGCAGAACAGGCGTATTAGCCCTTATACTTCTCTCGCTCCTCGCGGGATTGGCTACAGGTCGAGACCTGTTCTTCAACATCACCTATTTGCTGGCTCTTCTGCTGATTGCATCTTTCCTCTGGGCCTACAGCAACATGAACTGGGTGTATGTTTCTCGAGTGACCCGGACCAGAAGAACCCAAGTCGGTCGTCCCTTAGAAGAGCGATTCACCGTTCGAAACACGAGTATCCTACCCAAGCTCTGGCTTGAGGTCCGCGACTACTCCACTCTCCACGGTCACTTTGCCAGCAAGGTCGTCAACTCCCTCGGCTCCAGATCTGGATTTACTTGGCGGGTAAATACTGTGTGCCGAATACGCGGAAGGTACCGCCTAGGACCGATGACACTTCGAACTAGTGATCCATTCGGTATGTTTCCAATGGAACGGGATATCGACGCGACGACAAACGTCGTGGTCTACCCCTTAACGGCCGATATTCATCATTTCGCGCTGCCGATTGGCATGCTGCCCGGCGGCGATGCCCTTCGCAGACGCACGCACTATGTAACCACAAATGCATCCGGAGTTCGCGATTATGCCCCTGGCGACAGCTTCAGTCGAATACATTGGCCGAGTACCGCACGTAGGAACCGGCTCATCGTAAAAGAATTCGAGCTCGATCCGATGGCAGATATCTGGCTTGTGATAGACATGGCCGTATTCTCGCACGTCTCGTCAATGCCCGAAGATGTAGATCCGGCGACCGTTGAGAGTGATTTTCATCCTTGGTTAATGTGGAAAGAACAGGAATACGTCCTTCCGGAAGCCACCGAGGAATACACAGTCACCGTCGCTGCATCGCTAACCCAGTACTTCCTCCGTCGAGACCGGGCGGTCGGTCTTCTTGCCATTGGTCAGACGCATGAAGTCATCCAACCGGATCGTGGCGAGCGACAGATGAACCGCATATTCGAGACCTTAGCAGTGCTGCGTGCGGATGGACAGGTATCCATACAGGATCTTCTCGACACAGAATCTCAGCTATTCCCGCGTGGAACCACCGTGATCGCCATCACGCCTACGGTCCAAGAAGAATGGGCTACCAGTGCTCGTCAGTTATCTCGAAGAGGGCTTAGGGTGGTAAGCATCCTTATCGAGCCTGAATCCTTCGGAGGACGGCACTCTGGGGCGCCCCTTGCCGATTTACTCCGAGCAAGCAGCATAACCACTTATGTCGTGAATTATGGAGACGACATCACCGCCGCCTTGAGTCAAGGTGGTGGTCGTTCCAGGTATCATCCATTGAGCTAAGTCGGAGCCACCATTTTACTTGAGTAATTCCCGCCATTGGGATAAGAAATCCAGACCTGCCACAACCATCTCACATCCGAACCGGAGCAAATCCTTGTAAGGTTCTCGCCACCCCTCCGATAATTCAATATCAACCGTTGGCCCAATTTCGCTACCTGCGACATCTTCAAATTTAGGAGGAGACACGTTGCGCACGTCATCACTATACGAAATTCCCGTCTTCAGAACAATCATCGGAATATCATGATCTGAGGATCTGAACGGTAACCCTTCCCTGGAAGTATCCAGTCTCATCTTGTACGAGTAATCTGAGTTTACGTGCACTATATCCGCTCGCGCAACCCTCGTTTCCAAAGGCGGCGAAACAAAGATCCAGTCTATCAACTGACGCCGGCCATCGAAGATGTAAGAATATCGCTGCGATTCAGGAACTCCGTGGAGAGCATCGATAAGCCCAGTTTCAGTAGTCAAGATCTCCATTACAGAAGAACCGGCGTAGTCATTGAAATCTCCAAGGACGATTGTCGAGACTGGACCGTTTTTCTCATAAACGGTCTTGACCATGTTGGCCATATGTATAGCCTGATAACTACGAATTACTGCTGTCTCATCCTCCCCTCCCCTTTTCGATTTGAAGTGATTTATGATGATGACGAGAGGTTCTCCGTCAACGCTAAAGGATGCATATAGTGGAGGTCGAGAAAATAGCGGAAAGGTGCCGTAAGGACAATTCATTGGTGGATCGATGACGTCTGTTTGTATCTCCGTACAGACCTGGTCTAAGGCGATTTCAACATCACTCGTGTGGTGAGGATCGGTCATCATGGCGACATCAATTCCACGAGCATCGGGGCTTTCGACATGGCTAACTCTATAGAGGAATCCACACCGAGCTTCCAGGGCCGAGGCCAGGTCGACCAGGAGCTCTTCGTTCTCGACCTCTTGTATCCCGATGACTGTCGGGCACCGCAGAAGTTGTTCGATCGCATATATGACCTTCTCACTTCTTGCTGATAGCTCATCGCCGTAAACACCTCCGCCAGATTCTTGCACCTGGCTAGCGTTGTCAAAATAATCATCCAGGTTGAAGGAAACGACACTGATTTGGTTTGGCGCGAGATGTGGAATCTGCCAGTCGGCGGTCAGATCGGCGCTATGGACATTAATCCTCGATGGATCCTGATAGACGATCTTGAAATTATCAAAGTGGTAAGTTAATGGACCCTCCAGGTTAAAAACTATGTCGCCTGAATTCACCGACGGGATTGCAGCACAATTTACGTCGCTTGGATGAAGGGCACCGATGATGTATCCAGCCAGGTCGGAGGCGTCACGATGGTGGATATGATTTACTCCGGTATCTTGCCGCACGACTTCGAATCCGCAGCCATCATGGGTGGGACCCAGAACGGCAGCCGCCGGTATTCCAACAACCATGCCTTCAAAGCTCTCGAGGTATACCTGGCTTGCTGCTTCACCTGGAGGAGGCTCTATTTGGATTGTTTCTGGAAGTGTGTTTCCTCGACTAACAATGGTTATCAAAAGACCAGCGTCATCCATCTCAGTCATTCCGTAGAACTCTGTTATTTTGCCTCTGACGACGACAATGTCACCTAAGGCTACTTCTGGCACACCCGTACCGGTAAAAACGGAAAAACCATCCGATGTCGAAGGATCGTTGTCATTGAAACCAGGTAAATCCTGCATAAAGAATGAATAGAAGATGGCACCTTGTTCGTTTCTATCTTCCAGCACGCCAGTCACAATACCTCGGACCGAGACGATCTGATTAATAAATGGTGAGACGTTCCCTTGCCCTTGGACAGAACCGATCGACAATGTATTGATCATATCGATTTCTGGGCTGGGTCTGCAATCGCCATTGAAGAGCATGACACCTGGGGAAGGAGAACGATTTGGCTGCCAGTCCAAGGCGGTGTTTGTGTCGCAGCGACTGGCAGCCCGTTCGATACTTTGACCTCTATATACGCTGGCCACAGAAGGACCCGAGAATGAGCCAAGCCAGTTAATAGATGAATCTCCGTAAACAACCAGATCAATCAGATTGTTCGCGGCATCAAGAAGGAGAACTTCATCTCCATCGTTTGCGAGACGCAAATCACCAGAAGCCCAGGAACGATATGGTACTAGATCTGGGATAGATGGAGATGAATCTTGAACCTCATAGTCAGCAGGTCTGCCAAAAAGCGCCTCAAATCCGGTCGATTTTAGGGCGATGATGATGGTTTCGCCCGACTTTATCGACGCGCCTTGAGGAAACAGCATCATCCCTTCGCCCCCACCCCGCGACTCTTCGTCACCTATCTTGAAGTCTGTCAGTCCGATTTCACTGTCAGAGAGGTTTGCTAGCTCAATCCATTCCTCGTCAGCATCCACTCCTGGCGTATCGTAATAGACTTCTGTGATCAGCAAATTGTTTGCACTCTCCAGCTGGCTGCCAGTGGCAGCATGGGACCAAAGCAAAATGCTGCAGAACAGAAGAACCGCAGCTGCCATCGACCTAACTGTGATCAGAAATCTGGCCTTTTTGGGCATCCCTCTTGCTCACCTCGGCTTGACGTATCCCCACATTATCCGCGGTCAGAAGTGCACCTAGTATAAATTATGCTAAAGTAAGGTCAAGTATCCTATAATTATTGAACATACATACCTTTCCCCAGCGGCTGTAGGAGGTAATATGGATAGAATCAAACCTGAAATCGGGATGAAATCTGTTAGCGGAGAGCCGATCCAATCGGGAGATACCGTCATAACGCCAGTATCTAAGGTTTTTACTGTACGCGCTCCCTATATTGATTTCATCTGGAATCGTCCCGTCGAGATACAGATCCAGAAAGGTGACGAAAGTTCCACAATACCCATAGTCAACGTAAACCGCTTAGCCCAGATGGCAATCTTTGGATTTGGAGCATCGCTCATGCTAATTCTGTGGCTATTTAGCAAAAGACCAGTTCGCTAAATGTAATCATTACACGTAATCGCTAAACGTAAGTGTTAATAGTCAAGGAAAATGGTGAAAAGAATGGACAAACCCTTTGAAGTAATCTCTGAGTCAGTACCAAATCATGCAGAAGCGATGGAATTTATGGAAAAACTGTATACGGTAGCAACACCTAAGGCCGTATACAGTGAACCTGTCGAGGTCGGCGAATACAAGGTAATCACAGCATCCGAAGTGCATGTGATGAAAGGTTTTGGGTACGGCGGTGGAGGTGGAACCGCACCTTCCCCAAAGGTCGAAGAAGACCAGGAAGATAGCAAACAAGAACCAGGCATCGGTTATGGCGGTGGAGGCGGCGGTGGCGGAACGGCCACAGCCAGGCCAGTAGCGGTCATTGAGATTGGCCCCCACGGCGTTCGCGTCGAGCCAATTGTCGATCCGACAAAAATCGCCATTGCTTTTTTCACCACCATCATCAGCATCTTCGCCATGGGCAGCAAGATGAAGCGTGCTAACCGGCGGTAGGAGCTAGGCTGTAGAAGTTTCTAATACTCTTCCTATTGTATGATCGCTCGCCATCAATAGAATAAACAGAACCCTCGCACGGGGATATTGGGCCGATCTTAGTTGATCCGCGCCTGCAGTCCCGAAAATCAAGTAATGAAGAAGTAATTATTGAGGGTTTAGGAGAAAACTACTGATGGAAAAGACATCTGACAAGACGTCTTCTGAGAAATCTGCTGAGACATCTGACGTCTCAGCTAATGAGAAACCTGATGTCTCAGCTAATGAGAAACCTGATGTCTCAGAGAGTGAGAAATCCGCAGGGATAACTGATAACAATACGCTGCCGATCGTGCCTTTACGGGGTGGAGTTGTTTTCCCAGGCGCCACAACAACTATTTCGATTGGTCGTCGTCGCTCGCTGGCGGCCGCTCAGGCTGCTGCGAAAGAAAGAGGCAATGTCCTAATTCTCGTCCAGCGAGAGGGCGATATTGAAGAGCCCGACGTCGAGGACCTGCTGCCTATTGGCATCCTGGCGACCGTGCGCGATGTCCTGCGCACAACCCATATGGGTGTCCAAATGCTCGTAGAACTGCACCATCGGGTGAGATTCGACGAAATAGTCGAGCAGGAGCCCTATCTTACAGGCACTTATCACGAAATTGAAGAAGAGACCGATGCCGAAGCGACCGAACTGATCACAGAGGTCATCGCCTACATTGAACAGTATGCGGAAACATTGGGCGAGTTAAATCGCCAGGTTATGGCCACATTGCGGGGAATGGCAACTGCCGGTGAGCTAGCAGATTATTTGGCTGGCTTACTTAGCATGCCTTTCGCCTTCGAAACTCAGCTGCTCCAGTCACTGAATGGCGTAGAACGACTGTCCATGGTCCGTGATTACCTCGAGAAAGAACTTCGAATCGCGGAAGTCAAGACCAGAATCCAGCAAGAAGCTCAGGAAGGGGCCAGCCAGGCTCAACGAGAGTTCATGCTGCGCGAGCAGATGAAGGCAATCCAGAAAGAGCTGGGCGAAGACGAGGCAAACCTATCAGAGGACCTTAGAGAAAAAATACAATCAGCAGGTATGCCCGAAGAAGTTGAGACTCGCGCACTTGATGAGCTTAAACGACTCGATCGAGTCGGAGGGCATTCGGCCGAAGCCAGCGTGATACGAACGTATTTGGAGTGGCTTGTCGAATTACCCTGGTCGTCGACCACTGAAGACAACCTCGATCTAGAACACGTGCGCCAAGTCTTGGACGAGGACCATTACGGTCTTGAAGATGTTAAGGACCGGATTGTCGAATATGTGGCAGTTCGGAAACTTGCCGGTGATAAGATGCGCGGCGCCATTGTGAACCTCAACGGCCCTCCCGGTGTTGGTAAAACCTCCATTGCAACATCCGTCGCCAGGGCCATGGGCCGAGAAATGGTTCGCATTAGCCTTGGTGGTGTGCGGGATGAGGCAGAGATTCGAGGCCACAGGCGTACATATATCGGAGCGCTTCCCGGCCGGATCATTCGCGCATTGCGAGATGTCAAGACCCGCAATCCAGTCATCGTCCTGGATGAGATTGACAAAGTAGGCAGCGACTGGCGAGGGGATCCAAGCTCGGCCCTGCTAGAGGTCCTCGATCCGGAGCAAAACCACAGCTTTACAGACCACTACCTCGAGGTGCCATTTGATCTGAGTCAGGTCATTTTTATTACCACCTCAAATCAAACCGCTACGATACCACCTGCGCTGCTCGATCGTATGGAAAGCATCAGCATGCCAGGGTATATCGAAGATGAAAAAATGGCCATCGCCAAAGGCTACCTGATCGCCAAGCAGCTTGAGGGCCATGGCATATCCGGGATAGAGGTTGAATTCCAGGATGAAGCATTACTCAGAATGATTCGCCACTACACCCGGGAAGCCGGTGTTCGCCAATTGGAGCGGAGTATTGGTACCGCTATCAGGAAGCTAGCCGTATTAGTGGCCCGCGAGAAGGAAGGTCCTTTTGAAGTGACCTATGATGACGTAGCTGAATTTCTGGGACCGGAGAAGTTTTCATATGGAATCGCCGAAGAACATGATGAGATCGGCGTGGCGACTGGACTTGCCGTGAGCAGCTTCGGTGGAGACATCTTATCAATCGAAGTAAGTCTCAGCGAAGGTACAGGAAAAGTACAACTCACTGGTTCTCTGGGTGAGGTGATGCAGGAGTCAGCCCAAGCGGCGTTAACCTATGCCCGGGCCCACGCCCGTGATCTTGGACTGGATCCCTTTGTCTTCGATCAGGTTAATATTCATATCCACGTTCCTGCTGGAGCAACACCGAAAGATGGACCTAGCGCTGGCCTTGCTATGGCTACGGCCATCGTCTCGGCCTTCACTCGACGTCCAGTACATAGAGATATAGCCATGACAGGCGAGGTGACACTGAGAGGTAAAGCATTACCTATCGGGGGTCTGAAGTCAAAAACCATCGCGGCTCACCGCGCTGGAATCAAACGGGTGATACTGCCTTCCGAGAATGCTAAAGATATTCCTGAATTACCTGAGCGTATCCGCGAAGATATCGAGCTCATATGTGTTAGCCATCTTGATGAAGTCCTTGATATAGCTCTACTGAAGGGCGATGAACCGCCATTCAGCGTTGAAGGAAGGTCGAGGAAAGATGGCCAGCAAATCACGATTCCGGCTATCACGAATGGAAATGGTTCCAAAGATCACTCCGTGCAGCTTATGGAAGATTCAGAGTAAGTAATTGCGATTAATGAAGAGTTGTTGAGCCCGGTCGAACCATTCGACGACCGGGCTTTTTCTTTTTCTCAATGCACTTCGTACCATGGGTTGGTAGAATTAGCCGGTATGTCTGTCAAAGAAACTTCAGGTCGACGGGATACTCTCCCAAAAAGAGTGCTATTGCTGCATACGCCAAGATCCTACCGGACGCCTGCTTTTATTCACGCTGCCGAAAAAGTTGGCATCGAGGTTGTGAAGGCGATAGACATGCAGGAGCAGCTTGCCGACTACTGGAACTTTCCGTTGGGGCTTAATTACAGCAATATTGAGAAATCGATTGGGGCGATACGCGCCTATTCTGAAGAACATCCTCTCGGTGCGATCCTGGCTGTCGATGATAGTGGGACTCTTCTGGCGGCCATGGTGAGCAAGCAGTTGGATTTGCCGCACAATAGTCCAGAAGCGGCCCTGGCGTCCCGCGACAAGCACCGGATGCGCCAGATACTGCAGTACAGCTCGATTAACTCACCCAGGTTCGAACTGCATACCGTCGACGGAGAATTAGACGCGGAATCACTTGATAGTAGAGCTGGATCGATCGATTTTCCCTGTGTCGTAAAACCATTGTCCTTATCTGGAAGTCGAGGAGTGATCCGGGCGAATAACCCCCTCGAATTCGTCTCGGCTGTGCGACGATTGGGACAGATTATCTCCAACCAATTTCCAGGCAGCAGCAGCTGGCAATTCCTGGTTGAGGATTTCATCTCGGGATTTGAGGTAGCTCTCGAAGGAATTCTTGACGACGGTAAACTTACTCCACTTGCTTTGTTTGACAAGCCAGATCCGCTTGATGGACCTTTCTTCGAGGAAACGATTTACATCACACCATCTAGACTGTCTCAGCAATCTCAGAAATCAATTTTCGATACTGTTTCTATCGCGGCTGAAACTCTCGGTTTACGTGAAGGGCCAGTTCATGCCGAATTACGTGTTAACGAAGAGGGTCCCTGGTTGATTGAATTAGCAGGTCGTTCGATCGGTGGTCTTTGTTCCAACACCCTGCGATTCGCATCAGAAAGCTCACTGGAGGAGCTTATTCTTCGGCAGGCGTTTGGGATGGAATTCCAATCGCTCAATCGCGAATACCAGGCCAGTGGAGTTATGATGCTCCCAATTCCGGGTGCAGGTATATTCAAACGCGTTGAAGGATGCGAAGAAGGTGAAGCAGTGCCTTTGATCGAGAAAATTGAGATAACTGCCCGGCCAAACTATTCTATAAAGCCACTCCCGGAAGGTGACAGCTATCTGGGATTCATCTTCGCGAGGGGACAATCGCCGGACGAGGTCGAGGCGGCATTGCGTGCCGCCCAGGGAAAATTGAGATTTGTGATTGCGCCTGAATTGTCCGTTCTACAGCCGCAAATAATGCCGAACTAGGATGTAGACCGGGCTGCCGCTTGATCCGTGGCTGCTGCCGGAATAACAGGGGGATTCGTAATTACTTCTGGGGAGGAGCCGGAGCTCCTTTAGCAGGTGGGCCGCCCTTCCCACCTTGACCCTCGGCAACCCAATCATCGGGCATCGCAGCGCCCTCTCCAAAGAAATAATCTTCGAGTTGAGTATTAATAAACTCTTGAGCCCTGGGGTCGGCCATATTCAACCCATAGTGATTGATCAGGATTACAACATGCTCCCGCCACATCTGCCAGGCTTGATTCGATACATTTGCGAATATTCGTTCACCCAATTCGCCAGGCATTGGAGGTCGATCCAAACCGGGAAGCTCTCGATTGAATTTTACGCATTGGACCATTCGTGTCATAAGAAATACTCAATTTAACCCATACTACAAGTTGAATAAATAAACGGTTCCTGCTATTGAGGAGAATGCATTTATAATACGAATATATTGTCTTTCGATGTCACGTCAAGGAAATCGTCTAATGCACTTTGAGAGTGATTTCCGCCCGCGAGTATTATTCCTCGGGATGCAAAATAGGATGTCACAGCAGGCGCTTAAGGCACTGCTCGATAACAATGTTGGGGTTTGCGCAGTCGTTTTAAGCTCCAACACGAGTTTAAACGTTGAATTCTCCGGATATAGATCGACCATTGTTCCGCCTAGCCCAGTCACCGAGCTCCCACTTGTTAATCCATATATGAATGAAGGCGTTCTTCAGACAGTCTCCCATCGAAGAATACCAATCGTTCCCATCACCGGTCGTGACAACGAGAAACTGGCGCATGCTATTTCGTTCTTTAAACCGGATATTGCCTGCGTTGCTTGCTATCCACACAGATTAGCAGAAGAAGTTCTTAACAGCATCGAACATGGCTTTATTAATTTTCACCCCTCATTATTGCCCCACAACAAAGGACCCGCACCCCTCTTCTGGATCTTTAGAAGCGCCTCCCAAGAAACGAGTGGTATTACCGTACACACCGTTGATGAAGGGCTCGATACTGGCGACATCGTGCTCCAGCAGAAGATCGAGTTTCCAACAGGTATGTCAGGCTTAGCCGCGGAGGAGCTCTGCGGCGAGATAGGCGGAACATTGCTAGCCAAAGCAGCAGTTGGTTTATGCTCGGGATCGCTTGAGCCTTCTCGCCAACCAAGCGGAGGAAATTATGATCCCTGGCCTGACGAATCCGATTTCCGATTTACCACTTCCTGGAGCGCATTGAGAGCTTACAATTTCATGAAGGGGACAAGCCATTGGAATCGCAGCTACTCCGTTGTTGTTAGTGGAGAAACTTTGGAGCTCTCGATAGCCATCGACTACAATTTGGATCCACTATTGCCTGAAGATGCTGTCTCGCCCGGGGACTCCGTCCTTGTCCGGTTCGATCAGGGAACATTAGTAGCCAGGTTAGCATGAACCTCTTCAGAGATATCGAATCTGCGATCCGTAGATTGCCGCGAAACGTCTGGGTTGTTACCGCAGCCAGCTTCCTAACAGATGTGTCCAGCGAGATGGTGTTTAATTTTCTTCCGCTTTTTCTTGCTAATGTCCTCGGGGTTCGATTGGGGATTGTAGGCCTTATCGAGGGGATCGCCGAAACGACCGCAAGCATCGTCAAAATGTATTCTGGTTGGTTTAGCGATTGGCTTGGTAAACGAAAATGGCTAACTATTGCCGGTTACAGCCTCTCAACCGTGGCCAAACCATTCCTCTTTTTTGCTGGCACCTGGGTTGGCGTATTGGCCATTCGATTCACAGACCGGCTAGGCAAAGGTATTCGTACTGCTCCGCGTGATGCACTGATAGCAGACAGCGTGTCAGAGAAGAGGCGTGGTCTTGCATTTGGCTTGCATCGAGCAGGCGATACGGCAGGTGCTGCCTTGGGATTATCAATCGCGCTTTTCGTGGTCTGGTATGTTCAGGGACTGAAACTCGAACTTGGCCGTGAGACATTTCAGCTTCTGGCATTGATCAGTGTAATACCAGCTGTCCTGGCAGTGATCATACTCATCGTCGGAGTGAAAGAGATTGGTGGAACCAAGACTTCTCGAGAAAGCCCGTCCGTATCCTTCAAAGGGCTCGGTCGTGGTTTCGGTACCTTCCTGCTGTCGGTCATCGTCTTCACCCTTGGGAATTCTTCCGATGCCTTCATCATTCTACGGGCACAGGAAAGAGGTCTGAATCTGGTGGGCATCATCAGCATGTTGATCGTATTCAACTTGCTCTATGCCCTGGTCGCTGGTCCAGCGGGAGCTTTATCAGACCGGATTAACCGGCGAACGATGATCGTTGTAAGCTGGCTCGCCTACGCTGTCATCTACGCTGGCCTAGCTCTCGCTAATAGCGCCTGGCATGTTTGGGTACTGTTTGCGATTTACGGAATTTACTATGGCTCCACCGAAGGAGTAAGCAGAGCCCTGGTCGCCGACCTGGTTGGCGCTGACCGGCGAGGATCTGCCTACGGTGTGTACAATGCAGCGATAGGTTTTTCAGTTTTACCGGCCAGTGTTATCGCGGGATTGCTCTGGCAAGGCATTGGCAGCTGGCAGGGCCTTGGAGCAAGTGCACCTTTCATTTTTGGGGCCGCAATGGCCTTGCTGGCGGCCGGTATACTCTTTTTTCTACCTGGATTCGGCGGCAGGGTATCGACGAGTAATACTGCTTTCCTTGAATAACCTATTTGCCGAACGACCCGCAGGAATGTTAATGCAAGTTTTCAAAGATCGCTGCAGCGCCCATTCCTCCACCGATACACATGGTAACCATTCCGAATTGAACATCTCGCATCTTCATTTCATGCAGCAGCTGAACGGTCAACTTAGCTCCAGTACACCCGAGGGGGTGGCCGAGAGCGATGGCCCCACCGTTCACATTGGTGATATCTTGATCGAGGTTCAGCTCGCGGATGACGGCTACGGCTTGCGCGGCAAAAGCCTCGTTCAGCTCAATTAACTCGATGTCGATCAGCTCCATTCCCGTTCTTTTCAGCACCCTGGGGACAGCGGCAACGGGACCTATGCCCATTATCTCAGGTCTTACCCCAGCCACATTAAAGCTGACAAACTTAAGAAGAGGGGTGATCCCGAGTGAATCAGCCCTGGACTTCTCCATGACAATTACCCCAGCCGCTCCATCGCTTAGGGGCGATGCATTTCCGGCGGTGACGGTCCCACCTTGTTTGAATACGGGACGCAGCTTCGCCAGCGCTTCCAACGAGGTTTCCGGCCGAATGTGTTCATCCTTGTTGAAGGTGATTGTCTGACGTGAAGTACCATTTTCACCTTGAGTAACTTCTTCGACCTGGATTGGCACGATCTGTCCATCGAAACGCTGCGACTCATCGGCAGCAGCGGCCCGCATGTGACTTCGAAGGGCAAATTCGTCCTGGGCTTGTCTGCTAACCTCGAATTCGGTTGCCACCTGTTCGGCCGTAAGTCCCATCCCCATATATACCTCTGGCTGGTTGTCGACCATGTAGGGATTTGGGCTTACACGGAAGCCAGTCATGGGAACCAGGCTCATCGTTTCGGCACCTCCTGCGATAATACAATCCGCTCCATTTGCTATTATTCGCTCAGCCGCGATGGCGATTGTCTGTAATCCGCTGGAGCAGAAGCGGTTGACGGTCATCCCCGGCGTCTCAACTGGCAGGCCAGCCCGCAGGGCAATAGTACGAGCGAAATTAAGTCCCTGCGTTCCTTCGGGCATGGCGCACCCGACGATCACATCATCAATGTCATTTGGAGACAGGCCTTCAGCTTTCTCCATCAGGTCTTCAATCACGGCCGCCATCATTTCATCTGAACGCCAGTTCCTGGTGGTACCTTTCTTCGATCGACCAACTGCTGTCCTGCTGGCGGCTACAATTACTGCTTCGCGAGTCATATCATTTCTCCCATTTCAGATATTCATAGCAATGATTAGTCTAGTTGAACACTTAGAGAAATTAAGCTGTTTCCTTCTCCAAGACATCTCTAATTTCGCAGTGGTTTTCCAGTCTGGAGTACATGGGTCATTCTGGCCTGGGTTAGAGGTTCTCCAATCAACGATAGCACCGCTTCCCTCTCCAAATCCATGATATACCACGGATCAACCCAGGTGGGTTGGCTCAAATCGCCTCCGCACAGGACAAAGGCCAGCTTCTGCCCGATCAATCCATCGTGTTCAGTGGCGTAATCTGCCCAGACAAAGGTCTTCACGCCGAGTTTCAAAGCAGCCAGTGTGTCTCTTCCCGCCGCATAGATCCTTTCGATCTCTGGGGGTCTGACACCGCTTCTATAGAGATCCAGTGCTTTCTGTTTTGCTATCGCCAACCGGTGATCGCTGTTCATTGCTATCTGGTCATCGTGGTATAAATATCCAAGTTCTTTATTCTCCCAGGAGCTCGTTCCAACTTTTGCGGTAGCTATCTGTTGAAATACTTCCTCCATAATCGGAAGAACATCGGCATTGGCGGTTCTCATGACCGGATTGATTTTCCGCCTCATCAGCTCTTTACAGCCTCCCCAGGCGGGGATAATTCCGGCCGTATATGGCTCTACGAATCCCATATAGGTCTCGTGGTCAGCCACCGAGGCCCAGCTAGCCATTGTTAGTTCGACCCCACCACCTAACACTCTCTGGTGCGGGGCAGTCACCACTGGCTTTGGCGCGTGTCGAAGATTGAAGAAAACCTCCTGGCCAACTCGTACGGCCTCCTCTATCTGGTCCCAGAGCCCCTGCGCCGCGGCGATCACCGTCATGGCTACATTCGCGCCGATGCAAAAATCTTGGCCATTGTTTCCGATGACCAATCCATCAAAATCGCTGTCAAGTCTTTCGAGGGCGGTTTGAGCCATGGTGACGAAATCAACATCGACGGCGTTTAGCTTCGGTGCATGCATTTCGAGCAGGGCTATTCCGTCACCCATATCAAAGAGGCTGGCGCTTGTATTCCGCGCGACTTCCTTGCCCGAGTCGCGTAATATCTGGATTGTTTGACTCTTGGGATCAACCGGCAAGGGCTTGTATTCCTTGTCAACGAAGTCGTAATAGCGACCGTCTTTATAGAAGGTGGCGTGCCCTGAGGCCAGCATCTCCTTTACCCATGGGGCGACATCCAAACCCATTTCTTCCATCGCTCCGGCCGTTGTCTCAACTCCCAAGATGTCCCAAATCTCGAAAGGCCCAACCTCATGGCCAAAGCCCCAGCAAATGGCTGCATCCACATCGACCAGCCTGTAGGCTATTTCGGGTGTTGCGAAACCCGCATAAGCAAGCGTATAGAGGAAAGTGTCCCGTAGATAGGCGACCGCTCGATCTTCAGGCTGGTCGAACAACGCTGGCAGTCGCTTCGAAATATCCTCGATCTTTCGAACAGCCCCAACCGATTCGAATCTGATATTCTCCGACCCTTCATACTCAAAGGTTTCCGTGTTTAGGGTCCAGAATTCTCGCTTTCCATCCACGAAGGTCTTCTTATAAAAACCTTGTCCACTCTTGTTTCCCAGCCATTTGTTCTCAATCAATTGCCCGAGAATCTCGGTCATTTTCTCTGATTGCATGACATCTCGATAAGGATCATCGGGGATGGCATGATAGAGGTTCTGATTCACATGGCCCATGATATCAAGACCTATCAGGTCAAGTAATCGAAAAGTGGCTGTCTTTGGTCTTCCTATCAAAGGCCCCGTGATGGCGTCGATCTCGGGCACCGAATATCCATGATCGAAGGCATATGCAATCCCATAGGAGCCTGCCACGGCGAAAAACCGGTTGCCAATGAAGTTCGGCGTGTCTTTGCAAATCACAACACCCTTTCCGAGAACGTCCCGACCAAAAGAGCTCATGAAATCCAATACTGCAGGGGCCGTGTCTTCAGTTGGGATTATCTCTAAAAGTTTCAGATATCGAGGTGGGTTAAAGAAATGGGTGCCGAGGAAATGGGCCTTGAAATCGTCTGACCTGCCGGCGGCGATATCTTTGATCGGGATACCCGAAGTGTTGCTGCTAATGATACCTCCGGGTTTCCTAACAGCTTCCAGGCGAGCCATCAGCTCCTGTTTTGGAGTTAGCTGCTCGATGATAACCTCGATAATCCAGTCACAATCTGCAAGCAATTCGAAGTCGTCCTCAATGTTGCCAATGGTGATGAGAGATGCTCTATCTTTTCGGCCGAGATTGGCGGGCCTGGCTTTGACCATGCGATCAAACAGCCCTTGAACCAACCGGTTTCTGGCAGATGGATCATCCTTCTCTTCTTCACTCAGACCTGGTGTAACGATATCCAGAAGGATTGAACTGATACCGATATTCGCCAGATGAGCAGCTATCCCCCCGCCCATTGTACCTGCGCCAATTATCCCTACCTTGTCTATTCGGTATTTCATCGATCTACTCCTAATCTTTACTAGTTCCTGGACATTGAAAGCCCAATAAGCCTTGGCATCAGGCCCAATAACTGATCACCCGTCCATGGATGGCCACATACCCGTAATTGACGACGAGACGCCACTAAACTAAATTCGAAGAAAGAAGACGATATTTCAGGTCAGTAGATAACCTCCATCTAGTGTGAAGACTCCTCCAGTCGCAAAATCTGACTGCTCTGAGGCGAGGTATAGTGCTAATCCACTGACCTCGTCAGGTTCGGCATATCTTCCCAGCGGAGTTTTGCCGATTAATGTTGAAGACAAGGCAGAGTTTTCCCAAAGTGCACTGCTGAACCTTGTTCG
>DASRZI010000342.1:0-41173 GCA_035686605.1 Candidatus Zixiibacteriota bacterium
CAATGTAGCCGAACCCGACAAGAACCAGAATGAAGCCAGCCAAGGAAGCAAACTCGAGTATTCCAAGCTGGAATCTTTCTGGCGCACCTCTCGACTTAATTGTTTCTGCTGTTTCCTGCTTTCTAGCCATTTGGTCGTTTACGGATCGGTGATGACTACTCAAAGGAATGCTACTCTTGTCGATTCTAGCACTCAACCTGTCGCGTTTTCGAATGTGCCCCACAAGCGTGTGTCCAAGACCCGCCCTTCATCCAGGGCTGATATTGCCTCAATGATGGAACACTGTCGTGATTTCTTACAAGCCGATGGCCGCCACCGTAATTCGACAGGGATACTCGATAGGGAAACGATATTATACATATCGTGTGTGACACAACCATCCAATAGTACTTCTCGTAGACCTCGATCGAGTATTATACTGTCAAGGCATATCCGCAGCGTTCCAGGATTTCTGTCAAATGAGTCCAGATGTAATTGCCAAGCTTCGCGAACATCGGCTTTTTATCGTCCATTTCGCCATTGTTGTCTGTGTGCTATCCATTGGCACATGGGCTGTCTATCTGTTGTTTGACAAACCAGAGCTTGGTATCGACGACGCCCGGATATTTTTTGTTTATGGCGAGAATATTGTCGAAGGCAACGGAATCGTTTTCAACAGTGGTGGTGAGAGAGTCGAAGGATTTACCTCCCCTCTCTGGCTCTTTCTTGTAGTCGCTGCGCATGCCTTGTTCAATAGACCGGATATTTATCTCCTGATATTCAGCTTGCTGATCCTTTCAGCCGCAATATCGGTACTTTGGTATTCCGAAATCAGCAGGAAGCTTATCAGTTGGCAAAGTGCAATGTTCCTTCTGTGGATAGTTGGCGCCCCTACGTACATTGTTTGGATGTCCCTTCCCCTTATGGACGCCACCATCTGGTCAGCAATCCTGATCATTTCTGCGGTAATCACAATTCGGGCCAATAGTCCTGTCCTCATGGCTCTATGCATGATTCCGCTTGTACTCACCCGCCCGGAAGGAATCATATGGGGGCTGGTCTTACTATCTCTTTTTGGCATAGGCATCGGCGCCAAAAGAGGAGCTGCACCAGCCTGGCGAGCCATTCGTCTTCCGGCGTCCGTGTTTCTTTTTACAATAGTCGTGTTGATTGTCGGACGCCTGGCTTATTTTGGATATCCGCTTCCAAACACATACTATGCAAAAGTAAGCCCGGACGCTATCTACAATTTAACACAAGGAATCGTATACCTGATGGCATTCATTGCCTCGAATCGCCTCGCGTTGATAGTCGTCTTGTGGACAACATTAGCCGGATTATTATTCAACTTGCCAAAGTTCATCCGCAAAATTACCTCATTGCCTCTAGGCGTCGACAGTACGGTAAACGTTCGGTATATGATTGTATCTGTCATCGCGATTACCGGGCTATTAGTTCCAATTCTATCTGGTGGCGATCACTTCAGATTGCTTCGATTTTACCAACCAGTTTGGCCGCTTCTCTTTCTTCCGGTATTGGCGCTTTTTACGACAATAAAGCTTCCGAACACCAGGTCTGTACGATATGGTCTGACGATTGGGTTTGTGGCGATGATGTTGTTGGGACCAGGAGTCAGATGGGACGTATTGGCCAATGATGCCATCCTTCTTGAATTTGATCTTGCGACAAAGGGTTCGATTCTTGGGAAACAACTCAACGAGATGTTTCAAGATAATCTGCCTTCTGTAGGACATCCGACTGTAGGAGGCTTTGCGCAAGAGTATGATGGAGAGGTGGTTGATATATACGGGCTCAACAACGTAGCTATCGCTCATGCAAGCGGTAATCGGTATGGCTGGAAGAATCATGCTGCTTTTAGCACCGATATGTTCATAGAACTGCAACCAAATCTGTTCTTACCGGTGGCTGGTACAGAGAAACAGCTGCTCGAAGGGACTGTTGAAACTATTCACATTCCCTTCGTAGATAATATTTATTGCGACCCCAGGTTTATTCGATTATATTCGCTCGCCATTGTAACCAGTTCTGAGAACGGCATCCGCGCCTTTGTTAGGCGAGATTTGATTGGAGCGCTTCTAGAGCAGGGTTTTGAAGTCCTGGAAATCGACTATTGACAATGGCGATGCGAACATGATGTTGAATTTGTCAAATGTGCCGGAATCGGACGTGTGAACCAGATGAGACAAGATCTCACCTCCATGAAATGAAGCTGATTGCCGAATCGTTTGATAATCGCGTGGATCAGAAGCACTTTGTCGTACTCATTGGGAATTCAAGTAGGTTGAGCCAAAGGCTTACAAGGAGTATGATCGCAATTCCACATCCTCCTGGTGGATGATCAAGTTTGCAACTATTTAAACCCGGAGATTACTATGTCAGAAATTCTCGAGATAAATGATAAGGACGTCATCATTGACTCTCTGCCGACCGAGACCCTGCGCAACGCATTGAGACGGGCAGGCTTCTACAGCGTCAGGTACGGCAGCGACAGCGGCGAGACCGGTGCCAGCGCGATATTGTTCGACGGTCAGCTTGTATCGAGCGATACGATACTGGTTGCCCAGGCCATCGGACACAAGATAGAAACTGTTGAAGGATTGGCGCCAGCCGTAGGAGAGCTTCACCCCATACAGCGAGCTTTTATGGAGACCGGGGCGTTTCAATCTGGTTATTCAACGCCGGCGATGATGCTAGCGGCCAAAGAACTTCTAGACCGGGTTTCTAATCCATCAGAGTCTCAGGTACGAGACGCACTTTCTGGAATCTTGTGCCGGGAGACTGGATACCTAAAACCAGTGCAAGCTATTCTCAGGGCAGCGGCTTATATGAGGGGCGATTCGGTTGAGCCCTATGATGGACCGATGATCGTCGATGCAAGCTATCTCGTCGAGAACCCTGAGCGTCCTGACAATGGTGACGATGACCTGGAGTTTGCCCCTGGAGATCCAGGAAGAGGAACCGCGACCGATGTACGTCCACGCACTGATATCTACCTTAAGAGCAGCATTCCCGAGACCGAAATAGTCGGAAAATCCGAGATAAAAGTCGACGCCTTGCAGCTGGTGAAAGGCAATTCAGCCTTTGTCGACGACATCGAAATGCGCGGCATGCTCTACGGCAAACTGCTTGTCAGCCCGCACGCTCACGCCCGTATATTGGAGATCGACGACAAAGCGGCCCTGGATCTTCCGGGCGTTCGGGCTGTGATTCATTACAAGAATATCCGCCGCATCAAATACGCTTCCGGTGGCCAGTCGTACCCAAATCCTCCCCCATTCGATCAGGTCAGTTTCGACAACAAGGTCCGCTACGTTGGAGACCGTGTGGCTGCCGTTGCCGCCGATTCAGTTGATATTGCCGAGGAAGCCCTGAAGCTGATCTATGTGGAGTACGAGGTATTGCCGGCCGTCTTCGACGAAGTTGAAGCCATGACATTAGGCGCTCCTGTCATCCATGACGAAGATGACACTGAGGACATCCATGATGCCCAGAGAAATATCGTCCATCACATTGAAGCTGAAGCTGGTAACGTTTCTCAAGGTTACGATGAGGCAGACCTTGTCTTTGAGCATACCTACCGCGTACACCAGGTGCAGCAGGCTCCTATCGAGCCCCATGTGGCCATTAGCTGGTGGGACTCAAACGAGCGATTGGTCATTCGTACTTCCACCCAGGTTCCCTTTCACGTCCGGCGTATGGTGGCCCCTCTTCTTGATCTACCTGTGAGTCAAATCCGGGTGATCAAGCCCAGGATCGGAGGTGGATTTGGCGTGAAACAGGAAATGCTGCTTGAAGATATTGTCGGTCACCTTACCATCGCCACCGGCCGGCCAGTCCGGCTCGAGCTGAATCGCCGGGAAGAATTCCAAAGCAGCCGCACAAGACATCCCCAGACCATCACCTATAAGACCGGAGTAATGGCAGACGGCACACTCCACAGCATGACCATGAAAGTGCTCGGGAACACGGGAGCTTACGGCACCCATGGCTTGACGGTACAAACGGTCACAGGTCTGCGTGGGCTCAGCAGTTATAACTGCACAAATCGCAAATTCGATTGTGACGTCATTTATACGAATCTCCCTGTACCTGGCGCCTATCGCGGATACGGAGGGCCACAAGCACTGTTCGCCCTCGAAAGCCATATTGAAGAAATCGCCCACGCGATGAAATTCGATCCCATCGCTTTTCGAAAGAAAAACTGGGTCCAGGCAGGCGATACTATGCCCATCGCCCCTCTACTGGGAGAAGGCGAAAAAGAGACCGTTGATTTCGAACCAGTCATACAATCCTGCGGTCTCAATGAATGCTTCACTCAAGGAATGAGGGCCATTGGATGGAGCGATAAGGAAACTGCCAATTGGTCCACGGTCCCTGGAAAACCACACGTTCGGCGGGGGCTTGGGGCGGCGATGTGTATGCACGGCACGGCGATTCCCGGACTGGATATGGGGGCAGCCAGCATCAAGATCAATGATGACGGTTCCTTCAATGTATTGGTGGGTGCTACCGATCTTGGCACCGGATCAGATACAGTTCTAGCCCAGATCGCGGCCGAGGTCTTGGGCGTACCGATGAACAAAATCATTATCTACTCAAGCGACACCGACATGACCCCCTTCGATACCGGAGCTTATGCAAGCAGCACAACTTTCGTCTCTGGCACCGCGGTTCTTTAGGCGGCCGAAGATGTAGCCGATCAAATCCGGAAACGAGCCGCGTTAATGCTTGAATTGGAATCAGGAAAAGGCGTCAGGTTGTCTGGCGCGCAGGCGATCGCACCGGACGGGAGGTCTGTGAGCCATGAGCAGGTCGCCCTGCACTCTCTTCACCAGGATCAACAGAGGCAGATCATGGCTACCGCTTCATTTGTCAGCATGGATTCTCCCCCTCCCTTCGCCGGCCAATTTGCCGAGGTCGAGGTCGATATGCAGACAGGTCAGGTTACGGTCACGAAACTAGTAATGGCGGTCGACGCTGGTGTACCAATCAATCCCGTAACGGCAAGTGGCCAGGTTGAAGGTGGGATGACCCAGGCGCTTGGTTATGGGCACTGTGAAGAGATGGCTTATACCGAGGATGGCGACCTAATCAACAGTGAATTTGGTCCCTATCATATCTATCGCGCTGACGAGATGCCCTGGTTGGAAACGATTTTGGTACAAACCCATGAACCTACTGGGCCGTTTGGGGCTAAGGCGATAGCCGAGATTCCGAAAGATGGTGTAGCTCCTGCCATCGCAAACGCGATATTTGATGCCACCGGGGTTCGTATCAGAAGTATTCCCTTTACTCCACAGAGGGTTTACGAGGCCATCAAATCGGCATCTTGAAAGCTGGCTCGCTGATCTTTCGTTAGCAGATTACGGGTCACGTCGCGTAAAAGCTCACTTGTCAATCGATAGCTCCTAGGCTGGGTTTCCTCTGCGACGGTCACCAGCTGGAGATCAACCAATGTCGGCAGGTGATCTGATAGAGTCAGGACCACGCCAATCCTCTTTAGCAGCTGATCCAGCTCCATCTCTGAAAATTGGCCATCAAAGCAGCTGGCAGCTTTGACGATCATTTGTCTTTCTGGCTGTAGACGATCAATACGTCCGACAAGATTCTTCTGCACCGTTCCTGGGATCGTCGACAATGGTATATCCCCATCGGCACTAATGTCGGAGCTTTCTTCAGAATCAGTGCAGATCAACTCCTCTGAGCGCCAGTGATCGATCAGCTGTCGGGCCAGAGATGGATTGCCACCTGCTGTTCTCCACAGAACGTGTGCCAGGCCCGCAGATATTGTGCAAGGAGCGGCGATTTCCGAGTAGATATCTGCCATCTGCAGCTTGGAAAGGTGAGATAAACTGATTCGTTCGAGATTTCTCTCGCTCAATAGTTCTGAACAGGCGGGATGCAGTGGCCAACCTAGCCCGTCCTGGTGTAGGGGGCGGGCAGCGATAACCATCATCAGAGGCCGCACAAGGTTTTTGACCGTTGCTGCCAGGCGCCACGAATCATCATCTAGCCACTGACCATTATCGAGGATAATCATATGAGGCTGCTGGCGGCGTCTCCTGGGATCATAGAATGACTGTTGGAGCAGTCTTAGGAGGAACAATCGAGTAGTCTGTTCTCTGACTTCGGGCACCATCGCCTTTGTAATCCGATTTTCGGCAAATTCCAGATCCAGCACCGGATTTAGGAGGGGGGTCAGACGTAAAGCAAGAGCGGGAAACCCTTTTTCGCCCGGCAGAATCGGAAGTTTTCGCATCACCTTTCGTCGTTGGCTTCCAAGATCGTCAATCCCAGCATCAATGCCGAAAATATCCTTGAATACCGGTTTCCAGGCATGAAAAGATTCGGCTTGGTGAAATTCCTCCCCACGGCCCTCGTATACTTTGACTGACCTGGGCGCATCGTCTACGAGATACTCTTTTAACAGGGCGGATTTTCCAATTCCCTCTTCACCTTCAATCACGATGACTTTCAGGAACGTATCTGATCGGGTCAATGCTCGTAAATGATTGGTAAAAATCTCGAGCTCCTTCAGGCGGCCCAGAAGAGAAGGTCCCTTTTTAGACGAGTCGGTTGCTAATAGTAGATTCATTCTCCTCAATTGAGGATTGTAAGCGGATACCAGTGCTCGCCGCCCTTTAAGCTTCACTCCAGACACTCGTTTGAATGTTATCTGATCCCCATCAATTGAAAAATCTCCCAAGCCGATGGTGATCCCTTCAAATGTTTCCCTGTCACAGAGAACATAAGATGGTGAATTGGCCTCTATCCGGAGTTCTTCAGCCACCTGCATCAGGCTTGCAGCTCGGTTTACACTGTTTCCCACAACTGTATATTCGCGCCGGATATCGCTCCCAACTGGGCCGCAGAAGACCCATCCAGAGGCAACGCCGATGGCACATGGGCGATCGAGCGCTTCAAGAACCCGCTGCATATCCAGAGCAGCCTGAACTGCTCTTTTTGCGTCGTCTCTGTGGGATAGTGGAGGAATGCCCATCGCCGCCACGAGAGTGATGCCCTTATCGTCTACGTTGAACTTGTTGATACTTCCTTCCAGGCGATAGAGCGATGATTGCATGGCTCTCATAACGGCCTGGGCTTCGGGAACAGTGGTGGCATACGGATGGGTAATGGACGTACCATAGCCAGGCAGCTTCACAAACAGGACCGTAAGGTACCTGATTTCGGACAGCCATTTCCCGAATCCAGATTTCAGCCGCCGCGTTATTGCCGCTGGAACATAACTCTGCATCCTCTCGACTATGTCGTCTTGAACTTGAGTCGACGCAGGATTTCGATCCGGGCTTCTCTTCGACACGTCATTTATCTTAGCATACCGCCCACCTACATACTCGCCGGAACAATGGTCTTTGACAAGTGCCCATGCCTCTGGCGACAGGACGACATCTCCGGATGACCCCAGATCTTTAGCCACGCTCATCTGGACCATCGGCTCCCCAGAAAGCAGAAATTCCCAACGATCCAATATTCCTCCGAGATGGACGGCGTAAACATCCCCTGCTGCTACGCCGATTCGGAGAATCGAATCGCTATTGTCCCTTCTGCTTAATTCATTTGACCCTTTCTGAATCGCGCGAGCGCATTGGGTTGCGGACAACACTTGTTGGGCCAGCTTCTCCCTGGCTGCCCTTCCCACCCTAGCAAGGTCTTGAGGAACAGGCCAAATCGCCAACAATGCATCGCCGGCGAACTTCGTCACCTCCCCACCATGCTCGGTGATTATCCGGATGAGCAGATCAAAGTACTTGTTGAGAAATCGGGCTAGCTCCTCCGAACCTTCCGCCTCACCCTCAGCAAAACTCTCTGCAAGCTCTGAATATCCCCTAATATCCACAAACAGAACGGCCGCTGAATAGATTTCAGCCTCCGCTTGGGATAATCTTTGCGTGTTTTTAGCCAAGCGACGAATCACTAGGGGAGGAATATACGGGATCAGCTCCTCAGCAAGGTTGATATTGCTATCGTCCAGCATGATTAATGACGGTAAAACTCAACTCGCCGGTATCTCAACTTCGTCGGTTTGTTGAGGTTCTGGCAGGGGTTGTCGCTCGCTACATTTAGTGCATTCTGCGCTATGGTTGTTTACATGAACCAGCAATCCGCCGCAGAATTTGCATGGTTCTTGAAGAGGCTTTCGCCAGCTTGTCCAGTCGCAATCCGGGTAATTGGAGCAACCATAAAACACTCTACCTTTTCGGGTAGACTTCTTTACGATATCGCCTCCATCCTGAGGGCATTCGACGCCAATCTTGTCCAGGATTTGCTCTGTGTGGCGGCACTTCGGGAACGTGCTGCAGCCGACGAAGCGGCCGTAACGACCCTCACGAAAGACCAAGGGATTTCCGCACAGGGGACAATCGCGACCCACAGGTTCTGGTTCACTCCGCACATCTACTTTGCTTATGGCCTTATCTGCAACTTCAAGACGTTCAGAGAACTTGGTATAGAACTCATCGATAACGGGCACCCACGGTTCTCCGCCTGCAATCTCATCCAATTCACTCTCCATCCGGGCGGTGAAGTCCACTGACATCACGTCTGGAAAGTACTCGACGAGCATATCATTCACGAGCTCACCGATCTCGGTGGGAGACAGGCGCTTGTCATGGCGCTCCACGTAACCTCGCGCTTGAATGGTGGAGATGATGCTGGCATAAGTACTTGGCCGACCAATGCCATTATCCTCGAGTTCGCTAACAAGAGACGCTTCCGAAAACCGATTTGGCGGCTGTGTGAAATGTTGATCGGGCAGCAATTGCAGTTTGTCCAGCTCTTCACCCCGCTTCAAGTCAGAGGGGACACCATTACGGTCTTTGTCGTCACCGTTTGAGTTCTTCAGATCTTTCCGCAGGACAAGGAATCCGGCGAATCGAAGGGTCGATCCGGTTGCCCGAAATAAATATGGACGATTCGATGGTGGTTCAGAAGGTTTGCCAGCAGATACGTCAGCCCGGACAGTATCATAGATTGCCGGCTTCATTTGACTGGCGACGAATCGATTCCAAATCAGCCGGTAGAGGCGGAGCTGATCACGAGAAAGGAACGTTTTGATGTTTTGTGGCGTCCTTTCGATCGAAGTCGGGCGGACGGCTTCATGCGCTTCCTGCGCCGCCTTGGCCCGCCCCTTATATTTAGGGGGGCTCGCTGGCACAAATTCGTCGCCAAACTTGGCACGGATAAATGTCCTTGCTTCATCCTGTGCTTGTTTGGCAACGTTTACGCTATCGGTTCGCATATAGGTGATCAAACCAACAGCTCCCTCACCCCCACCAAGATCTATGCCCTCATAGAGTTGTTGCGCGATACGCATCGTCTTACTGGTACCGAAATTCAGTCGCCGAGATGCTGATTGCTGCAAGGTACTTGTAGTAAAAGGAGCGGAAGGATTTTGAGTTCTCTTACCGATCTTGATTTCCTCGACGGTGTATGCAGCCCGCTCAAGTTCTTTAAGATGTGGCTGGACATCGGAATCAGTTTTTAGTTTTGCATTTCTTCCATCTAGTAAGCGCAGCTTAGCCGTAAAGAAGGGCCTGGGTTCGTGCGATCCAAATTTTTTCTGGCTTAATTCAACTTCCAAGGTCCAGAATTCTTCAGATACGAAAGCTCTTATCTCTCTCTCGCGTTCGACGATCAACCTTACTGCCACCGACTGGACCCTTCCGGCAGATAGTCGTCCACGTATCTTGCGCCACAGTAAGGGGCTGAGGCTGTAACCTACCAGGCGATCTAGGATCCTCCGTGCCTGTTGAGCATCGACGCGATCAATATCGATTTCTCTGGGATTTTCGAAAGCGGCAACGATGGCAGGTTTGGTTATCTCCTGAAATTCGACCCGCCGAACCCGATCCGGCTCCATTTCGGCCGACTCCATCACATGCCAGGCAATTGCCTCTCCTTCTCTATCTCGGTCTGTGGCTAGGTAAATCAGCTCGGCTTTCGCACCAGCTGCTTTCAATTCCCTAACCGTTTCGCGTTTGTCATTAGGCACACGGTATTCAGGCTCATAATTGTTCTCGACGTCGACGCTGAGACGCGATCTAAGCAGGTCCCGAACGTGCCCGACACTTGACATAACCTTATAATCCCGCCCTAGATAGCGGCCGATCGTCCTTGCTTTCGCCGGCGACTCAACTACAACCAAGTTACCGCTGCGCCTGACTGTCTTCTCTTTCGCGCTCTTCTTCTTACCGCTCTTGCTGCTTTTACTGCTTTTACTGCTTTTACTGCTCTTTCTCTTTGCCGGCTTACTCGGCAAATTTGGTTTAGGCAGCGTATCATGAGCAGGCGTATGACCTCGTCTATATATATTGGTCCCACACACCGGACATTTACCCCTGGTCGCGGGAGAGCCGTTCGAGGCCCATTCAGCTTTGGGTTCTTGTAGTTCTCGCTTCTGCTTGCACGTGAAGCAGTAGGCTTCTAGTTTTAGTTCTTCTGTCATTTAGCTGTATTCTTCCAAGTCGCTATCGGTTAAATTATTTACCAAATCTTTCACCAAGCTAATATCGTCTTTATGAACAACAAGAATGGCATCGTTAGTGTTCACCACGATCATTCCTTCGAGACCGACAGCGGCAAGCAGTTTACCATCTTCGTAGTTATATAAAAGACTGTCAGAGGTACCCACCGTCCTGACCAGCCCCATTTCCACGTTTACATCTTCATTGGGATTAATCGCTTCCTTCAATGCGTATAACGTGCCAGGGTCGCTCCAACCCGTGTTCCCATGAAGGACAACCGCATCGTTTGGATCGATATACTGGACGATGGCATCGTCAAAGGAGATTGTCTCCATTTCCGGGTATTCCTGGTGAAGGACCTCGGAATAATCACTCCTCCCGATCCTGCCTTCGATCCTCTTGAGCCGTGTCCAAATCTCAGGCTTTAACTGTTCGTAGGCTGAAAGTATGAATCCAGGTCTGGTTACGAAATAACCGGTATTCCAGACGAAACGACCTGATTCAAACATTTGTTGACATTTATCTATTGCTGGACGGTAGACCCAAGATTCATAGGTGTAATAAGGAATTCCTCCTTCCATTCCCTGTTCGGGACCAAGACCTATCCATCCCAGATTGTTGTTCGCAAAACGAGGCGTCTCACCTAGATAGACCATCTCGGCCGTTCCACTCTGCAAGATGCCTTCGGCTGATCTCAGAAGGTTGAGAAACGCTGTTTGTTCTGTCATGTAGTTGTCGCCCCAAACGATGGCGACGGGTTCATCGGGAGCGCTCAAGTAGCGCACATGCACCATTCCAAGACCGACTGCGGCGGCCAGGTCCCGCCGGACGGGCTCGCCAATAAAATTTCGATCGGGGATATCTGGCAGCTGTTTCCGCAAAATGTCGATATATGCTTCATTCGTCGATATAAGGATATCTTGCACCGGGAATGTTCCGGTGAAACGCTCAACAGCAAGCTGTACTGTGGACTTCGGTCCGATTATTGGCTCAAATTGCTTTGGTGATTTTTTCCGGCTAATCGGCCAAAGACGTCTTCCCGTGCCACCTGCAAAGATTACAATTTTCATGATAGTTTTCGTTCTAGAATCGTGGGTCCTGGGTCAATGAGGCGATAAGTATATCCTAAATCACTGCGAACCAGTTTCGGTATCGTATACAGGGTCTGGTTCACGGGCCAGGACATACTGCATCCCACCCACCTGCCGCACCATGCCCTTCAACTCCATTAATGTCAGCGTGCTGCTAACCAGAGCACTGGGCAGCTCAACCTGGCGCGTCAGCTCATCGATATGAACCGGCTGATGGGTGAGGTTGCTAAGCAATCGAGCCTCCTCGGCCGATTCTGGCATAACCATCTGGACTGCCGTCTTTTCCTGGACCATCATCATATTCAATTCTTCTAACACATCTTCGACATTGCGCACGAGCTTCGCGCCTTCCTGGATCAATGTGTTTGTCCCTCGACTTGCCGGACTGGTAACGTTTCCTGGGACAGCAAACACTTCCCGATCTTGCTCTAAGGCGAAATCTGCTGTTATTAATGCCCCGCTGCGCTTTCCAGCTTCAACAACTATGACACCCAGGGAGAGTCCGCTAATTACTCGATTTCTTGGTGGGAAGTTCTTAGCTTCCGGCTTCGTACCAAGCGCGAATTCGGATATCAGAGCACCATGTCCGGAGACTATTGTGTTCGCGAGGGAACGGTTTTCGGAAGGATAAATGATGTCCAATCCCGACCCAAGAACTGCAATCGTGCGACCTCCCATCTCGACGGCCGTTTGATGGGCAATGGAATCGATGCCCCGCGCCAGACCGCTAACAACAGTTACCTGGTTTCTGACCAAGCCCCTGACAAGATCAGTCGTTACTTGTCTTCCATATGATGTCTTGCGTCTCGTTCCTACGACCGCAATAGCCCAATTATCCAGCTCACTCACTTCTCCGCGAACATAGATCAGCGGGGGTGGATGAGTGATTTCCTTCAGATATTTGGGATAGTCTTCCGAATCCCAAACTATCAGCTTTATCCCTGCATCCTGGACCTTCTGCAATTCGTGATCTAGATCGATGAAAGAACGAGTCTTCACAAACTCACCGATCGTTCGACTATCAAAACCTGCGTGTACCAGATCGGCCTCATTAACATGCCAGGCACTGGCAACCGTACCATACCTATCAATAAGGATTCTGAGCTTGGCAGGTCCGATTCCCTTGACCAGGTTGAATCCCAGCCAATACTTTAGATCGGGGACAACTGACTTGGACATGAAAACGAGGATATGTCGTAGGCTGTGCCGTGTCAAGTAATGCGCACAATCTTGCCCATCGACAAAGCAGAAAGAAAAGCTATATGGATACTATTAAGGCAATAATCCCGGCAGCAATCTAACCGTCACAGTGCTTGATTCGAAGTCGATGTCGCGAATAACATGTTCTATATCGGGCAGAAGCAATTCAGCGTCTGCGGTCTCAACAACAAATACATTATTCGCTTTCGTCTCTATAATTTCGCTGATCTTACCGAGGTAATCACCATCTTCCGTAATTACCTTCAATCCAATTAGCTGGTACAGGTAGTACTCACCTTCCTCCAGCGGGATTCCCTCTGATTCCGGTACTTGCACAAGCTGTCCACGGAGCAGCTGAACTGATTCGCGATCGTCGCAGCCAACCAGCTTGAGTAGAACCCAGGATTTGTGGAAACGAATGCTGTCGATTTTTCGTGGGATTGGCTCACGTTTTCCGATGTAGACTTCTTCTAGCCAGGTGAAGCGCTCCGGCAATTCTGTCAAAATCTCGACTCGCATCTCACCTCGAACGCCATGCGGCTTCAATATTCGTCCAATTACCAAAAAACGAGGCTCGGACAAATCATTTTCCGAGCCCCGCTGCAAGTCTCCGGGTACTGACTGTGGGTTGTTATTATTCAAAGAACTTCTTCTCTTTAAGGCTAAACAATCTCCAAGGATATTCGTTTTCCAATCCTCGAAGCGAGAACCTGAAGCAGCATTCGAATACTGTTAACAACAACGCCACCCTTACCGATCACTCGCCCCATATCGGAGCTGGCGACACTAACTTCCAAGTAGAGCGTCGCTCCTTCTTCAAACTCGTTTACCGATACCTGAGCTGGATCTTCAACTAAGGATTTGACAACATATTCTACGAATTCCGCACACTCCGACACTTGGTTCAAGCGTCTACTCCTCTTCTTCTAGTTCAGCTAATTCCTCGATTTCCGAGACAATTGCAGCTTCCACGGTTGCTTCTTCCCGATCGGCCACTTCCGTGTCTCCAGAATACTCGGCCACCAGAGCATCAAATGCCTCGCCTTTTCGAAGCCGAGCCAACCTGTCAATTGTGCCTTGTTTTACTAGAAGTCTCTCTACAGCCTCCGATGGCTGTGCGCCGACACTGAGCCAATATAGAGCCCGGTCCTCGGTGACGAGATATTCAAGAGGATCAGTTCGTGGATTGTAGTGACCAATCCGTTCGACGATTCGACCGTCACGTTTAAACTTTGCATCAGTCACAACGATCCGATAACTCGGCTGTCCTTTCGCTCCGGTGCGACTTAATCGTATTCGTAGCATATTTTCGTATTCTCCATTCCTTAAAATATAAAACTCGTCGCGAGTTATTGTACTATCGACCACCAAAAAGACCGGCGAGGCTACGCTGGTTGCGTCCGCCTTTACCGAGTGTCTTCATCATCCGTTGCATTTCTCTAAATTGGCGCAGTAATGCGTTCACTTCCTGAACATTCGTCCCAGAGCCAGTTGCGATCCGCCGTTTCCTGCTGGCCTTGATAATTTTCGGATTGTGCCGCTCCTGCGGAGTCATTGATCGGATGATTGCTTCAATCCGTTTAAGTTCTCCCTCTGCGCCGCTGAGGTCGACGTCTCCTACCATCTTACCTACACCTGGAATCATATTCAGAAGCTGTCCCATAGGTCCCATTTTCTTCAGCTGCTGCATCTGGCCTAGAAAATCTTCCAAATCAAACTTGCCAGAGAGTAGTCTGCGACCGGCGGCTTCTGCCTCGTCCTGATCCATCTCAGTCTGGGCTTTCTCAATCAAGGTTAAGACGTCACCCATGCCAAGGATACGATCAGCCATCCGGTCAGGGTGGAAAAGCTCGAGATCCGACAGCTTTTCGCCAGTTGCCAGGAATTTCAGCGGGACGCCGGTGACTTCACGCATGGAGATCGCAGCACCGCCACGGGCGTCGCCGTCGATCTTTGTCATGATTAGACCGGTCAATTCAACCGCTTCGTTGAAATCTGAAGCAACGCGTACCGCTTCTTGTCCAGTCATCGCGTCGGCTACCAGAATCGTTTCAACCGGACTTACCGCGGACTTGATGGCTCGGATTTCATCCATCTTCATCTCATCGATGTTCAGACGTCCGGCCGTATCAAGAATGACTACCGTGTTGCCACTACTTACCGCCTTCTTAACAGCATGCGAGGCGACGTCAATTGGATCAACATCTATGCCTTCTTGATATACAGGGATCTCCGCTTGCTGTCCAAGAGTCTCAAGCTGGTCAATAGCCGCTGGCCTATAAACATCTGCAGCTACCAGAAGAGGTCTTCTCCCTTCTTTACGCAAGCGTATCGCCAACTTGGCAGCCGTTGTCGTTTTGCCCGAGCCTTGCAAGCCAACCAGCATGATGACTGCCGGGGACTGCATACCAAGGTTGAGCCTTCCTGGCTCGCCGAGCGTAGTAATGAGCTCGTCGCGAACGATCTTTACCACCTGCTGACCAGGTGTAAGGCTTCTCATAACCTCATGTCCCAGAGCTCGTTCACGAACTCTGGCGACGAAGTTTTTTACAACCTTGTAATTGACATCGGCCTCAAGCAGCGCGAGACGCACCTCACGCATCGCTGCATCGACATCAGCTTCAGTTAATTTTCCTCTCCGGGTCAGATTGTCGAAAGTGGCTTGAAGGCGACTTCCAAGGGACTCAAACACAGTTGATTTCTCGCGAATAGACCCGTCAGGGCTTGCCTTTAGATTGATTCAGCAGAAGCAAGACCTGCCGGGCCTTATTATATTATTCCGTAAACCCGTTGATTCTAGCTTAGGCAACCAGGGGAGTCAAGCACCTCCAATATATCGCCAACGGCGTTATGACAGCCTTTTAAGCCGGACTTGTTATCCGAGCCGCTGCTTCCTTCAATACCGACGTTCGGGATGTATTCTCCCATGGCGCCTCGATATCGTCCCGACCGAAATGTCCATAGGTCGCGGTTGGCCGGAAAATCGGTCTGCGCAATCCGAGGTCTCGAATGATCGCTCCCGGTCTTAGGTCGAAGTTTTCGACGATTATGTCAACCAAAGCCCCGTCCGGGTAGTCGCTTGTTCCGAAGGTTTCCACATTAATCGAAAGAGGTTCGGCAACTCCAATAGCATAGGCCAGCTGGACCTCGCATCGCTCTGCAAGTCCTGCTGCAACGAGATTCTTCGCTACCCATCTGGCTGCGTAGGCAGCGCTTCGATCGACCTTGGTGCAATCCTTACCACTGAATGCGCCCCCGCCGTGGCGACCCATACCACCGTATGTGTCTACGATTATTTTTCGGCCTGTCAATCCCGCATCTCCCAAGGGCCCGCCAATGACGAATCGACCCGATGGATTGACAAATATCTTCAGCTCGTCGTCCACCAAATGTTTTGGAAGAACGGGCATTATGACATGATCGATAATTCCCTGCCGGATTTCCTCGTTGCCGATCTCTGAATCGTGTTGGGTGCTAACAAGGACAGTGTGAACGCGTTTGGGTTTGCCGTAGCTGTATTCAACCGTAACTTGAGATTTGCCATCAGGACGAACCCACGGCAGGATGTTTGATTTCCGAACCTCGGCCAAACGTCGTGTGAGCCGGTGAGCCAGATCTATGGGCAGTGGCATAAGGCTATCGGTCTCATCGCATGCAAACCCAAACATCATACCTTGGTCACCCGCTCCGATTGCCGCGATTTCTGCCTCGTCATCCCCGTTTTTCCGGTACTCCAAAGCAACGTCTACACCCTTGGCGATATCAGGGCTCTGTCTGGCTATTGCTACCTGGACGCCACATGTTTCTCCGTCAAAACCCTTGGAGCCGTCATCGTATCCGATGTCTAGGATGACCTTTCTGACTAATTCGTCATAGTTGACGGAAGCCGTGGTCGTTATTTCACCAAGCAACATGACAAAACCGGTTTTAACGGCCGTCTCGCAGGCAACACGGGCCATGGGATCTTGGCTCAAGATGGCATCTAAGATGGCGTCGCTGATCTGATCGCACATTTTATCGGGATGCCCTTCTGTTACTGATTCAGATGTAAATAATAACTTTGCGGATTTTTCGAATGTACTACTCATGTGATTATCCTCCAGATAAATCTATATACCTGCGTTTCGCACTTTCCGTTGTGATGACACTATCACAAAAAAAAAGCCTCTCGCGCTGGTCAAGAGGCTCGCAAAATGCGGAAAATTCCTCTTATCTCCCAGCTGCTGCTGCAGGAGTTAGCACCTTCCCAATAAATTGGGTGGTTGCTGCAGTTTCATAGGGCCGGTCCCTCCACTGCTCTAGATAAGGTTTTGTTGTTAAAATGCGTAAAGACGAATTAAGTATACCTATTCCACCCCTAATGTCAAAGCGAAGAGGGCGATAGCTGTTGGTAGGTTTTAGTTAGTTTTCGAAAGTCGGACCAGTCTACTGCCATTTCTCCGGCGGCTCCGGCATTCCCAGTATGTGGTAACCCGCATCGACATGAACCACTTCGCCAGTGACGCCGCTTCCGAGATCGCTGCAAAGCCACAGTGCAGTCCGTCCCACCTCATCTTGATCTACATTTCGCCTCAGCGGATTTCGTTCCTCCGTATATCGCAGCATCTTGCGGAAACCGGCAATTCCCGCCGCGGCGAGAGTCTTGATAGGTCCCGCAGATATGGCGTTTACCCGAATGCCATCGGGACCCAAGTCCAAGGCCAGGTATCTTACGCTAGCCTCGAGAGCCGCTTTGGCTACACCCATCACGTTGTAATGCGGTACAGCTTTCTCCGCGCCATAATAGGTCATGGTAAGGATGCTTCCACCATTTGACATCAAGCTACTCGCATGATTCGACAATGCAATCAGGCTGTAGGCGCTGATGTCCATTGCCATCGAGAAACCATCCCGACTTGTATGAATGAATCTACCGGTGAGGTCTTCCTGTTTGGCGAAAGCGACGGAGTGCACCAGAATGTCGATAGAACCGAAATGGTCTGAAGCTTTCTCAAAGACGTTCGAAATGTCCTCATCTTTAGTTACGTCCGCCATTTCCACGAAGGATACACCGACCTCTTCAGCAAGCGGCATCACTCTTTTTTCGAGTTGTGGGATGCCGTAGCTGAAACCCATTTCAGCACCCTGCTCATGAAAGGCTTTGGCAATTCCCCAGGCGATCGATCTCTTGTTGGCAACTCCAAAAATTAGGGCCTTCTTTCCTTCAAGTAGTTTCATCTGAGCAAATCTCCATTTTTTTCGCTAAGCATAAATTGGTTTCTTTCCAGGTAGGGGTAGGTAGTATGATCGGAACGTTTTTCGATTTCGAGGTATGCGAGGGCTGAGCAAACTGCGCGGTCTCACTCCATCTTCGCTAAAACCAGCGCGCGTCTAATGACCGTGTAGACAAACAAAGTTATTAGGACTGTTGCAATCCCCAAGATAAATATGTCGTAGATAGATACGGATCCGAACCAAAGCTCGATAGTCGGACTCGCCCAAATAAAGAATGTAATGTTGGTGATGACTGCTATGACACGAATCTCGGTTGGACCGAATTTTCCAAAAGATATCGTAAATACGCCCGTGACGTATGTATCGACGTAGACATAGACGGTCATCAATAGATAGCCGACAAGGGCGAGGATGGCAATGTTGAAAGACACGTATGGGGAGAGACCCATGCCAGCAAAGATCAAAAGTTGGCTAAAAGCATCGACGGTATGATCGACGAAGAATCCGTACTTCGGTCGTTCTATCTTACGATAGCGAGCTAGCGATCCATCTAGGCTATCGCCAAACCAGTTGACCACGAATCCGATACTTGCTAACCAAAGAAACCAACTGCTGGTATTTGACAGTACATAGCCTGCAAAAATAATCACAGATCCAAAGATGCCGATAATGGTTAGGATGTCTGGCGTTACCCAGGACGGCATATGGATGCAGAACCACTGGAGGGCTGGACGCTCTAGCGGTCCTAACAAGATGTCGTTGACTCTTTTGTGCTTGTTTGTCTGTGTCATGGATTCTGCCGCTCGACTAAGGTAGAAAGTCTTGAACTTCTGGCCAAACTGGATAATACATCGACCACTGGCTAGGAGCTAATCGGATAAAATCTTCCGCGATTGCTAACACTCTCTCAGCATTATGAACCAGTTCGGAATCTCTATCCGCTTCGCGAACCATTATAACCGGATCAGAATAAACGACCTCATAACGTCCATCTTGATTCATGACTACGGCGACAACGAGGATGGGAACGTCGGTTTTCAGTGCCAACAGAATATGATGTAGCGGCAGCGATGCTGGACGACCAAAGAACTTCGGCTGATATTTTGTTCCAACCACCGGCCGGTCTAAGGCGGTCAGAACGATACCGCCATCCCTGAGCACCTGCTTGGCTTTTCTCATGGTATCAAGAGACGTCGGAACAATTTCCATCCCGGATGAACGCCGTATCTGATTCTGCCATTGGTAGCCACCGCCCGGATCTGGAAAGGCAAGAGCTAGGGCATCTAGTTCGGTGCCTGAAGCCGCCTGTCCAACAAAATCAAAATTGCTCAGATGTGGGCCAACAATGATGATGCCCTTTTTGTCCCTTTTTATCTCTTTAAGCCTTTCTCTAACTCCAGGACCGATAATGATCAGACGCTGGATCGCCTCCTCGTTCAGCAAATAGTGGTACGTGTCGTAGAGACAGTGCGCTGTATGTCTCAGGTTGCTGGCAACCGCATCGTCCAATTCGCTTGCAGTCGACTTCTCCCCATGAACGACCCACTGGTTGATCCGCGCCGCTTGGATGAGTTTAAGAGATTTCCTCGAAGCTAGTTGTCCTGCCAGAACATTCGCCAAAGGATATCCAATAGACGGGGGTAGGGTTCTGGCAAACGCCAGTGTAAACCCAACCCCGAGACGGCTGTTAATTATCCTCTGAAAGTTGATTCCCATTTCGATACTTATGCGTCTCGTTATTCATGTATAGCGCCATCGGATTATAGCCGACGTTCTAACTATCCTAAATTGACCGACAATATCTTCAGCGGCCAAAATGCATAACTGCATGGGAAAATCGCCCCCTAGTACTTGGGCATTTAGAATCAATGCACTTGAATCGGATTCTTGATTGCTCCCCGTTTCTTCAATGGAATACTGTACCCTTCATGCAGATTCTCAGGAGGATCCGACTTCTCCAGTTTCACAGCTGTGATTTTGTAGTCAGGAATTTTCGCTCTTTCATCGAGCCGATCGAGGGTGAGGAGATTTGCCGCTGCCTCTGCGAAATGGAAGGGGATAAATATCGTGCCTTCTGGCGATCGTTCGGTAATCAGAGCTCGTAAAGTTATTGTTCCCCTTCTCGAAGAAACGCTGATCCAATCACCTGTTTGTATCTCGTGTGCCTCGGCATCATGGGGATTGACCTCGCATATTGCCTCTGGAAATGCGTCCTCAAGGCTCGATCGTCCGGTCATCGTGCTCCCGCTCCAATGATAGAGGACACGGCCCGTGCTCAGATTCAGCGGAAACTCCTCGTCAATCACTTCCGAAGTCGTCCCATATTCAACCGACCAGAATTTTCCTCTACCTCTGGGAAACTCGTCAGCGAACAAATACGGCGTCCCAGGATGATCGGCACTCGGACAAGGCCAGTGGACCCCACCCTCTCTCTCCAAGCGAGCATAATCGATGCCATAGAAATCCGGGGTTAGATGTCTCATCTCCTCCCAAATCGCTTCAGGGTCATCGTAATCGAAGCCAGCGGCAAGAGATATTTCAAGGCGATCCTCGATTCGGCGTCCAAGATCACTCAATACCTCCCAATCCGGCCTCGCTGATCCAACCGGGTTGACAGCAACCCGGCAGCGCTGGACCCTTCGATCGGTGTTAGTAAATGTCCCATCTTTCTCGGCAAAACTGGTTGCCGGCAAGATGACATCAGCTAGTTCACCCGTCTCGTTGATAAAAATATCCTGGCACACCAGGAACTCGAGTTGCTCCAGAGCCAAACGTGAGTGCTCTTGGTTTGGCTCGCTCATCATCGGATTTTCACCGAGAACAAACATACCTCTGACATTGCCCAAAGAGGCGCCAGAGATCATCTCAGTCGCCGTTAATCCTGGGACAGGATTTAGGTCCACACCCCAGTGCTCCTCAAACCTACGTCTGATAGCCGAATCTTCTACACTTTGGTAAGCGGTATATACATTGGGCAGTCCTCCGCTGTCTGAACAGCCTTGGACGTTGTTTTGACCGCGTAAGGGATTTAGTCCTGTACCTGGCTTCCCAACGTGTCCACATAGAAGGGCGAGATTGACGAGAGTCAAGGTGTTGTCAGTACCATGGGTGCTCTGACTAATGCCCATACCCCAATATATCGAGGCTGTCTTGGCGCTGCCATAGATTCTCGCCGCCTCCTCTATCTGTTCCGCCGGTACGCCACTTATGTTCTCGGCCCACTCGGGAGTGAATTCGGCTAAACTCTCCAGGTAATCCTTGAAGCCCTCAGTGCGCTCAGAAATGAAGTCCGAATCATACAGTTTTTCTCGGACGATTACGTTCGCAATGGCCTGGAAAACGGCTACGTCGGTACCTGGTTTCTGCCTGAGCCACAGGGTAGCAAAGTCAGTCATCTCAATCTGCCTGGGATCGATGACCACGAGCTTGGCTCCGTTTTTACGTACGGCCCGTTTTAGGAAATTCGAAATGACCGGGTGCGTTTCTGTGGTGTTCGATCCAGTGACGATAAATGTATCGAGATTCTCCATCTCTGCGATTGAATTCGACATGGCGCTCGATCCAAGTGATAGCTGGAGCCCGGTGACAGAACCAGCGTGACATAGTCGAGCACAGTGGTCAACATTATTTGTACCGATTAGGGCTCTTATCAGCTTTTGAAAGACGTAATTATCTTCGTTCGTCGCCTTGGCGCTGGCATAGCTGGCGATCGCTTCGCTTCCGTGATCCCGTACGATTCGAACGAGTTCATCAGCCACAAAATCTAGGGCTTCATCCCACGATGCTTCTCGCCACTCGGGTGACGCGCTTCTCGCCTCTTCACGGTTGGTGCGGATGAGGGGCGTTCTCACTCTCCCGGGGTGGTTTACAAAATCCGTACCAAACCTTCCTTTTACGCAAAGCATGCCATAGTTCGGAGCAGCATCGAATGGTGCGTCGACCCGGTAAATGTAGCCATCCTTGACGAAAAGGTCCATCTGACAACCTACACCGCAGTAGGGACAGGTCGTCCTCACAATCTTATCTGCTGCGATCACATATTCCTCCGCATTACATCAGCAACCTGGATGATTTGGACTTGACCCACGCGATCATCCAAGAATATATTCTCCAACCGTCAGTGGCTATTTTGGTTTCTTTTTTCTTTTTCTCAACCGGGCCAGCTTCATTGCCTCATTTGGACTCTTGCCCATTTCCAGCAAAGATTGCCGGGTAGGTTTTAATGCTCCAGTCGGACAGACCCCTACACATTGTCCGCAGAAAACGCATGTTGTGTCGGTCATACCTTGGCCCATGAAGGTATCTATAGTAGTTTCAAATCCTCTACCGCTGAAGCTCAGGGCAAAGGCGTATTGGGCATCCTCAGCACATACCTGAACACATCTCCAACAATTGATGCATTGGCTGTAGTCACGGATAAAGAAGGGGTTGTCATCGAAAACCGGCACATCGCGCTTCTGACCTCCTGCGAATCTTGCCTGATCTGCATCGTAATTCTCAAGAAGGGCTTGTATATCAGGCGCTTGTTCTAGATTAACAGTTGATGCGAGCATCTCCAGATTTGTCCGCCGAGCCCGGACGACACCTTCACTATTGGTCTTGACCTCCATTCCATCCGTGCAGGTTGTTACACATGCCGCCACTTGTACCCGCCAACCTGCGTCAACCGCGCAAATTCGGCAGACACCGTTAGCGGTGAGGTGAGGATGGTAACAAACCACAGGTATCTCGATTCCCAGCATCGCTGCTGCATCGAGGATTGACGTACCTTCAGGGACGGTAACTTCTTGCCCGTCGATCGTTAAGCGGACTTGCTGAGTCATAAATTTATCTCCAAGAATGGAGGGCAGCATGAAATATATTACTTAACATAACTATCTCTCGACCTCAATCAAAGCGTCTGTGAACTCTTTCGGGATGGGTATACAGTCGCATCCGATCTTTCCGTAGATAGGCCACCAGGGTAATGTTCCAGGCTTCAGCTAGAGCGACTGAGAGACTGGTAGGGGAAGTTCTTGAACAGACGATTGGGGTTTGGAGTCGCCTGGCCTTATTAATCATCTCGCTGCTTATGCGGCCGCTGCTCAATAAGATTCGATCACGAGTATCAATTTTCGATGAGAGGGCCGCCCCGGCCAGCCGGTCCAGGCAATTGTGTCTTCCAACATCTTCAACCTGCAGCAGCAGCTTGCCATCTCCAGCCAAGGCCGCAGTATGTATCCCCCGGGCTCTCTGGTACATATCCGCGCCCAAATGCACTTCGCGCATTAATATCGCCAGCTCATCTGCTCCGACTATAACATCTGAATATATTGGTTCATGCATTCCTGACAGGTCATCAAAGGTTACGCCCCCACCGCATCCGGCGGTGACAATGGGGCGTTTTGGAGCCTCGAACTCTGCGTCCTTCAACCAGACATCAACGCAGGTCCTCTTCTTGGAAACGTGGACCGATCGAATATCGTCGACGGAATTGATCAGCCCCTCATTGTACAGAAAGCCCACTGCTAATTGGTCGAGGTTGTGAGGAGAGCACATAAACCGGGTAAGTTCTTCACCATTAACTGATATGCAGGCCAGCGCCTCGTCAACTACCTCTCCAGTGATATGCTGTTCGGAGCCAGAACTGATGCTGAGATAACTCGCAGGTTGAACGCCTAAATCCGTGTCAGAATACCCGGAAGGTTGTTCTCCATTGAGGTCAGTCGGTTGCTTGGGCTGAATCAATTGTACAACTCCGGCCATAGGTTCAATGCACTCAGGGTCGCCGTCGCCGCGGTCTGGCCGAGACCACATAGCGAGGTCTGGGTCATTGCATGGCCAACATCTTCAAGGGCAAGCAAATCGTTCTTGTCAAGTGTCTTGCTCTTGAGGCCGCGCTCAAGGATTTCCAGCTGCCGCTGCGTCCCCAATTGGCAAGGGAAGCATTTTCCACAGCTTTCATGGTTGAAGAAGCGGCCGATCTGGTAGACAACTTCGCGCAAATCTACGCTGCGATCAAAAACCATCAGTGCTCCTGAGCCCAAAGGAACACCATGAACTCTTGAGTCTTCGTAGGTAAGCTGTAGATCCAATTTATCGGGCCCGATGAAGACGCCCGCGGCACCTCCGACGAGGATCGCTTTGACTGGGGCGTTGTTTGGCGTGCCTCCCGCCTTGTCAATCATCTCCCCAATCGTCATGCCAAAGGGCATTTCGTACACGCCCGGCTTCTCAACATGGCCGCTGACACAAAACAGCTTTGTTCCGGGTGATTGCTCGGTACCAATAGCCCGCCACTCGTCCGCCCCAATTCTGATGGCGGCTAAAAGTGCGGCAAGGGTTTCAACATTGTTCACAGCCGTTGGTTTCTGAAATAGACCGTGGGTTACCGGAAACGGTGGTTTCTTTCGTGGAAAACCTCGTTTTCCTTCAATGGCCTCAAACAATGCCGTTTCTTCTCCGCAAATGTAGGCTCCTGCTCCGCTACGCATTTCAATATCGAAGTCGAATCCCTCGACTCCTAAAATATCTTTTCCAAGGTACCCACCTTCCCTAGCTCGGACAATGGCGTTGTTCAACCTTGAGTAAGCCAAGGGGTATTCACCACGCACGAATATCCATCCTTTTTTGGCTCCTATGGCATAAGCCCCGACAGTTGCCGCTTCGACGACGGCGAAAGGATCTTCCTCCATGATCACCCGGTCTTTAAATGCTCCTGGCTCGCTTTCGTCGCCATTGACCAGGATGTATCGTTCCTGGCTCTCGTCGCCAGCCTCTTTTGTAAACCTCCACTTCTGCCCTACAGGGAACATGGCCCCACCCCTGCCTAAGATACCCGTCTGGTTTACCAGGTTGATTAACTCACCTGGATCAATCTCTATAGCTTTATGTAAAGCTATGTAGCCATTGCTGCCAAGATACGCGTCCAAACTGGTGGGATCGACCTTACCTACTCGATCCAGGATAATCAATTGGTCGCCGTAGACCTTGGATGGTGGGGCTGGTAGATTTAAGGCGAGAGGGTCACTGTCAACGACAGACGATAATTCACCCTTTGCTACATCGCCAAAGAGCGCAGCGGGGGCGTGTTCGCACAATCCGAGACAAGAAACCCGCTCCACTTTGGTAATTGATTGATCCGCACCACCGGCTGCCTCGCTAACTGCATCCGATACCTTCTCCAATACCTTTTCAGACCCGGCGAGATGACATATCGGATCATGACAGACGCGGATGATCTCCGTCGAAGTTGGCTGATTGTAGAGCATCGAATAAAACTCGATGACTCCATGAACATCCGCCAATGGAACGCGGAGTGTTTCGGAAGCCAATCTTTGAATCTCTTCCGGCAGCCAACCATAATAGGCTTGGGCTTCCTGAAGAAAGGGCAGAAGGGCATCTCTGCTGCGACCGCGGTATGCATCCGCGATCTCGAGAAGCCGTGATTCATCAAACATAAGTCCATCTTCGATCAAAAGATCACCTCAAAAGTCCTCGATTGTTGATGGTAATGGTATCTTGATAGTAGCGATCAGTACATCTGATTGCGGTCATTGCATCAAGGGTTTGGTTACTACCAGGTCCAATAACTGCCAGGGTCTGCATGTCAGAATGCCAGATGACTCATAGCAGAATTTGTGAATTAGAACCGGATCATTTTACGGTATTATGGGTCATTATCCAACTGGTAACTATTGCCAAGCAATAACCCCTTGTTACAATCTGGATGCTGCGAATAAGTAGCGAAACTGGGACTCGAAGGTTAAGCCCGCTGAGTCGACGAGGTCTAAATGAGTGATTTTTCTGGCAAGGTTGCCTTAGTTACCGGGTCTGGGAGAGGAATTGGCCGTACGATAGCGATCCGCCTTGCGCAGGAAGGCGCGGATATCGTCGTAAACTACTTCCGCAATCGAGAACCCGCTGAAAAAACCGCACAAGAGATAATGGAGTTGGGTCGCAGAGCGATCGTGGTCAAGGCCAATGTAGGCGAACTCGATCAACTTGACCATTTGTACGCTGCTACCGAAGACGAATTCGGGAAACTTGATATATTGGTCCATAATGCTGCCTCCGGCTATCTGCGTCCTGCCCTTGAACAGAAGCCGCGTGGGTGGGAGTGGACGATGAATATCAATGCCCGCTCATTGCTGTTTGGAGCTCAACACGCGGCCCGTCTAATGAAGGGTAACGGAGGGGCCATCGTCGCTATATCGAGTTTAGGTTCGGCGCGGGCCTTCCCCGATTATGTGGTTGTCGGGGCTTCGAAGGCGGCTCTTGAATCGCTGGTTCGATATTTGGGCGTTGAGCTATCTCCCCTTGGAATCACCGTAAATGCCATCTCACCTGGCATTGTGGAGACCGATGCCCTGCAGCATTTCTCGATATTTGCCCAAGAAGGCCAAAAGATACTAGATATGGCTCTTGACCGTACCCCTGTTGGGCGTCTGTGCACGCCTGATGACGTCGCCGATCTCGTCCTTTTTCTGAGTTCACCCAAGGCGAGCATGATTTGTGGTCAAACAATCGTCATAGATGGGGGTTATACGCTATATGTAAGGTCGTGATGCTAAATGCGAAAGTCCGATATCAGGACACGTTTTATCATCGAGCTCATGTTGATTGATTCAAATTTGAATTCTGTCCTCACTATCAAAAGCTGATTCCGCTTTAATTATTGGTTGAAGGAATGACGATGTCAGATAGGAAAACTGCAGCCCGCAAATCAATGATCTCAATTCCCTTCCTGATAGCAATCTTGGTCCTTTGCTTTCTCGTCTATCAGAATGGAGCCAAGTGGCTTAGATCGGTGCTGATATATTTGTCCCACGCCAAGTGGGCTCGGGATGTTGTCACTGGTCTATCGTTATCGAAGCAAGTATCTCGTAGGTTTGTCGCAGGGGAGACGATTGATGAAGCCATAGAGGCTGCTCGATTACTGAATCAGAATGGTATGTCGGTAACCCTTGATTTCCTGGGCGAGAGTGTCGCCGACAGAGCTGTTGCTGTTTCATCGGCCGACGAGATCCTCGAGCTTCTGGATAAAATCGAGTCCTCGGGCGTAGAGGCCAACGTATCCGTCAAACTAAGCCAACTGGGTCTCAGGATTGATGAAGAACTGGCCCTTGAGAACATGCGCAAGATTCTGAAACATGCCAAGGGCTACGGCAACAAAGTTCGAATCGACATGGAAGAGAGCGATCTTGTCGACACCACCTTGGGTCTGTACCGGACTCTCCGTGATGTTGATAGTTTTGACAATGCTGGTGTCGTGATTCAGGCCTATCTTCATCGCAGCGCCGACGATGTCGCCAAACTCGTTGATGAAGGGGCTTGGATCAGATTATGTAAAGGTGCGTACGCCGAACCACCCGATATCGCCTTCCCCGACAAGGCTGACACCGACAAAAATTTCGCCAAGCTAACTTACTTTATGTTAAGTGAAACCGCAAGGAATAATGGCGTCTACCTTGGCATTGCTACCCACGACGAGAATATGATCAATGCCTCCCTTGATTATGTAAAGTCTTCACAGATTCCGGCGGATGAATTCGAATTCCAAATGCTTTATGGAATTCGCCGCGAGCTCCAAAAGACGCTCGTTGGAGATGGGTACCGGGTCCGAATCTATGTCCCCTATGGGACGGCATGGTACCCGTACCTGGTTCGGCGATTGGCGGAACACCCCGCCAACATGTGGTTTTTCGTCAGCAATTTGTTCCGTCGATAAGGAACACTTCTACCATACACCTAAGTTGGATAATTCATGATGCCTGAGATAAGAGAGTCTCACTTGATCCGAGACGTCCTGGAAGTCGATCTGAATTCCCATGCCGATGACCGTGGTCGGTTTACCGAGATCTTCAGAAAGGAGTGGTTCCCCAACCGTGACTGGCACGATGTGCAGAGCAATCGATCCTTTTCGACTCCCGGCGTTCTTAGGGGACTGCACTACCATCACAAACAGGTGGACTACTGGTACGTGATGAAGGGGACGATTCGGGCAAGCCTCGTAGATCTAAGGCGGTCTTCTCCAACATACCTTTCAAGCCAGTCGCTGGAACTCAGCGACGAATCTGACAAGGGCCTGTTCATTCCCACCGGTGTAGCCCATGGGTTCGCAGCCCTGACAGCAGCAACGCTCATTTACATTGTAGACCAATATTATGATGGGGAGGACGAATTCGGCGTGCTCTGGAGCGATCCAGCCCTGGATATCGACTGGGGCATCGACAAGCCTTTGCTATCACCCCGGGACCTAGTGAATCCTCTGCTGGCGGATATACCTTTGTCAGATCTACCTGACTAGAATCCAGATAGAGTCCTGGTCAATGGTCCCTATCAAAAGACCTTCTCAACCAGCGGTGGACCCAAGATGCTCAGACCAACGATTACTGCTCCGACCGCGCCTATCAACACCGCTGCTGCGGCGGAATCCTTGGCGATTTTCGCAGGTTCTCGTTGTTCAGGAGTTGTGAAATCCACATGTACCTCTAGCGCGGTATTGAAAAACTCCGCCACCCAAACGACCATCATCGCCAACACAAGAATCGCCCAATCCACACCGGAGACTTGAAGCCAGAGACCTAACGCGATCACAGCTAGAGTGATCACCCCGTGTATCCTGGCATTGCGCTGGGTCCGGAACACGTATACGAGGCCGTCAATGGCATATTTGAAACTCAGACCGACCCGGCGGATGATGGAATCCTTGTTGTCTGTCATTGGGTCATTGGTCGATTAAGAATTGAGGCGGCTGGCATCCGCAAGGCCAAGCTGACCGAGAATCTCCGCCTGAACCGACCCCATGCGTTGTGCCTCGTCATCCGTAGAATGATCGTAGTCCAGCAAGTGGAGGACTCCATGGACCACGAGCAAACACAGCTCGCTGATCAGATCATGACCAGCTTCTCTGGCCTGGGTCTCAGCCTTCGAAATCGATATCGCAATATCGCCAAGGTAGTATTCCGTCCCGTTCCAGCTCTCACCTGATGGAAAACTCAAGACATCAGTTGGATAATCGTAACCTAGGAAATCCCTGTTTAGCTGCTGCAGCCTGTTATTATCGGCTAAGAGAAGTGTTAAGGAAGTGGGTTTTTTCGCGCTCTCGTGCGTAAGCGTCTTTTTCGCGGCTCTTCTGGCTGCCGTGATCAGCGTCGTGTCAACTTCAACTGCGCACTGGATGACAATTTCAAACTGGCTCATCCAGTTCCCGTAATTCTGGCTCCTCGTCGGATGCCTCGTTTTCCTGAACGGCTTCGCTAACACGCACCTCGCGTGCGGGCTCTTCATAGACAGGCTCTTCGCTAACACGCGCTTCGCGTGCGGGCTCTCCGCTAACATGCGCCTCGCGTGCGTGCTCTTCGTTGGCGGGCTTATCGCTAGCAGGCTCTTCTCTAACATGCACCTCGCGTGCGGGCTCTTTGCCGCCTTCCCTGTCCTCTGAGGACAAGTCCTCATTGCCCGGATATTTCACACGCACGTGATAACGTCCATGCAGTGTTTCGATAAAGGAGTTTCTCAGAAGTTTGATGTCACCGAGGGACAGGCCAGAATTATCTAGCTGACCCTCTGCCATGTGATCGTCGACGATCTTGTTTACAAGGTTTACTATGGCGGTCTCTGTATTTGGTCGCATGGCATTGGAGGCTGCGTCAATTGAATCGGCAAGCTGCACAATACCCGTCTCCCGGGACTGGGGTCGAGGACCAGGGTACATGAATCGAGACACATCGACTACCTCGCCTTCGCCAGCCATTTCAATCGCTTTCTGGTAGAACACTTGGACAACCCGGTCGCCATGATGTTCGGCGATAAAATCACGCACCCTTTTTGGAAGCCGGTTCTTTTTGGCCAACTCCAGGCCATCAGTCACATGGCTCATGATTATTCGGGCGCTGCTATAGGGATCGAGATTGTCATGCGGGTTACCGCCATTTTGATTTTCGCTAAAGAATGGGGGACGATTGACTTTGCCAATATCATGGTAAAAGGCTCCAACTCGCACCAAGGTGCTGCTGGCTTTTACTCTTTCGGCGGCCTGCTCCGCCAGATTGGCCACCATGATGCTGTGGTGGTAGGTTCCAGGCGCCCGACGGAGCAACTGCTGGAGAAGAGGATGATCCAACCTGGAAAGCTCCTGCAGCGTGAGCGGGGTGACCACCCGAAATACACTGCCGATGATGAATATGCCGGCCAGGCTCAACCCAGCAGACAGCAGTGGACCATTAAGGAGGCTAAACAAGACCAAGGTCATCAATTCCGCTGTTTCGATGTCCGTTGGCAACCTAAAAATGAGGATGACGGTTACGTATCCAAGGGCAGCGATAAGCCCAGCCCTGAAAAGTGCATTGATCCGCTGAGGATCATAGAGGGTTAAAACAGCCAGGATACCTCCTGCAGTCGCATAGAAGGCCATCTCTAACGATTCAGGGGTCAGGTATCCGATGAGCCCGGCGACGACAAAGGTAATCAATATGGCCAACCGGGTCTCAAATACCACAGCCACCAGAATGCTGAGTGCCGCGGCAGGAAATAGATAAGAGTAGATGCTTGATCCTGGGACCAACAGCTTCGCGCCAAGGATGAATAAAATCAACAGACTGCCCAGGATGGTGAGGTCCCGTACCTGGTTCCGGCGCTCGAAGAAGTAATGTCTCCAGTAAATCGTAATTATTGTTATCGATAGCAGCGAGACTAAGAAAGCACTGACAAGGCGACGCCAATCGAGTGTTGGTTGGAGCAGTCCAAGCTCCTCCAACATCTCAATATGTTCTTCGGTGACGATCTCCCCCACCCGAATAATTCCTTCATCCTCAGTTATCCTCTGGACGATCGGCTCGACGGCAGCCAACGCATCCTGCATAAGCGCGTTGGTAGCTTCTTGATCCAGAAATATATTGGGGACGATGAACTGGGGAGCGAGAGCCGTAACAACCTGTTCCTGGGTCAGGGTCAAGTCAAAATCAGCTCTCTGGGCAGCCTGGTTCTTTGCTGCCGCCAATTGGGCTTCGACGACGCCCGATCGCATGGTATCTTCGACAATCTGCAAGATATTGTCCACGGCGGCTGTATAATCGGTTTCGTTTAACGATAGGAGCATCACCGCAACTTGCTCGTCAATAGTGATGTCTTCTATAGCGTAGAGATAACCCAATTTTGTCTCTTGATCTGCTAGCGAATCAGCCCGAACAACGTTGATATAATTAAATACGGCGCGGGCGAGATTGTTCTGGGCTCTGGCAATACTGAGATCAATGGTCGTATATTGGTCGTTTACCGATTCTTCCGCTTGCTGGATGGACTGTTGGGTAAGTACGTCGCTGATGTAGTTAATCGATTGAGGAGAAATTACTTCTTCAGGCGACGGCTCGCCAAGAGCAACGGATATTTGCGGCCCACTAACTAAATTGAACGACAGAATAACTGTGATGGCGAGGGTGAGTATCGCGGCAAATATCCACAGGACAGAGCGTCGAGCCATGCTTTGCATGCGTCGCTCTGATCCGTTTTGGCTGTCTTCCTGGGAACTCATATGTTGGTTGGGATGCTGCTACGATTGGAGCAGAGATCGCACTACGCTGCTAACGAGTCCACCGTCTGCCCTGCCCTTCAATTGGGGCATGAGCTGACCCATAACGCGACCTGTATCCTGCATGCCGGTCGCTCCAACGTCGCTAATGACTTGCTCGGCAATTGGTGTGATCTCCTCAGCCGTCATCATCTGCGGCAGATATGATTCACAAAAGGCCAATTCCATCTGTTCTCCTTCGACCAAATCAGGTCGTCCGGCTGTCTCCGCATCCTTGATGCTTTCGCGACGCTGCTTTGCCTGCTTGGCGATAACCGCTACTACACCATCGTTATCCAACTCGATGCGATCATCAATCTCGACCTGCTGGACAGCCGCCAAGAGCATGCGAATCGTATTACGCTTATCCGAATCTCCCTGGCGCATTGCTGTCACCAGGTCTGACTTCAACTGTTCTCTAACGTCCATTTCTCGTTGTCCTATAGGGTTCCGAACAAAGATTGTAGCATCCTGCAAAGAGGCATGTCAACAAAAGTACTCGAATGTGCTTCCACCGACACCTCTTACATTGACTAGAAGCATACTCTTGATTTGTGCTGGCTTCTCGTATCGACAGGTCGTAGTAGATCGGTTGGGGAAGATTCGTAATTCACCTACTGAGCACCGAGTAAAGATTAAGATCCCCTTCCCTTCCATCGCTCCTGTATTGGGTAACGACAACGAGTCCCGCGGAATCCGCGAGAGAAATGACCGCGTCGGAGTCGATATGGGAAACGTATCTCAGGGCGTCGGCGGTTGTCCCCCACGTCATCAGGTAATCATTTGGCTCGACATCCTCGATATGCAATGAAGCGTTGGACCAATCTACCACTTTCTTGAACTGGCGTTCGCTGCCTGGGAATTGCCATGTCGACAGAATGATAACGCCACCTGGATCCAAGTGATCCACGAATTCTCGTAGCAACCTTTCGCGATTCGACTTTCCAGGTACATGCTGGAAAACCGCCAGGCAGCACACTGCGTCATAATGTCCCAGACCTGCCAGACAGCCCGGATCGCTCAACTCTCGCAGCCAGAATTCGCCTTCCACTGAGTTTCGGGCGATTTCCAAAAGCGTCGAGCTCGAATCGATCCCAGTATATTTCTGAATGACTCCTTCGCCGGCAAGGAATCGGCCAAGGCGACCATTCCCACAACCTACATCCAGCAGTGATTGACATGGTCGGGGCAAGAATGTTGAAAGTTGAGCAAAACCAGGCTGCGGATGATACCTGGTCTCTGCAAACTCATAAGCGAATTGATCATAGAATAATCTATTGATATTCAAGAGTTTCTGGGTGACTTCACTTTCCATGGTCTCACGTCGGGCTGCTGAATCCGGACAATATAAGGAACGAATGACGCCAGGATTTCCACTCGGCTGATTCGGCGATCAGCTCTCTCCAGACCCATCAAACAATCCGCGAAAGATCGTCTAGGATGAGACCGCAAGCGATGGGAGCTTGCCCCGTTCTTCGATGGGAACGTATCAGGTTTGTCTTCTTGCCAGATTTGATTTTAGGATCTTCGGCGCAACGTTACGGAGTTATGGCTTGAAAATGATCGAATTCAATAACAGCGGTACCGGGCTGGAATGTACTGGCTGCTAATCCAATATCGCCAATCACGAACGTTGGATCGGACACCGAATCTACCTGTAGGCCGTTTATTAGAAAGCTGAGCTGGTTTCCGATACAGCGCGCTTCAAGATCATTCGCCGCCTGGCCAGGATTTATCGCCTCGCTGGGTGTATACATGCCATCACCGGTGAGGTATTCGATCTCATCCCTGCCGCTCTGGAATTTCCCAATGGCGTAATGGCCGTCACCGCTGATGAGAAAAACGTAGTAATTGTCTGGATTCTGATAGCGGCAGATGATTCCATAGGCATTATCATCGGGACCCTGGACCTGGCTAGCTCGCGTTGTGATGACGACGTCGTCGACTTCCTGACCTGCCAATGTCCACCCGATCAACCCAGGTTGACTCGTTTCGATCCGCAAAACACCATCTTCGATAATCTCGCTGACGCCGCGTCCTGTATAGAGCTGCCAGCCGCAGTCAGTAGTTCCTTCAAAACCGTCACTAAAAAGGGCTCCTCCCTCATTACAAAGCTCTGGCTCCTCTGGCTCGAGCGACGAACACGCACTAACAAGAGCGACAACGAAACACAGTTGAACAAGGACCGCCAATTTGTGGACTGTGACAAAGCTAGGCCGCGTCATCCTCAACCTCGTCGAGCTTCTTGCGGATTTCTTCGATGCTCTCACGCAGCTCTCGCTGCTGCCGGACGGTATAGAAGTAAAAACCAATGGCGAACAACCAGAGCAAAATTATTCCTGCGGCGACTAAGACGAAATTATCCATATTTGGTTACCCTTCCAAAGAGATATTGTTGTTAGAAGTTTATCTCACACATTCCATGTACCAAAATTGGCCCTTATTTTCGAGAGTCCCACAAAGGTTCTTTGATTCCACGATAGTAATTCTCGCATCTCGCCAGGACAAACAAGGCGTCAGATAGCCGGTTCAGATAGCGCAAGGATAATTCATTTATTGCTTCTGTGAGGGCTAACTCAACCAGGCTTCTTTCGGCTCTCCTGCAAATCGCTCTTGCAACGTGCAGATGTGAGGCAGCGATAGATCCCCCAGGTAAGATGAAATTCTTCAGTGATCCGACCATCTCCACAATCTCATCGATTAACGCCTCTAGTTTCTCGATATGTCGATCCTCAATTCGGGGCACCTCTGCTCCTTCGCCGGCATCTTGAGGAAATGCCAGATCCGAGCCAAGAACAAAAAGTTCGTTTTGAATAGCGATTATAGTCTCTACCAACCGCGAGTCTAGACCGCTGGCGATGGCGACACCCAGCATTGAATTCAGCTCGTCGATATCTCCATAGGTTTTCACCCGCAATGAATCTTTGGATACTCGAGTCTTTGTTCCCAAAGCCGTTGTCCTGAGGTCGCCAGTTCTCGTGTAGATCTTCGTAAGTTTGGGCATAAATCGCTCCCGGCTAGGTCATTCCAGAGTGCCTAGATTAATACGACTTTTCGAATCTTCGATAGATGTGCAGATGCATTTTTAACCCAATTGCTGGCTGATACCATCCGCGGCGTCATTGACGGTCATCCATCCGTATCCCGGAAAAAGGCGAGCCAACTGTGGTCGGAAGATCGGGTGCGAATCAAGGACTTCGGCAGTAGGGCCATCGGCGGTGATGATTCCTCGATCTAGGACCATCACTCTATCACAGGCTCTGGCAACCAGCTCCACATCGTGAGTGACCAACAGGAAACCAATCCCATCTTCTCTCCACTGTTTCCAGATTTCCATCAATCTGCTCTTGCTTGAATAGTCGAGTCCCCTGGTGGGTTCGTCCAGCAAAACGATCCTTGGTTCAGGAACTATTACGGCTCCTAATGCAACCCGCTGCCTCTGGCCCGCTGACAGATCGCGCGGATATGAACTAGCGCAGTCACTCAGATCTAATTTATCAAGCAGCTCCTCTGGCGATTGGGCAAGCTGTTCAGGATTAAGGCAATGATTCTTGAGGGTTATATCCAATTCCTCGGCAACCGAATCGGCAAACAGCAAGTCGTCCGGATTCTGGGGAAGGAAGGCTATATCTTGGCAGATATCCGAAACTTCGTGACCGACAATCGATTCGCCATCGAGCAAGATCTCACCGTTTGAGGGAATGAGCAATCCAACAAGGCATTGTAGAAGAGTGCTTTTTCCTGAGCCGTTCCTGCCGACCAAGGCGACAGCCTCACCGGCTCGGATTTCAAGGAAAACTCCCTTCAAAATCGCTGTTTCACCGTACGAGAAGTGCAGATCAAGTGTCTGTAATAACGAGGCGTTGGCTGCTGGGCGCTGACCTTCCTGCCCTGTGTCGATATTTGGCGCGTCTAGGCCAGATAGAGAGCTCTGCTCGGACCCCTCTCTTGTGGTCATTGGCATCGGATCCCAACCCATGGTCTGAGAGAGCCGGGCGAGAGGAGGACCCTGCTCAGGATCAAGCTGGGCTAGGCCCTGCTCCACTGGTTCATCTACCTTAAGGCGGCCATCCTTCAGGTATAGAAGACGGTCCGCATACCTGGCAACGCGCTCCAGTCTATGCTCGACCATGACGATGGTTAGTTCCCATTCGTCGTTAAGCCGGACAAGGTATCGCAGCAGTTCAGATGCTGACTGCGGATCCAGCTGGCTGGTCGGCTCATCCAGGGCGATTACCCGAGGCTTCATAATAAGGACGGAGGCTATGGCCAGCCTCTGTCTTTCGCCTCCGGAGAGAGTTGAGATTTGACGATCCCTCATGCTCGTCATCTCCAAGACATCTAGAACATCACCGATCCTCTGGTGCATCTCCTCGCTAGGGACTGCCGCATTTTCCATACCAAAAGCCAGCTCATCTTCAACGATATCCAGCACGTTTTGGGCCTCCGGATCTTGAAAAACAAATCCAACAACCGAGCTCAGCTTCTTAGGTCCCCCGGCGAATACGTCGATCCCGTCCACAACTACCCTCCCGCTGGCGGTGCCGCCGCTATAGTGCGGGACAAGGCCGTTTAACGATCTCAGCAATGTCGATTTTCCGGCCCCCGAAGGCCCAGCCAGCAGGATGAATTCCCCTCGATCAATCTTTGTCGTTATGTCAAGTAGCGCGGGTTTCGCTGCTCGTGGATATGAGTAACTTAGGTTCGATATCTCAATCAACGCATCTGCCTGATTTCGCCGCCAGCCGTCGAAGGCTTCTGATTCCGTTTTCCCAGGCTATCGGGATCGCTGCTTTTTACCACAGCTAAGAATATCGGAAAAGACAGAAGTACAAAGGCTATTGCCACTATCGGCTGGAAGTTTGGCACGTGGAGTGCTGGATAAGGGATATAGGAGAGAGCTACCCTTCTGAGACCCGGCCAAGGTGCGACGACCAGGGCAAGAGCAGCCAGGGAGGTTATGACCAAGATAGTGTCAATGGCTGACCATCGAACAGCCACGAAGCTCGTTCGACGTGTACGTTTACCTCTGCGCGCCAGGAGCATCAATAGAATAAGACCGCCGAGAGTGAGCAGCAGATAGCCGATGGTACCCCATAGCATGGCTGCCATCCAACCAACGAGGGCGAGCAGCAATCCGGTGATCAAAAAGACCTTATCAGGCGCTCGGTTTTCCACTGATTGCTCTGAAACATACCCCCTGGCAACCATAGCCTCAGATAACTTCATCGCCCTTTCGAGACCTCCGACCAATAATGGTATTATCAACGGTCGCCAATCCTTCAAGCCGTGAGGTCGATGACCGCGAATGGCCTGGGCTTGCTGTATGCGTCTCAAGTGCCGCCTTGTTTCTGGCACATAGGTTACGGCAATCATTACGACGACAGCCAGGTCTTGAAACGCAGCCGGAACCAAACGAACCAATTCACGGCTCGGCACAATAGAATTCAAAGCCATAAACACGGCTATCAAAGTAATTAGAACCAGCCCGTTCCGGAGACCATCCACTATCGCTTCGACAGTGATCACTCCACCGATGAGCGGATAATCCGGCAGCTCGAAAATGACATGATCGCCTGTATGGATGAAGAGGGCATGGTAAATTGCCGAAAAAAGTATGACGCCTAAAGCAATCCTGAAGAAGACCGATCGAATCGGGGACTCGGTTCGTGCATAGAACTGGATCGCCGTGATGCTGAGCACCAGCAGGATAATCGAATAGAGAGGGTTCCTGGCAGACATGGCCAAAACCGACACGACTAATACCCAGATAATCCAAGCTCGCGAGTTGAGTCTCATGCCATTTCAAACTGAAATCGATCTCTAAAACGATTCATAGCTCGTATGGCTGGAATTCCCAGAGCGAGGATTAAGACGATGTTTCCAAAAGCCCGAAAGATATCCCAGATAAACGAGGTCGCCATATAGAAAGCGCCATAGCTTGAAACCGCGGCGCCGATACCGCTATCGTTAACCGCCAACGTTGCGGTTTCTCCTACAACGAAAGGCCAAAAGTAAAGATTCAATATAACGCCATAGAGTAAACCCCATCCGAAGGCGAAAACAGCCAGCATGGCCAATGTCAATCGATTGCTTTGTGGATGTGGAAGCAGACCCGCCGTGATACCCACCCAGCCGGCCACAAACATTTGATAGGGAAGCCAGGGACCAACGCCCGCCGTTATCAGGGCCGAAGTAAATATCGACAAGGTACCCATCAGAAAACCGAATCGCGCACCAAATACATACCCGGCCAAGATGATGGGCACAAATACCGGTGAGAATCCACCAATTCCAGGGATCGCCGTTTCGACGAGCCTAAGTACCGAGGTGATCGCGACTAACACACCAAGGGCGGCGATTATCTTCGCATTTGTGCTCTGGCCTTGCAACTCAAGGAGCAAGGCAAGAAGCGAAATTCCGATCAATGCCGTCGTCAGGAGTGCATAGCCAGAAGAGCCAGGCTGAGAACCGGCGTTGGTTTGTATCGAAAAGGCTTTCTCTAAGGCGGGAGCCATCACTGGATATAAAAGAGCTAATAACCCTACCAGGCAGCTGAGAACCAGCAGCGATGCAGTCAATATTCGGTTCATGAATCACCTTTCCGGATCTGTCTGTAAACCAGCGCGAGCGCAAACATGCCCAGCACAACTCCAAAGAGAGCAAATTGGAGCCAGCTTCCCGTAATACCATTCATGCCTGATTCAGAAAGACTCACATCAGCGGCGAGAGAATCGCATAATTCATCGAAAGACACTAGGGGTGGTTCTTTCGCTTGGGAAAGTGATCCCGGTCCCCACGACCACCCCTCGATCGATTTGTCGCTTACCTTGTACGTGGAAGCGCCTAGTCTGGCATATTCCCATGAATTATCATTTTGATGCCAATAGGACCAATAAACACAGTCTGGACCTCCCTGGCATTGGCAGAAGCAGTCATCGGCAGGACATCCGACGTCATCGATTTGACACACAGTTCCGCCTCGGGCGTCAAAATCAGCGGCAATTTGGAGACCACTGCGCTGCAAAGCCTCATAACCAGAGATTTGGTCTTCACTGAAAGCGACACATTGGGTTGCCACTTCATTATCGTCCAGGCGAACTATAACAGCTACACGATTTGGATCTTGAGCCCGAACAAGCTCAACATTTACGGTCAGCAGCGAGACCAAACCGACTAGGACTAATATCGCGGCAAGGATCGATCGAATATTTCTCATAAATCGTCGATTAAAAGGTAGACTGCTTTCGACGGCGGCGCGCCGGTACGATCACGACAATACCGGCCATAAACGACATCGCTAATGCTGATGGACAAAGGGAGGAACCAGTACCTGACGCTCCCTTGTCGCTTTCGCTTTCGGTCTGGATTTCATCAACCAAGTCCTGACTCTGCTCGTCAGACTGAGCAGTTGGTTCAACCGCGACCACCGGCTCTGGCTCACTGTTTGTTTCAGCGGCAAGGGCAGGGGCGAAGATTTGCTCGGTCATATTACGTACAGATGCTAAGGCCGGAAGTGATTGAATAGTGGAAAAGAAGTCGTCGAAAGGACCATCACCAAAATCTGCTTGAAAGGCGCCTGAATCTCCTTGCCAATGCAGCAGGGCCGACAAAGGTGTAATCCCTTCTTTGCTCCACTGGTTCTCCGAAGAGTTTACGTCCTCACCTATTGCTCCCAGAGATTGGAGCACCAATGCTGTGCTGTTTGCGTTCTCACCAAACCCCAGGCCATATTCCCAGCCGCCACTAGGAAGCTGCGTTCGATGGAGGAAATCCATGGCCTCAGCCATTGCCTCAGAAGCGGCTGGATGTTCGGAGTTGGCAATAGCCATGATGGCCATCGCCGTGGTATCAGCATTACCATCCGTGCCAAATCCATCACTCCATGAACCGGCTAGATCGCCTTCCCTTGCCTGCTGATCGATTAGCCATTCGATTGCATTGTCTGGTGCGGGATCACCAGCCGCGGTTAGTCCGAGAATGGCCAACGATTGGTTAAAGGCGCCGCTGACGCCATATTGTCCTGTTGGAGATAGGTGATTGGTGAGATCGATCGCAAAATCGTGTCCCATGAAGTCACCTGGATCCTCATCCGCGGCGGCTAAGGCGATAATGATTTTCCCGGCGGTGCTTCCGTCGATCGCTGCGTACTGGCTAACTTGCTCAAGATTGTCGCGCAAGAAAGTAAGCGGTGGTTCAATATCTGCCCCACCTGAGGCGAGGGCAAGCATTGCATCCACAGTCCCAGCAACATCAGAAGGTCCAATGTTGGAACCCATACTGAAGCTCGTATAGCCTCCGTCGTCGTTTTGATGGACGGATGCTAACCAGCTCGCTGCAGTTGAGATGGCTGAATTGATGGTGGCTTGATCTGAATCATCTTCTTGGCGAAGAGTGATACCGGCAGCGGCTCCCACACCACCTGCAATTACAAACAAGGAAATGACCGCCACGATCGTCGTGGCCATGGTAATCCGAAAGGTGATTTTCTTCCTCATCACTTGTTACCCTCCAATTGGGTATGGCGTTTGAACACGAACCAGGGTAAGGAGGGATCAAAAAACCCGATGCATACGCATCGGGTTGAGTTACTTATCTGCTTACGGAAATAAGTAGTTCCCAACCCTTGCCCTCGAAGGTTTGAAACTTGCTTGAGGCGGGCGACCTGACTAAGAGCGGTAAGATTCAATAGATCTTTCCTGCTCATTACAGTTGCGGGGACAGTTCTGGACTTCGCAAAGCAATTGAAAGAAACACTGGGTTTCATTCAATTGATACGGCACCAGTTTCGCCATTATGTCCGGCCATCCGGGGCTGCGGACACCACAAGCAGATTTCGTATTGTTAAGGACTAGCTAATAACATCCAGAGTCTATCAAATGAAAATGAGCCAGTCAAGATGGTAACTTTCTAACAGACAAACAAACTGAAACAGATTAACCTTTCCTTCGTGTTGACAATCCGAACTCGGAAGCTATAATCCTCAACCACATTGCGGGGTAGAGCAGTGGCAGCTCGTCGGGCTCATAACCCGGAGGTCCTAGGTTCGAATCCTAGCCCCGCTATCACCAAGAGACCTTAGTTCGCTAGGCTAAGGTCTTTTTTGTTGCCTGAAGGTCTGTGGTTCATAACCAAGGAGGTTTGATGATGAACCGCAGAACGCACGGCTTAACGCTTCGCCTGCTGATTAACTGCCTTGTTTAGTACAAAGTTGCCGAGATCCTGCGTGAGCCAACCTTCAAAATTTACCTCGATCCTCTCAGGCTGTAGCGCAAAGTGTTGGTGATTTCCTTGTCACATGTGCTTCCTTCAGCAAGCGAGGAGCTCCTTGAGAGTGATGCAAGTCAACAAGGATCAAGTATTCCCCGCTCAGAGCACGCATATTGCATCCTGGAAACGAACAAGTGGAGCTCGCATAGCATGTCTAGCATCGCCTACCCATTTCATACGTTTTCGAACTCGGAAATTGGTGGTTACTAATCCATCAAAAAAACATGAGTTTCGTCACTGGAGAGACCCAACGAAAAGCTCCATAATTGGCTTTGGGAGAAGTGTAATTGTCTGAAGATTCTGGAGGATTAGTATCAAACAGACGGCGAGTAAATCACCATGATAGTGGAGGGAAACTCATGAAA
>DASRZI010000343.1:0-3169 GCA_035686605.1 Candidatus Zixiibacteriota bacterium
TAGCTGACCGCCAAACTATTGGCGATGGAATAAGCAAGCCAGACCAGTTCCCAGGCCCAGTATCGTCTTACCAGGTTCCAGTTTCTTTCGACAAAGGCAAATGAAGCGCGCATCTGTTGTGTCGCTACGCTCATTGTTACCTCCTTTGTGTTAATTCTATCTTTGAAGCAATTTGTCCAATCGGCACATTTCCGGCTAGATGGGCATGTCCGTTTCCTTCACGAGCTCCTTACCGGTTAACTCCAGGAAAACGTCCTCCAGAGTAGGGGGGTGACCATTTTGCTTAGCGACCCGCTTCAATTTTTCCGGCGTGTCGAGGGCGACCACGCGGCCACTGTCCATGATGGCAACCCGATCACAGAGAATATCTGCCTCAGTCATATCGTGAGTTGTGAGCAGGATTGTCGTGTCGTGCTCATCCCGCAGTTCCCTTATGAAAGCCTGGACCTCCCTTTTAGATCGTGGATCTAAGCCCGTTGTTGGCTCGTCAAGAAGCAGCAGCATAGGTGTGCTCAATAAAGCCCGGGCAATGGCCACTTTCTGCTGCATGCCTCGAGACATCTCTTCCATCGGGCGATCTACGTTCTTGTCCGGGATGTTCAACCGCTTGAGTATCAGATGTACCTGCTTGCGAATTTCGCTTCCTTTTAGCCCATAGAGCCTGGCTCCGTAGAGCAGGTTCTCCATAGGTGACAGTTTTTTGAAGAAAGATGCTTCCACGGAGACGCGGTTGATCATCCGTTGAGCGGACATGGGATCCCTGACCACGTCCCGGCCGAATACTTCGATGAATCCTTCGTCCGGTATGAGCAGGGTGGCAATCAATCTGATCAGCGTAGATTTACCACCGCCGTTTGGACCGAGGATGCCAAAGATCTCTCCCCGTCTGATTTCAAAGGTCAGATGATCGACTGCGACCGTGATCGACTTGCTTCTTTCAGCGTCATCCTTGACATGGTTGTTTCTCCAAGGCATCCATCCATGGTCGTTGGCCTTGCCAAAGAACTTGTACGCATTGTCAACTCTAAGTGCTAACTCTGTCGACTGTTTCATTTCTAAATCCTTGTTTTAGATATCGTCCAGTTGACTGCGTTCTTCTTAAGAACCCGAGGCATTCGGTCTTCCGCTGGATTAGAATCCAACGCTCAAATCGACCGCTTCGTAAGATCTCGTCCTGGACGAAGTTCCTTCTCATAAAGGTCAAACTGGCGGATGCTATGCATTCCAGCCTTCTCATACAGACCTGTGGCCCCAGTCAGGCTCGAAGCATCGACTCCGAGTCCAGCGCTGCTTTGGCCACGTCGTTTCAGCTCGCCGAAGCTGTGATGAAGGAGGGCGAGACCAAGACCTTTTCTTCGCCACGGCCGGATCACGCCTAGAACGTTCACCCATCCCATATCGGGATCCTCATCACTTTTAAGCCGGCATAATGAAATCCCGGCGATTTCCTCCCCATCCATGGCGAGGAACCAGAGAGTCGGATCATATTCAGCGTCGTTCCGGTTAAAATGGAGCCATTGATCGAATTCCTGCTCGAATGACGTCTCCAAATACCCCCAGTGGTCCCTGAAGGCTTCACGCACAGCGCGGACGACAGCTTCTAGTTCTTCTTCGCCTTCCATCGACCGGACAAGGATACCCGTTGGCCAGGTTGGTGTCTCGGGTTCCTCGTCAAACTCTATGGCCATGGTGAGGAAGTGACGGATGAAATTCATGCCGACTCCTGATAGCAGGTCGTGAGCCGGATCATAATGGCTAAAAGTGCCTGAGCGCATAACGACCTTGGCACCATTGGGCGCCCGTTTGATCGCCTGACGGGCTCGTTTTTCAGCCCAACTCATCAGCTTCGTGCCAATCCCTCGACCCTCATGGTCAGGATGAACCCGTCCCCAGATCCATAAATTGACCGGTGGTTCCTCAATATCCCAGACCTCAACATAGCCTACGATCTTGCCATCGAGCGTCTCGACGACACGAACGGAGTTAGCCAGATCAAACCCGGGTGAAGTCCATTCAGTTTGAACATGGGACAGCGTCGTCTCCGACTTACCAATCATGTGCTTTGAGCAGGTGTCGAATAATTCGAAAGCGGGCACAACATCGTCCATAGTCGCCCCGCGCAGCCTGTATTCTTCTGCTGCAATATCAGTTGTGTTCATCGTTAGTGAAACCATCTCGTTCATCTCCATCTCGTCGAATCCTTGGTCTTTGTTTTCTGAATCTCGAACATCTATTTGTTTGGTTATGGTTGCCATGGTCATCCTCCTCTCATCACACCTAAAGCTGATAACTCAGCTGAAAGATCAGTGTCAGGCGTGAAATGAATTGCCTTCATATCTAACTTTCGAGCGGCGGTCACATTTTCTTCCATGTCGTCAATGAAGATACATTCGCCAGGTTCATTTTTCAGCAGTTCGATCGTCCGTAGATAGATCTCCGGACCCGGTTTCATCGTCTTCTCCTCGGCAGAGCAAACAACGTGGTCGAAGACATCGAGTATCTGATATCTGCTCTTCAAATCTTCCCTCAAGGTATCGGTCGCGTTGCTGATGATGGCTGTCTGGTACGCCGGCCTCAGATCCTTAATCATATCGATCATGTCACGGTCAACGGCATTGTCAGCCCAAAAATCCTCGCGAAACTGCTCGAATTCTTCAGGCGAAAGGTCGAACTGACTGGCTGCCCATTCCCAGAGTGTCTCATCGGAAATCTCGCCAAGCTGCGCTTTTCTTCCCATCTCACTATTGAAGATGATTTCTTCGGATTCCCACTCATTTAAACCGAGTCGTTGTTCCCATTTTGTTCGACCTTTCCTATCACCAGAGCGGACAAGGACGCCACCGACATCGAATATCACTGATTTAATCATCTCTGATTTAATCATCTCTTGACCTCTATCACCTTTAACTTCAGCAATCGCAGATACTTTCCAATATTGATATTTAAGATTTCCAGCGCGGACAACAAAAAAGGACGCAAGCTAGAGGCTTCGAGCCTCTCACCTGCGTCCTCTTTTATTCTTTTTGCTCGTCTAGCAGCGTGGGAATAAAAAAGACCGCAGGCACTTGTGGTGCTCTGCGGCCTCGCGCTGCCAAAATTGTGTTATGTCAGCATTGGGCAGTAGACGCACCACGACAAGGTGAGATGGCACCATCGCCATTACTAACCC
>DASRZI010000344.1:0-6223 GCA_035686605.1 Candidatus Zixiibacteriota bacterium
GCTTTTAGTCCCTCGCCACCGCCCATGATTACCTTTCAGAATGGCATCGGTATCGAGGAAACCTTTGTCAATGAATTCGGCTTTGAGAATGTCATCGCCGGATCGTTGACCACCCCTATTAGTCACGAAGCCTATCGGACGATCATCGTCGAACGAATCGATCGTGGTCTGGCCCTTGCTCCTACTGAGGCCAAGCAGGACATCAGCCGGTGGGTAAACCTATTTACGGGCGTCGGCATCGAAAGCGTCGATCTGAAGGACTACCGGTCGATGAAATGGTCAAAAGCCCTACTTAACATGATTGGCAATGCCACCTCAGCCATTCTCAACCGGCACCCAAAAGTCATTTATGGGTTTCAGCCTACCTACAAGATCGAGAGAGATATGCTCAAGGAAACGCTTTCAGTCATGAAAGGTCTGAAAATTAAGGGTATAGACCTCCCCGGTGTCCAAACAAGACGTCTTATATTTTCGACAAAGTGGCTTCCTGATGCAGTCGTCCAACCGACCTTATCCAAGATTATCGCTGCCGGGAGGGGTAATAAATTACCGTCTTTCCACTTGGATCTCGTCTCCGGAAAAAGCGAGAACGAGGTCGTTTATCATAATGGCACGGTGGCAAAGATCGGAAGTTCTTTAGATATTCCTACACCAGTGAATATGGCCCTGAACGACATACTCATGAAGCTTGTACGTAGGGAGATCGATTACGAGCTGTTTGATGGGAAGCCAAAACGATTAGTATCCGAGGTTAACAAGTACAGACAGGAAGCGAAAAAGAAGTAGCAGCCCATGGTACCCATCGGCGAATACCAGCTCCGGCAGCAGATCGTTCGTGTCGGCCAGCTTCTCTATGAAAAAGGCTTCATCTCCTCCAGCGATGGGAATATCTCGGCCCGAATGGAACCGGGACGCATCCTTATCACTCCCTCTGGATTGCACAAGGGGTTTCTGGAACCTGACGTATTATTACTCGTAGATGAAGATGGCTACAGGGTGGGGACATCGACGACAACCAACCGGCAGCTCAAACCTACCAGTGAACTGCCCATGCACCTGGAGATCTATCGCCTTCGCCCTGATATCGGCTCAGTCGTTCACGCCCACCCGCCTACCACAATCGCGCTCTCCATCGCCGGTATTCCCCTTGCGGATTGCCTGCTGCCTGAGGTCATAGTATCCCTGGGATTGATCCCCACTACGGAATATGCAACCCCATCCAGCGAAGAGAGTGTGCGGGCGATTCGCGAATTTATTGGCAATCACGACGCGCTGGTACTTCAACGTCATGGAACGGTAACCGTGGGCAGAGATCCAATGCAGGGGTTCATGCGCCTCGAGACGGTCGAACAGAACGCCCGAATCGCCTATATGTTAGCCCAGCTAGGAGTTACTAATCCCCTTTCTCCGGATGAGGTGAGCAAACTGTTGAAGCAGCGAGAGGAGATGGGACTGAGCAAACCCGGCGAAGCGGCCGAATTCTGCGCCGTATGCGGTGTCTGTCACACCGGGAGTGATCATTTATCCACAATGAGATCAGGCGGCATTAAACGGAGGCGAGAGGGGAACTCTCAAATTGATGGCTCACACTGGGCACAGAATATGAACGCCCAGACTCTCCCACCAATTGACCAGCCAGCCCTCGATCGGGCAGAAATTCGCGACCTCGTTACCCAGGTCGTCCAGAAAACCCTGGGAAAAAACTAACTCAGCCGATTGTCTTTTGGCCAGTTAACTAGTCGAAGGACAAATCCTTTATCTTTCGACCTCCATAGATAACCGCTGAAGGTCCCTCGCTCAATCTCAGAACTTATCGACTTGGATTATCTCCGCCGTAATATAGGTTCGACCGGCCCTTGCAGCCATTAGAGACCTGTTCCTGCTATAATCCTCTGTCTTTGCTCGCCATGCATCTCATACGAACCATCCGTTATCTGAATTATCGTAAGCCCTATCTAGATACGACGACGCAATACTCCATGAAATCAATTCACCTTTCTCGAAGATCCACCTGGAATGGATTAGTCTTTCTGGCCTTGCTGGCAGCATTGGTCCTACTGTTTGCTCCGGAAGAGAAAGATTTAGGTTCAGGAATCCAATCCGTTTACGTTCACGTAGCCCTAACATGGACAGGCATGACCGGCATCGTCGTCGGAGGTCTGGTAGGTTTAGCTGCGGCCGTCCTTGATCGAGAGAAACTCCAGAGTTGGGCGACCACAATAACCTGGATCGCCTTGGCCTTCTTCGCGGCAGGTGCGGTCATGAGCATCATCGCCGCTGGTATCAACTGGGGACGGATTTTTTGGCAAGAACCCCGGACTAACACTGTCCTTCAGGTTTTGGCTGTGGGATTTATTGTCCAAGGATTGAGCACCTGGCCCTTCTCCCACCGCCTTAAGGGTGTACTCAACTTCATGTTGGCTTCCCTCCTCCTCTATCTGGTTTTTACGACCCCCCTGGTCCTGCATCCAGGGAACGCGGCTCGAACGGCGAATTCTTTAGCCATTCGATTCACCTTCTTCAGTCTCTACGGGCTGTGTCTTCTTGCCGCGGCCTGGATCGTCCTGGCAATTCAGACCAAGGACAACTAACCCCCTCGATCTCTGGCCATACTACGCACGATTCTGCTTCAAACCTGTTCCAGTATCAAAGACAAGAACGCGTTCCTCCCGACCCACCCACTCCCGTTTAACAAGGGTTTCCAGGGCGGCGATGGGGGCGGCTCCTTCCAAGCAGGCAAACACGCCCTCAGTGGATGCCAGTCTTCGCTGGGCTTCTCGAATCTGGCTGTCGTCGACGGCGACGGCCGTCCCCCCACTCTCTACAATCGCGAACAGCATGAGACGGCTGCCAATGGCCACGGGTACCCGCAAGCCACTGGCATCAGTCATGGCATTTTCCCAGGGAGAGGCCTCCTCCGCTCCATCATGAAAGGCTTTAGCAATAGGGGCGCAGCCAGAAGCCTGAACAGCCACCATGCGGGGTCTATAGGCGCCGATCCAGCCCAATGCCTCCATCTCGTCAAAGGCCTTCCACATACCGACCAGCCCAGTCCCTCCACCGGTGGGATAGATGATTACGTCTGGAAGCTGCCAATCAAAGGCGATGGCTAGCTCATAGCCCATTGTCTTCTTTCCTTCCAAACGATAGGGTTCTTTCAAGGTCGATACGTCGAACCACCCATGTTTCTCAGCCGCGGCGGCAGCCTCCCTACCTGCGTCGTTGATAAGGCCTGGAACCAGATGTAGATCAACCCCCGTCATCTGGACTTCCAGGATATTTATCATCGGGGCGTCTTGCGGCATATAAACGTGAGCGCCTACGCCTGCTCGGGCAGCATAGGCTGCCAATGCTCCCCCGGCATTTCCAGCCGTCGGTACGACAAATTCGCTGGCGCCCAGCTCAAGTGCTCGACTTACAGCCACCGACATTCCAAGAGCCTTAAAACTACCGGTGGGATTTTGGCCCTCGTCTTTAAGGTAGAGATTTTCTAGACCAAGCTGACCACCGAGTCTTTCCAACTTCAAGACTGGAGTTCCACCTTCACCCAGGGACACGATGTTCCTCGCATCTCGCACCGGCAGCAGCTCATGGAAGCGCCAGAGATCAGCGGGTCGTCCGGCAATCCTGTCCCGGTCGATTTGGTCCCGAGCTAGATCGAGGTGATATCGGGCAAGCAGCGGGTATCCGCATTGAGGGCATACCTTGATTAGCTGGTCGGCTTCATGGTGCTGCTGGCAATAAGAACACTCGAGATGGGATAGATAATTCATTTATTAGTCCTCTGTCTAGAGCAATTGCTAAATGGCTCTCAGCAATCTAAATCTGATCTCGGACCATGGATCGGCCGTCAATAACGCAGCTCACGTGGTTCATTGTTGTCCCTATATGGCTTAATCCATGACCTCAGAATCAAACGATAGCACGTCACCTTTCGGCCTTCAAGCGTCCAACACCCACCACCAACGGATGATTCTGTTATCACTCCTCATGGGTGCTCCATTGTGACCGATTCACTATATCCGTCGATAAATATCTCTTTTACTCTCTTCTTGTCTCAAATTGACAGTATGATATGTAAATCAGGCGGCTATCTATTATAATTCCCTAGCGATTTCTCAAGTGTTCTCATGCAACTAACGGTAATCATCCCAATCTATAACGAGGCATCCACCTTAGGTGCTCTGCTGTCTCGTGTGCACAAGGTGCCTGTTGATATGCAAATCATCGTGGTCGACGATGGTTCTGACGACGGCACTAAGGACGAGCTTCGCCGGGCAGTCAACGACGACACGATGCTCTTGACTCACCCGAGGAACCGGGGCAAGGGGAGTGCGATTCGAACCGCCTTATCTGAAGCTACCGGCGATGTGGTTATCATTCAAGATGCGGACCTGGAGTATTTCCCCGAGGACTATTCTAATTTGATCCAGGTTTACGAAGAAAACGAAGCCAAGGCCGTCTACGGCGTACGAGATCTGAGCCACCGGACCCGACTGATGCGTTGGGGAAACCAGGCCATGACCCTTGCTACGAATATTCTCTACGGCTACCGTCTGAAGGATATGGAGACATGCTACAAAATGATCGATCGCCGCATGCTCCAATCCCTTGAGCTGCAAAGCCACCGATTTGAGATCGAGGCAGAAATTACGGCCAAGCTGCTGCGCTCTGGAGTACGAATACTGGAAACGCCTATCCGGTATGAGTCGAGGGAAGAAGGGAAAAAGCTGACTCCCATGGATGGCCTGCCCACTCTGGGCAAGCTTCTATCATGTAGGTTCTGGACACCCCCTCAAAAGTCAACCACCGACTGATCACCTCTTAAGCCGTGCCGTTCCTGGACAGAATCAACTAGATATCTTTCTACGGCTTAGCAATACACCGAACTGGTGCTTGCTTGTCGGACGCAAGGCTATTCCTTCGTTCTTTCGTTTAAGATCTTAAGCAGGCTCAAGGTAGATTCCTTGGTATCTGGTCCGATGGTTCCAGGAGGTCCGACACAGGCGGGACAGCCATCATGACATCGACAGTCGGTGACCATCTCCAAGGCAGATTCCAAGAGTTCTTTGTGCAGCTCATAAAGACGCTGGCTAAAACCGACGCCAGCCGCGATCCGTTCGTAGATCACCACCGTTGGAGCCCTGGTGATGGGATTTCGAATGTCCACGCTGGATTGGATATCGGCTGGATCGCACATTAGGTAGAGGGGAGCCAGGTTGCTCAACGCATAAGCCAATCCACCAAGAGCAGAACGGGTCTGCTGGCCCGCCTCAGCCTGCCGGTGACAGCTGGGACAGAGGGTAACCAGGTTTTCTACTTCGTTTGCCAGGCGATAGGCTTCGTTTTTTCCCGGAAGGTAGCTATAGTCTCGAAACGGTCGGATATGGTGCACATGCAGACCATGACCTGGTCTGGCCTCAGCACCACAAGTCCGGCATTTGTAGCCATCCCTTTCCAGGGCTTTTTCCCGCTGCTGCTGCCAATTAGGGCCGTATTCATTTGGCCGGACCAATAGCCCCGCTTCTACCAACCTATCCGTTAGCTTCTCGCCAAATACTATCCAATAGCCGCTTGTATCCAGTTCGAGTTCAGGCAGGTCGATCTCCCCAAAACCCAGCGTTTCATGCGTATACCTCTTTATCTTCCTATACCCGCTGGCTTTCGTCACGAGCAATAGATCGCCATAAGCTCGTATCAATTCTCCCGCAGAGGACTCCTCCTCCGGGGCAAGCTTACGAATGGTGCTTCCCATGCTGGACCGAGTGTAATAATCAACGTCGGTGGGCCGGACATTTGCCAACCTTCCATCCCAGTCTAGAGATTCAACCAGGTAGGTCCTGGCCTGGTGCATATAGATGGCGCCTTCATAAACCAGCAAAGGAACGCTTTCAAGGTCGACTTCCCCAATCACGACGGGCTTATCACGGCTTATATCCTGAATAACGACGGTATCGTCGCCGCTTGTCCTGAGAGATACCTGATGGGCCGGGATCCCTTCGCCCAGCCAATGGTATTGCTCATTGGTCCTGTATATTAGCCCGGCTTCGGCAAGGGTATCTAGCATCTCGTCTACCGTACCATATCCCCCGTAGCTTTCGCCCGACTTCAGTGGAAGCTCGTAAGCGGCGCAGCCAAGGTGTTTGACCATGATACGCAGATTATCCGGGTTGCAGAGAGCATTCTCCGGCGAACGGCCGAAAAGATATCGAGGATGCTGGCA
>DASRZI010000345.1:0-10196 GCA_035686605.1 Candidatus Zixiibacteriota bacterium
GCTCAAGAAACGCTGAAGATTCTTCGTGAAATCGCCGATATCGAAGAGGAATTAGGCATGAACGAAGAGTATCCTGATATCTCCGAGACAATAGAACGATGAAGTACATCGATGAATATCGGGACGCTGAACTGGTCAAAAAGGCAGCGGATGAAATAGCCCGGATCGTGACAAAACCCTGGGTCTTGATGGAGATATGCGGCGGTCAGACCCACTCGATAATGCGATATGGAATTGACCAACTGTTGCCGCCTGAGATCGAACTAGTCCATGGTCCTGGATGTCCAGTCTGCGTCACCCCGTTGGAGCTCATCGACAAAGCCTTGGCGATTGCCTCCAGACCGGAGGTCATTTTCACTTCCTACGGCGATATGCTGCGAGTTCCAGGTTCCTCGAAGGATTTGTTTTCTGTTCGGGCTGCTGGCGGCGACATTCGCGTCGTTTATTCACCCCTTGATGCGGTGAGAATCGCCCAGGAAAATGAGGATAGAGAGGTCGTGTTTTTTGCCATTGGCTTTGAAACCACTGCTCCCGCAAACGCAATGAGTGTTCTCCAAGCCAGCACCTTGGGATTGTCGAATTTTAGCGTACTGGTCTCCCATGTTTGTGTCCCCCCCGCAATGGAAGCGATATTGAGCTCTCCGGAAAATCGGGTCCAGGCTTACCTCGCCGCAGGTCATGTCTGTGCCGTGATGGGTTTTTGGGAATACGCACCGATCGCCTCCAAGTACCAGGTTCCGATCGTCGTCACCGGCTTTGAACCGGTCGACATCATGCAAGGGATATTAGCGACCGTGAAGCAGCTTGAGAACGGTCAGGCAACCGCGGCCAATGCCTATGCGAGGGCAGTAACTTTCGAGGGGAACAAACCGGCCCAGGCCGTCATCAACAAGGTTTTTCACCAGGTAGATAGGAAATGGCGGGGCATCGGCGTTATCCCAAAGAGCGGCTGGGGACTTCGACCGGAATACGCTGACTTCGACGCCGAAAAGCGATTCAGTGTAGAGGATATTCATCCGGAGGAATCTTCTTTATGCATTGCGGGACAGATTCTGTTGGGTCTTAAGAAACCGGGCGACTGCTCAGCTTTCGGTAAGGAATGCACACCAGAGCATCCTCTCGGGGCGACCATGGTCTCCAGTGAAGGAGCGTGCGCCGCCTATTACCGCTATCGTCTGGACCTGGTGCAGGAGCAGTAGTTGGATGTTTGACCATTTCAACCTGCTGGCACCCTTCTATGAACGGGTGATCGCGCCTCCTGAAGTGGGGCGGCTCCAGGAAATTCTAAAGTTGCCAGCGCGAGGATGGCTGCTGGATGCTGGCGGCGGAACGGGACGGGTTTCAGCCCAGCTGAGGCCGATGGTTGATGAACTCGTCGTCACGGATGCCTCAGCGGGGATGTTAGCTCAAGCCAGGCAAAAGAAAGTACTGCAAATTTCTCAGTCCCATGCGGAGCGATTGCCCTTCGCCGACGAAACCTTTGAACGAATCTTGGTCGTGGATGCCCTGCACCATTTCGCCAATCAACGTGAGGCTATTGCAGACATAGCTCGCGTCCTAAAGACTGGGGGACGGCTGGTCATCGAGGAACCCAACATCAATCTCTTTAGGGTAAAGCTCATCGCGTTTGCCGAGAAGATCACTCTTATGCAGAGCCATTTTATCTCTCCAGAAGATATCCGGGACGAGCTCATTAGGCACGGTCTCAAAACCCGTATTGAAAAAGACTCGCAAATCAGTGCCTGGGTAGTGGCAGACAAATAATTCGAGTGAAAAGACTCTCATATCCGGAGATAAGGTTCAGTCAATATTGGACCGACCAAAGCAATTCTCGCGTGCCTGGAAGTAACCCATTCTTTTCAGAATATTGATGCTATTGTAAATCAAGAATGAGACGAGGATAACCGTCGATGACAGAGACGATAACCATACAGGGGCTTGTTTGTCCCGTGCCAATACAAAAGCGCGGGCAGGTGATCATGGGACATGGCAGTGGTGGTAAGTTGTCCCATGACTTGATAGCCGATCTCTTCTATCCACCTTTTGACAACCCAGTCCTCCGTCTTTCGAATGACGCTGGAGTAGTCGATGTTTCCACAGCGGACCGGATAGCTGTCAGCACCGATTCTCATGTTGTCTGGCCCTTGTTCTTCCCAGGCGGAGATATTGGAAAGCTGGCCATTTGCGGTACTGTAAATGACGTGGCCATGATGGGCGCCAAGCCATCCTACATCACGGCGGGGTTTATCCTTGAGGAGGGACTTGAACTTGGCGTGTTGGAGGTGATCGCGGCATCGATGCGGGAAGCGGCGGCCGAGGCAGGAGTCCAGATTATTGCCGGTGATACTAAGGTCGTTGACAAGGGGAAGGCCGATGCCTTGTATATCAACACATCCGGAATTGGGGTGCTTCAACGCGATGTGACTATTGGCGGTGAGCAGGCCCGTCCTGGCGATGTGGTTTTACTGTCCGGGCCGGTTGGCGACCACGGCATTGCCGTTCTCTCCGCCCGGGGTGAGCTGGGATTCGAGGCCGATGTGACAAGTGATGTCGCTCCGTTAAATCACCTGGTATCGAACATGTTAGCAGCCAGCAAGTCGATCCACGTCCTGCGGGACCCAACAAGGGGCGGTGTCGCCAGCGCTCTAAACGAGATCGCCAAACAATCTGGGGCAGGCATCGTAATTGAGGAGAACAAAATCCCGGTCCGTCCGGCCGTACATGCGGCCTGCGAGATGCTCGGCTTCGACCCCCTCTATATCGCCAACGAGGGAAAACTCATCGCCATCGTCGCTCGCAGCGAGGCCGAAGATATCCTTGCGGTGATGCGGTCGACACGCTATGGTGAGGAGAGCGTCATCATCGGCGAAGTTGTGGAAAAGCCTGTTGGTCGAGTGCTGCTCAAAACGGCTATCGGCGGAACAAGGATCGTGGACATGATGGCTGGGGAGATGCTGCCTCGGATTTGCTGAGCGTGATGAAGTCTCTCTTAAGATCGATCGTTCATCCGCAGCGAAAATTTAGCCTGTGGCTCCCGTAATGAGAGATTGAAGTAACTGCCGGTAATAGATATAGCGCTCGTAAGGCACATCTTTCCTGACTCGACCATCCGCCAGAGGAACATACCCACCCTGTGCAAGAAGGGCCGGTACTTTCTCCTCGAGTTCTCGCCGGATTGAGTCCCTTCCATCTAGCAATGAATCCAGGTCGATACCACCGATCAATCTCAGGTCCTTGCCGTATTCCTTGCGAATATCACGGTAGTCCATTGACTTGACCTCTACTTCACAGGCCCAGAGGCAGTTGAATCCTCTCTTCAATATGCTCGGGATCAGTATCCGGCTGTTTGCGTAGGTGCGAAAAATAATCGTCTCTATGCCGTGCTCCCTCAGGGTTGAAAGGATCGGCTCGTAGCTATCCAAGGCGAACTCTTCATACATCCTTGGAGAGATCAACGGCCCGCTGTTCCCCCCTATTGGCTCGCTAAATATTGCCGCATCAACCTCAACCTCGGCCAGTATTCGCTTCAACATCGCGACCACGAATTCGCTCTGAATGCCCATGGCTTCACGAACAAACTCTGGATCATCCTTCAGAAGATATATGACTTCCGAAAATCGTCGCCAGTCTGTTATCCCCAGGGTCTGGAATAGGCCCCTATTCACACGGACCATCAGAACATGATCACGATTCCGCCAGCTTTTGACCCGCTTTGGCCATTCGGCCGGCAGCCGCTCTGGATCATTTGGATCCAGTCGTTCGCGTAGGATTCGCAATTCCGATCTAGTAGCGGGCCAGGTCTTGGGAAAGGGAATTGGCTCTACATCCGGGGCGAGCTCCTCCTGTTTGTCTGAATGGAAAAGGGTTGAAAAGGCGACATCTGCCGCCATCCCCTCTACGCGCCAATTTCTTAGAACTTCTTCCTTTATACCCTCTTCAAAATAAGGAACGCGGTCGGGCTGGCCATAGGCCATCGTTTCCTTGAACCGTTGGCGGCTGTTCATGAGATTACGCCTCAGGAGAGTGACCGGTCAGATTGATCGGCTCAGGAATGAGGGGTGATGGTTCCCACAGCTCACGATTGACATTTGCTGCCATAGCGAAAAGCTCATTGAATACCTGCTGAATATGGTCATCGTTGAACCAAAGTGACCAGGAATCGAAATCCTCGAATTCGAAGGTAACGACAACCTGAGATTCTCCAGCCATCGGACGAAAGGCTCGAACTTCAAGCACGCCGGGAACTTCGATACTGCGCTTAATCGCCTTCTGCGCCCAATCGTCGTAGGCATCACTTCTTCTCGGATTGATGTCCCATTTCAGTACGTAAAGATACATGATGCGCCTCTTCGTTAACCTATGGGTAAGTTACAGTCGCATTATGCCCCAAACCAGGTGAGTTCGCTATATCAACACTGAAGTGACATTTGTCATATTCAAGAGGTGATCTACGTCCCTGGATGAGGTCTGCCCTATACATTATTATATGGGTTACCTTATAAATTATTGGCAAGTGAACCTTAGAATAATGGCAAGCTCGCGGAGAACGAAAAACCTGAGAACGATTGCCTGGTGAGAGATTCGCAGTGATGACCGAGACAAGAAGTGAAAGCGTTGAAATGTACCTGAAGACAGTGGCCGAGTTGGGGGGTGAGCACGCTCCCGTTTCCATCGGCCGCGTTGCAGGCAGGTTGGGCATCTCACCCGTTTCGGCCAGCGAGATGATGAAACGTCTGGGCGATCTCGGATACATCCAACACCTGCCATATAAGGGTGTTGAACTGACCGGCGAAGGCCGGCAGTTGGCCAACAGCGTGATCAGACGCCAGCGCTTGTGGGAGTGCTTCTTGGTCGATCAGCTGGATATTGACTGGGCCCAATCATACGATCTGGCTTGCTCCCTGGAACACGCCACGGCCCCTCAGGTCACACAGGCACTATCCAACTACCTAGAGAACCCCAGACGCTGCCCTCATGGGAACCCGATTCCAAACGAGACAGGTGAGACGGAGAACTTGCTAAGTATGCCGCTCACTGATCTCCAACTTAACAAGAATTGCAGGATAGAGGCCATAGTTCCGGAGAACAGCGATATCCTGAGCTATCTGGCTGAGCGAAAGCTGTGGCCGGGTACAGAACTAACACTAATCGCTGCCGCACCCTTGGAAGGACCGCTTACGCTGCTTGTAGGCGAGGATGAGATCGTCATCGGCCTCAACTTGGCTGAGCGAATACTCGTAAGTCAAGGCTAATTCACAATGTCCACTGAAACATTTGTCAGTCAGATCAGAACCGATCTTCAGAAAACAAGGTACATGGCACATATGGAAACTCTTCCTCTGAGCGAACTTAAACCCGGTCAATCGGCAGCTGTCGTCAAGATCGCTGGCAATGGGCCGGTCCGGCGCCGGTACCTGGAGATGGGCTTTGTCAAAGGTGAGATAGTCAAAGTTGAACGAGTAGCGCCCCTTGGGGACCCAGTTGAATACCAGCTTAAAGGGTATCGCTTGTCTCTACGCCGCGCTGACGCCAGCCAGATCTTGGTCCAACCAATCGATTGAATACTCTGTCGGCGACATCATGGCCAAACAACACATTCGAACCTCTAATCGATTTGAATTTAAAGCCAATATTTCAGGTCAAACCTGTTTGGGATCAGCCAAAGGTCGCGTAACTGAGAACTGGCATTCAATTTCAGTTTCCCTAGATTTCCAACTCAAGTTTTCTCCGTGGGAAGGATATGCCTGACCTAACCATAGCCCTTGCCGGCAACCCTAATTCGGGTAAAAGTACCATCTTCAATGCCTTGACGGGATTGCGCCAGCATACCGGGAACTGGCCTGGGAAGACGGTTATGGCTAAGACCGGCGCTTGCCGGTGCAACGGAGTCAATATTGATTTTGTTGATTTACCAGGAACATATAGTCTGGCCGCCTATTCCCCAGACGAGGTAGTTGCCCGGGACTTCATCATCTCTGAACATCCGGACGCTGTAGTTTGCGTTGTGGACGCTACAAACCTCGAGCGCAATCTATACCTGGTGGTCCAACTGGTAGAAATGGGCGTAGCAGTCATTGTTGCCCTGAACATGACTGACCAGGCAGAAGCGCAGGGGATCGAGATCAACAACCAGCACCTTTCGAGCTTGCTAGGTGGTGTCCCTGTTCTATCGACCATAGCCAGCCGCAAAGAAGGAATCAACCAACTGCTCATGACTGCTGTGAGCATGGTCGGGGCTTGTCCTGCCTCGTGCGGCGTTACCGGCGGCTATCGGAAGGGGTGTAACTGCCAAACAACCCAACCGGTTTCATTCAAAGTGGACTACGGTGATGATGTAGAAGAGGCCATCTCCTCGGTATCATCCAGCATTGAATCTAGTCATCTGCCGATGAATGGATATTGCTCCAGGTGGCTGGCACTAAAACTACTGGAGGGTGAAAAAGATATCGCCCAAAGAGTCAGGTCCATGCAGGGAGGCCAGGCAGTCGTCCAGAGAGCCGAAGATGAGATCTCTCAGCTCGAATCACTTTATGAGGAGGATGTTGAGATTCTTGCCGCCGACCACCGCTATGGGGTGGTAAGTACGATTAGCCGGCAGGTAACAAACGTCCCTGAAACCCAAAAGCCAACATTCACCGATCGGGTGGACCGTATCGCGACGAATCGAGTAATGGGATTGCCGATATTCCTGGCGATCATGTTCCTCATTTTTCGCCTGGTAATCGACGTTTCTGCTCCTTTCCTCGATTGGGTGGATGAGGTCGTTAATGGACCAATCGCCGGCGCTCTTTCAGCGATATTGGTCCAACTGGGTGCGGTCGAATGGCTGCACTCCCTGGTTATCGACGGCGTTGTAGCCGGGGTTGGTGGTGTATTAACCTTCGTTCCCGGCCTCATCATACTCTTTCTTTTCCTCGCCTTACTCGAAGACTCTGGCTACTTAGCACGAGCGGCCTTCGTCATGGACCGCTTCATGCAGGTAATTGGCCTTCACGGTAAATCGGTGATACCTCTCATGCTCGGCTTTGGCTGCGCTGTTCCTGCCATTTACGCAACTCGCACGATGGCCAACGGACGAGACAGGCTTCTGACAGCTCTCCTCGTTCCCTTCATGTCCTGCTCGGCGAAGCTTCCCGTCTATCTGGTCTTTGCCATGGCCTTCTTCGGAGCCAGGGCTGGCTTGGTCATCTGGCTATTGTACGTATTAGGGATCGCCATTGCCGTGGTCATCGGCTTTATCTTTTCGCGCACAATCCTCAAGAAGGATGAAAACACCGCTTTCGTCCTTGAACTACCTCCATACAGGCTGCCAACGGCGAAGAGTCTACTGCTGCACACCTGGACAAATACATGGGAGTTTGTTCGGAAAGCGGGCACCGTTCTTCTGATATTCTCTATCGGTCTGTGGTTCCTCCTGAACCTACCATGGGGCGTCGAGAGCAGGCAAGAGTCCCTCTATGGACAGGTCAGTTCGGCCGTTGCCCCGGTTCTGGCACCTGCCGGATTTGGTGACTGGGAATCATCCGGCGCCCTTATTACTGGCCTGATTGCCAAGGAAATGGTGGTCAGTACTCTGGCCCAGGTTTATACGGGAGAGCCGGCTGACGAGATTGTCGACGCTGCTGCTGCAGGCGAATCGTCTGGAAACGTCTTCAACCAGCTCTGGCTAATCGTTGCTGGCTTCGGCCAGGCAACAGCCGAAGCCGCCCGAACCCTCGTGAGCTTGATTCCAGGGGTAAATCTGATCACGGCAGAAGAGGCTGTTGAGGATACAACCCTGAGCAAGGCCTTGCAGGACCATTATTCCCCGCTGGCTGGTTTTGCCTTTCTCGTCTTCGTTCTTCTTTACGTGCCCTGCGTGGCTACCATGGGTGCGATCAAGCAGGAGTTTGGCAGTCGCTGGGCCTGGTCGGCCGCGATATACCAAACGATGATCGCCCTTTTCGCCAGTATTCTAGTCTTTCAAGGGGGAAAGTTACTCGGACTCGTCTAACCTGGCTCTCAATTTATTCACTGATTCAACTAACAATGGGGTGAAGCCAGACGAAGATCTAATGAACCATCTGCCTGATATACCTGATCCACGCTGCCAACTCTAGTTGGCCGGCGGGACCAGTACTTTCACTGCCCCAGGAATGACCCGCGCCTCAAGGGGTGTATAGCCGATCAATTCCCCATCACCCTGGACTCGAAGGGTCTGGTCAGCGAAGATCGTGACGGATTCTTTGGCCTCGATATGACGGATGTGCGCGGTTGGACGCGGTCCCCCGGGAAGAACATCATAGGCACTAAGCATGTAGTCCAAGACATTCTTGCCGCGAATAATATTGATATCTATGCGGCCGTCATCCGGCCTAATGTTCGGTCCCCAGCGCAATGGACGGGTTAAGGTCCCCACATTCGAAAGAAGCACCACGGCCGCTTTCATCTGGAACGCCTTACCATCAGCGATGACTGTAAACCGGCGTGGCTGCATCCCGACTATAACCTTCAATGTGGTCCAGGCATATGCCAGTGGTCCAAACCGGCGCTTTCCTTCGCGACTGACCGATTCCATCACCTTGGCATCGATACCTGTGCCGACGGCAAGGATGAAAAACTGCTCGCCGACCTGTATCGCATCTACAGCCAAAACGGCAGGCGTTCCGGCGAGCATCTGGCAGGCCTTATCGACATTCAGAGGGATTCCAAGCTCTTGGGCGATCACGTTGCTCGTGCCAGAAGGGATGATGCCCAACGGAACATCTGAATGGGCCAAACCATCCACCACTTGTGAGACGGTGCCGTCTCCCCCAGCGGAAAACACATAATCCGCACCCCCTTCGACGGCTTCCTTCACGATGGCGCCGACCTGCTCCTCGCCCTTTGTTTCGTATATTTCCATCTGCCACTTAGCAGGATCAAAGTAGCGCTGAAGGGTTTTAGCAACGGTTCCGGCCTTGGTCTTGCCGGCCACTGGGTTTATTACGGTGAAGACGCGCAAAGTATTTGCTTCTCGATTAGGGGTTTACGGGTATGTTGGCTATGGAAGTTCCGCTTTGAGTGTAGCACAAGCTGGTGAAGTTGCCCTAGAAAGGCGATAGGCCGGACCTAGGGGGCAGGTTCCGGCCTATCCAAACCCTTGCACAGAACAGGAGGAATCACAATTGATTTAGAAGAGATCTTCGCCTAGTTCAGTGAAAGCCCACTTGCAAGGAAATCCCTGCAAATTACAGCCTATGCTTAACGAACACTTTCGAGCCGTTATGCGGTAACCAGGAAAGTCGGGCATGATTTCGGACGGATAAATCCGTTTTTCCATCATATTTGCCTCGGAACTCACCTTGTCACACCATTTGGTGTTCGTGGTTACCCAGGCCGTATGGGCCATAGCTTCTCCGATTCCTCAAAAATCAACCTGTGTACCTATAGAATACGGCGATGTAAGACAATCTCCCAGTGCCATATGTCATGCAATCGACTATGACAAACATCACTCACTAGAAGGCCCCAAAAAACGCACTCGACTGAGCTTGGATCTACGAATCGTCACGCTGAGTTATTTGAAAATCTGCAATCACTAACTATCTCGTTATTGGAGCGTACAACCATCTTCAGCCGATGTCTCGGTCTGCCCACCATCCATTGGCGTTGCTAGTCCACAGACTCTACTCTCGATATAATCCCTCATCGTAAGATGCATTGCATCTTGCGCTGCATCATGCAAAGCATATTTCAATGCAGGATGCGACGGATCCTTTGACAGGAGGAAATGGTATGAATAGAGCTGTTGTTGGGTGGGAACATGAAGAGCCGGTTCCTGATCATGAGTTTAACGACTACTTGAGTTCTCGAAACGGTCGATTATTTCTCGAGGATTTAGACCTGGCGGGCCTGTTTCTTGATGACGGGACAGAAAGTGGATTAGGACGGTCCTTGCCCAGTCCGCTTGAGATTGTTTACCTGCCTATAATCCGGAGGCAAATCCGGCGAATGAATGCCTTATTCGCCGAGGTTATCGAGGAGCTCGGCTATGAGGGTCGCTTCCACTACGCCTATGCATCCAAGGCTAATGCGGCCGAGGAAGTAATCCGGACGACTCTATCCGCCGGCGCTAACCATGAGATGTCATCTACGGCCGATGTCGATATAACCCTGTTCATGCAAAAGCGGGGCTTTTTACCCGCTGAGCGATTCGTCATCTGCAACGGCTTCAA